>JBDHTL010000093.1:0-14034 GCA_039808645.1 Rhodoblastus sp. | reverse complement strand
TGCGCGCCTCGCCGTTCGGCCGCGTCGTGCTGAAATCCGGCGACATCATCGCCGCCTCCAAGGCGTGGCAAAAGAAGAAGGCCGATTCCGGCTGGGCCTGCCTGCACTGGCCGAAGGAATACGGCGGGCGTGGCGCGAGCCCGATCGAGCGCGTGATCTGGGGTCAGGAAGAGGGCGTCTTCGGCAAGCTGTCGGGCCTCTTCATCATCGGCCACGGCATGTGCGGCCCGACGGTCATGGCTTTCGCCAATGAAGATCACAAGAAGAAGCGCCTGCCGCCGCTCGCCTCGGGCGAGGAAATCTGGTGCCAGCTTTTCTCCGAACCCGCCGGCGGTTCCGATCTCGCAGGTCTTCGCACGCGCGCGGAAAAAGACGGCGACGAGTGGATCATCAACGGCCAGAAAATCTGGACGTCGGGCGCGCATCATTCCGATTGGGGCCTGCTGATCGCGCGCACCGATCCCGGCGTGCCGAAGCACAAGGGTCTCACCATGTTCTTCCTGGACATGAAGACCCCCGGCGTCGACATCCGCCCGATCCGGCAGGCGAACGGCCAGTCGGAATTCAACGAAGTCTACTTTACCGACGTGCGCATTCCCGACTGCCAGCGGCTGGGCGAGGTGGGCAACGGCTGGAACGTCTCGCTTACAACGCTGATGAACGAGCGCCTCTCGATCGGCTCGGGAATGCCGACCGGCTTTCCCGAATTGTTCGACCTCTGCGCGCGGCTGCCGATGGGCGACGGCGCCGCGATCGACAATCGCGCCGTGCGCGCACGGCTCGCAACCTGGGCGACGAAGGCGAACGGCCTCAAATACACCGGCTATCGCGCCATCTCCGCGCTGTCGCGCGGCGAGCGGCCGGGGCCGGAAAACTCGATCGGCAAGCTCGTCGCCGGCGCAACCATGCAGGACATTGCGCAATTCGCGCTCGAACTCGAAGGGCCTATGGGCGCGCTGCGCACGCAGCCCGGCGTCGACGAGGCCGGCCTGTTCATGGCCATGCTGCTGCGCTCGCCAGCCACCCGCATCGAGGGCGGGACTGATGAAATTTTGCGCAACATCATCGCCGAGCGCGTGCTCGGGCTGCCCGGCGACATCCGGGTAGACAAGGACGTCGCCTTCAATCAGATTCCGACCAAGGGGCGATAGCTCTCTCTCCGGCGCGGAGCGGGGGCGTCTGCGGAAGTAATGCGCGCCTTCCTCTGGTCCGCCCCTCAACCCGGACGACGTCGGCCTTCGACGCTCGTCGCCGCTGGCAGGAGCGGAAGAGGAGAGCGAACCCCCACATGACGTCGCACAATCCCCGCAAGGCGGACCATGCGGTCTCGCCGCAATTCGTCGAACGATGGTCGCCGCGCGCGTTCACCGGCGAGGCGATTCCCGATTCCGTTCTCATGCGCATTTTCGAGGCGGCGCGCTGGGCGCCCTCGGCAAGCAATCTGCAACCGTGGATATTCCTCTACGCCAGACGCGGCACGCCCGATTTCGACAGGTTCCACGGGCTTCTCGTCGAAGGCAACCGACTCTGGGTGCGCAACGCCGCAGCCATCGTCTTTCTCGTGTCGCGCAAGACGCGGGTTGCGGCCGACGGAACGCATGTCGCCTCGCGCTCGCATTCGCTCGACGCCGGCGCCGCCTGGGCCTATCTCGCGCTCGAGGCCTCCGCCGTCGGCTGGCCGGCGCACGGCATGATCGGCGTCGATTTCGATCACGCGCGCGACGAGCTGCATGTGCCCGACGACTGCCACATCGAAATGGCGATCGCGATCGGCAAGCGCGGCGACAGGACGAGCCTGCCGGAGAAGCTGCAGGCGGGCGAACAGCCGAACACGCGCAAGCCGGTAGCCGAGATCGCGATCGCGGGAGCGTTTCCGAAGAGGTGAGGCGTCAGCCCCTACCCGACCCTCCCCTGCTGCGCGGGAGAGGGAGAAGAATGCCGACTTCATCAATACAGCTGATCACGCCCCGAACCTGTCCCCTCTCCCGCGCAGCGGGGGAGGGTTAGGGAGGGGGCCTTTCAGCCCCTACCTGTTCGTCACTTCATTGCGACCCACCACCATCCAGTGCACTTCGTCCGGACCGTCGGCGAAGCGCAGGTGGCGCACGTCGGCGTACATTTCGGCGAGCGGCGTCCAGTTGGAAATGCCGGTCGCCCCGTGCATCTGGATCGCCTGGTCGATGATGCGGCACGTGCGCTCCGGCACCATGGCCTTGACCATCGACACCCACACGCGCGCCTCCTTGTTGCCGAGCACGTCCATCGCCTTGGCCGCCTTCAGCACCATCAGACGCATCGCCTCGATCTCGCAACGCGCCTGTGCGATGATCTGCAGATTGCCGCCGAGATGCACGAGTTTCTTGCCGAAGGCCTCGCGCGAAAGACCACGCTCCACCATCAGATCGAGCGCCTTCTCCGCCTTGCCGATCGTGCGCATGCAATGATGGATGCGGCCGGGGCCGAGGCGCAGCTGCGAGATCTCGAAGCCCCTGCCCTCGCCGAGCAGGATGTTCTCCTTCGGCACGCGCGCATTGTTGAAGCGCATGTGCATGTGCCCGCGCGGCGCGTGATCGTGGCCGAACACGTGCATCGGCCCGATGACCTCGACGCCGGGCGTGCCGACCGGAACGAGAATCTGCGACTGCTGCTTGGAGGGCGGAGCGTCGGGATTGGTCTTCACCATCACGATCATGATCTTGCAGCGCGGATCGCCGAGACCGGAGATGTAATATTTCTCGCCGTTGATGACCCATTCGTCGCCATCGAGCCTGGCGGTCGTGGAAATGTTCTTGGCGTCGGATGAAGCGACATTCGGCTCGGTCATCACATAGGCGGAGCGAATCTCGCCGTTGAGCAACGGCTTCAGCCACTTGTCCTTCTGCTCCTTGGTGCCGACGCGTTCCAGCACTTCCATGTTGCCGGTGTCGGGCGCCGAGCAGTTCATCGCTTCCGAACCCAGCGGATATTTGCCGAGTTCGGCGGCGATGAAGGCATAGTCGAGATTGCTCAGGCCCTCGCCCGTCTCGGCGTCGGGCAGGAAGAAGTTCCACAGGCCTTCCGCCTTTGCCTTGTCCTTGGCCTTCTGCAGGCATTCGAGCTGGCCCGGCGCGAAGCTCCAGCGATCCGCCTTGCCCTTGCCGAGCGCCATATATTCGACCTGCATCGGCGCGACCGTTTCCTTCAGGAACTTGCGCACATGGTCGTAGAGCGGCTTGGCCTTCTCCGACATGCGGAGATCGTTCAGCTCGTCGGCCGGATTGAACCCGAAGCCCGCCGATTTCGCGCTCATGTCATTCATCGCTTTTCTCCCTGAATTTCTCTGCGCACTTGCGTCGCCGCGCGACTTGTCCGAAAATCGCCCTACAAAATTATGATACGAAAATCGTGCGGACGCCAATCCAAAATGTCGGCCGCGCGCGGGACGGAACGATGGCCGGAGGTTTCGAAGCCAACCTGCTGCAGGGCAAGCGTGCGCTCGTCACGGGCGGCGGCACGGGACTCGGCAAGGCGATTGGCGCGCGCTTCATGCAGCTCGGCGCCGATCTCGTCATCTGCGGCCGCCGGCGCGAGATCCTGCAGGATACGGCGCAGGAATTCGCCAGGGATTTCGGTCGTTTCGTCGAGATCGAGCAATGCGACATCCGCGACGCGGGCGCCGTCGAGGAGATGATGGACCGCCTTGCGCAGCGCCGCCCGCTCGACATTCTCGTCAACAACGCCGCCGGCAATTTCCTCGCGCAATCGCACAAGCTCTCGCCTCGCGCGATCGACGCTGTGCTCAACACCTGCCTGCACGGAACGGCCTATTGCACGGTCGCGGCCGGCAAGCGCTGGATCGAGACGAAGCGGCCGGGCGTCGTGCTCTCCATCCTCACGCTGTCGGCGCTGCATGGCGCGGCCTTCACCCTGCCGAGCGCGATGGCCAAGGCCGGCATGGAAGCCATGACGAAATCGCTTGCCGTGGAATGGGGGCAGCACGGTATCCGCCTCGTCGCCGTCGCGCCCGGCAATTTCCCGACGCAAGGCGCGAGCGCGCGCCTGACGCCAATTGGCGGCGCAAACGAGATCGACCCCGGCGTGCCGCTGCGCCGCGACGGCGAACATAAGGAACTCGCCGACCTCTGCGCCTTCCTCGTGTCGGATCTTGCGGGCTACATCACCGGCGAGACGGTGGTGATCGACGGCGGCAAGCGCTGGCTCGCCGGCGCGCGCGCCGGCGTGTCGCAGATGCTGAACTGGTCGGACGAGGACTGGGCGCGCCAGCGCGGCGGTCAGCCGACAGGCCAGTCGGGCGGAAAGAAATAGCGAGAGCGAGCACAATGAGCGAGACGACCGACCTCATCCGCGACATGGCCGAAAAATTGTTCGGCGCAGCTTGCGACAGATCCGTGCTGTCAGCCGCCGAGAACGGCGCGTTCCAGACCGCGCTGTGGCAGGAGATTGCCGACGCGGGCCTCGCCGGCGCGCTTCTGCCCGAGAGCGCCGGCGGCTCCAGCCTCGCCATAGAGGACGCGCTGGCCGCGCTTCGCATTTCGGCAAGCCACGCCGCGCCGGTCCCGCTCGCGGAAACCATGCTCGCGGGCTGGCTTGCGGGCGGCTCGCTCGCGCTGCCCGAGGGCCCGCTGACGATTGCGCCGGCGAGCAACGGCTCGACCCTGTCTCTGAAGAAGAACGGCGCCGCCTGGCGTCTCGAGGGTCGTGCAAAACGTGTCCCCTTCGCGCGCGACGCGACCGCGATAGTCGTGCTTGCCGAAGCGGACGGGAAGAACATGGTTGCGCGCGTCGATCCGAAACTCGCCGCCATCGAGCAAGGCCGCAATCTCGCGATGGAGCCGCGCGACGACGTGACCTTCGATTGTGATCTTGGCGGCAACGACGTCGCGCCCGCAGGCGAGGGCGTGAATGCCGAAAGCTTGCGCGCCTTCGGCGCCGCAATGCGCGCCAACCAGATCGCAGGCAGCCTGTCGCGCACGCTCGACATCACGCTGCAATACGCCAACGAGCGCGTTCAGTTCGGCAAGCCGATCGGCAAGTTCCAGGCGATCCAGCATAATCTCGCCATGCTCGCCGCCCATTCCGCCGCCGCCAACGCCGCCGCCGACATGGCGGCCGAAGCCGCCGCCAATGGCATGAGCCTGCTGCCGATCGCCGCAGCAAAAGCGCGCTGCGGCGAGGCCGCCAGCATCGGCGCCGGCATCGCGCACCAGACGCACGGCGCCATCGGTTTTACGCGCGAGCATATGCTGCACTACTTCACCAAGCGGCTGTGGTCGTGGCGCGACGAATTCGGCAAGGAAAGCGACTGGGCGCTGATCATCGGCCGCGCCGCCGCCAAGGCCGGCTCGAAGAACATCTGGTCCGACATCGTGACGGCGTGAGGAGCGAAAAATGACGCAACTGACTTTCGCGCCGCCGCCGCCCGACACCGAAGCGACGGAAAAACTGCGAGCCGACGTGCGCGCCTTTGTCGCCGTCGAACTCGCCCACATGACGCCGCGCCAGCGCGCCTCCTCGTGGAGCGGCCGCGATCCGGCCTTTTCCAGGAAGATGGCCGAGAAGGGCTGGATCGGCATGACCTGGCCGAAGAAATACGGCGGCCATGAACGCTCGGCGCTCGAACGCTACGTCGTGCTGGAGGAAATGCTTGCAGCCGGCGCGCCCGTCGGCGCGCACTGGATCGCGGATCGCCAGTCGGCGCCCTCCATCCTGCGCTTCGGCACGGAAGAGCAGAAGCAATTCTTCGTGCCGAAGATCGCGCGCGGCGAACTCTTCTTCTGCATCGGCATGAGCGAGCCGGATTCGGGGAGCGATCTTGCCGCCACCCGCACGCGCGCGACCGCGGTCGAGGGCGGTTTCAAGGTCAACGGCACGAAGGTCTGGACGTCCGGCGCACATGTCGCGCACTACATGATCCTGTTCTGCCGCACCGATTCAAAGAGTGACGACAGGCATGGCGGCGTCAGCCAGTTCATCGTCGACATGAAGACGCCGGGTCTGAAGATCAGCCCGATCTACGATCTCTCGCACGAACATCACTTCAACGAAGTCGTGTTCGAGGACATGTTCCTGCCGACGAGCGCCCTGCTCGGCAACCAGGGCGACGGCTGGAAGCAGGTGACGGGCGAACTCGCCTACGAGCGTTCGGGCCCGGACAGGTTCCTGTCGACGTTCACGCTGCTGATCGAAGGCTTCGCCATGCTGGGCGACAATGTCGACGATCGCGCGAAAATCGCGCTCGGCCGCATCATCGCGCATCTCATGACGCTGCGCCGCATGTCGCGCTCCATCGCTGGCATGCTCCAGCGCGGCGAGGATCCGGCGGTTCACGCGGCCATCGTCAAGGAGCTCGGCACCAGCCTCGAACAGGAGATGGTGGAAGTGCTGCGCCTTATCGTCGACGCCGAGCCCGACGGCAAGTCCGACAACCCCTACGTCGCCGTGCTCGCGCACACGATCCTGCACGCGCCCTCCTTCTCGCTGCGTGGCGGCACGCGCGAGATTTTGCGCGGCATGATCGCAAGGGGACTCGGGTTGAGGTGACATCTGAATGAAGACCGTCATTCGAGGAGCGAAGCGACGCGGCAATCCATCCCTTCATCTGGACCATGATCCGGGGATGGATTGCTTCGCGCCGCCCGCAACGACGGCCATGACAATCGGCAATAAGGAAACCGCCCATGACCACGTACAAGGACCTCACCGTCGAAACGCAAGGCCACGTGCAGATCGTCACGATCCGCCGGCCGCCCTTCAACTTCTTCGACAATGAACTGATCCGCGAACTCGCCGCCGCCTTCGAGGCCGGCGATCGCGACACGACCATCCGCGCGAGCGTGCTGGCGGCCGAAGGCAAGTCCTTCTGCGCGGGCGCCGATTTCGCCAATCGCGCCGACACCGGCACGGTCGCCGAAGGCGGCAAGCATCTCTACAAGGAGGCGACGCGCCTCTTCAAGATCGAGAAGCCGATCGTCGCCGCCGTGCATGGCGCGGCGATCGGCGGCGGCCTCGGCCTCGCCGTCATGGCGGATTTCCGCGTCACCTGCGCGGAGGCGCGCTTCTCCGCCAATTTCGCGCGCCTCGGCATGCATCCGGGCTTCGGCCTCACGCACACGCTGCCGCGGATCGTCGGCGCGCAGAAGGCGGCGCTGCTGTTCTACACGGGCCGCCGCATAACAGGCGAGGAGGCCTACGAGATCGGCCTTGCCGACATGCTCGTGCCCGAATCGGACGTGCTGAGCGCGGCGAAAGCGCTCGCGACGGAGATCGCGCAATCGGCGCCGCTCGCCATTCTCTCGATCCGCGAGACCCTGCGCCGCGGCCTCGCCGAAGGCGTCGAGCGCGCGACCGAGCGCGAACTCGTCGAACAGGACTGGCAGCGCCGCACCGACGATTTCAAGGAAGGCGTGAAGGCGACGGCGGAGCGCAGGCTGCCGGATTTCCGGGGGAAGTGAGGAATTGTCATTCCCGCGAAAACGGGAATCCAGTCAACAAACAAAGTCGCTTTCTGGATTCCCGATCGCCCGGCTCCGCCGGGCGTCGGGAATGACACACCAGTTATTCCGCAGCCGCCAGTCGCTCTTCCTCTTCGTCCTCGCGCCGCCGCTTGCGCGAAAACTTGTCCATCAGCAGGTAGATCACCGGCGTCGTGTAGAGGGTGAGGATCTGCGACAGCACGAGGCCGCCAACGATGGTGATGCCGAGCGGCCGCCGCAGTTCGGCGCCGGCGCCGGTCGCGATCGCCAGCGGCAGCGCGCCGAACAGCGCCGCCAGCGTCGTCATCAGGATCGGCCGGAAGCGTTCGAGCGCGGCCTCATAGGCGGCTTCCGCCGCGCTGAGCCCGCGCTCGCGCTCCGCGGTGATCGCGAAATCGACCAGCATGATGCCGTTCTTCTTGACGATGCCGATGAGCAGGATGATGCCGATGAAGGCGATCAGCGTCAGCTCCGATCCGAACAGCATCAGCGCCAGCAGCGCGCCGAGCCCCGCCGAGGGCAGCGTCGACAGGATCGTCACGGGATGGATCAGGCTCTCGTAGAGAATGCCGAGAATGAGATAGACGGCGAGCAGCGCGATCACGATCAGGCGGCCCTGCCCGCCCGACGACGACCGGAAGTCGCGCGCGTCGCCGGCATATTCGCTGCGCAGCCCGTCGGGCGGATTCATCTCCGCCACCGCCTTGTCGATCGCGCGCGTCGCCGTCTCCAGCGTCGTCTCGGGCGCGAGATTGAAGCTGATGGTGACGGCCGGGAACGAGCCCTGGTGATTGACCTGCAGCGCCATGGCCGAGCGCTCCACGCGCGCCACCGCGGCGAGCGGCACCTGATAGCGCGCCGGGACGTTGAAATTGGAGGTCGACGGCGGCGCCTGCACCGTCGCGGAGGCCGAGACAAACAGGCCCGACAGGTCGGTCGGATCGCGCTGGCGCGCGCTCACGCTCTCGACGATCACGCGATACTGGTTGCGCTGCGTGTAGATGATCGCCGTCTGTCGCTGGCCGAAGGCCGTGTTGAGCGCTGTATCGATGTCCTGGATGCGCACGCCGTAGCGCGCCGCCGCCTGCCGGTCGATCACGACATTGGCGCGCAGCCCGCCCTGCTCGCGATCCGTCGTCACGTCGGTGAGTTCCGGCAGCTGCCGCAGCCGCTGCACGACCTTCGGCGTCCACTCGGCGAGCTCCTCGAGCTGGGAATCCCACAGTGTGAACTGGTATTGTGACTTGCTTTCGCGTCCGCCGGCGCGCACATCCTGCACCGGGAACATGAACACGGTGACGCCCGGCGCGCGCGCGAGTTTCACGCGCAACCGGTTGATGACGTCGCGCGAGGAGCCCGAGCGCACGCCTTCTGGCTTCAGCGCGATGAACATGCGCCCCTGGTTGTAGCTGCGCGTGCCGCCGAGGAACGAGGCGACGTTCTGCACGTCGGCGTCGGCGGAGATGATGTCGGCAGCGCGCTGCTGATAGGCGGACATGGCGGCGAACGAGACGTCGGGCGATCCTTCCGTGAAGCTGAAGATCAGGCCGGTGTCGTCCTGCGGAATATAGCCCTTGGGCACGATGCGGAAGAGCTGGACGGTGAGCGCGATCACGCCCGCGATCACGACGAGCGACAGCCAGGGATGGCCGATCGCGATCTTCAGCCCGCGCCCGTAGCTCGCCGATATCCGCGACAGCGCGCCTTCCACGAGCCTGTCGAACCGGGTCTCCCGATCGTGGTCCGTCCGACGCATGTAGCGCGCGCAGATCATCGGCGTCACGGTCAGCGAGACGAAGGTCGAGACGGCGATGGCGAAGACCATTGTGAGCGAGAATTCGCGGAACAGCTTGCCGGGAATTCCCCCCAAGAAGATCAGCGGAATGAAGGCGGCCGCCAGCGACAGGCTGATCGAGACGACCGTGAAGGCGATCTGCCGCGCGCCGTCGAGCGCGGCGGCGACCGGCCGCTTGCCCATCTCCATGTTGCGGTAGACGTTCTCGATCATCACGATCGCGTCGTCGACGACGAAGCCGACCGCCACGATCACCGCCATCAGCGAAATATTGTCGATGGAGAACTTTGCCGCGTACATGCAGGCGAACGTGCCGGCCAGAGACAGCGGCACCGTCACGCCGGCCGCGATCGTCGGCGCGGCGCGGCGCAAGAACACGAGCACGACCATCATCACCAGCGCGATGCTGATCATCAGCGTGAACTGGATTTCGCGAATGCTGGCGCGGATCGTCGTCGTGCGGTCGCTGAGCGTCGAAATCTCGATGCCGGCGGGAATCCAGCGCTTGATGTCGGGCACGAGCGCCTTCACGCGATCGACCGTATCGATGACGTTGGCGTCCGGCTGCTTGGTGATGAACAGCAGGACGGCCGGCTTCTTGTTGAACCAGCCGGCCGAGCGCGTGTTGCGCACCGACCTGTCGATCGTCGCGATATCGGCCAGCCGCACCGGACCATTGGTCGTGCGGATGACGATCTTCCCGTAGCCGTCCGGCGTGGAAAGCTGGTCGTCGGTCGCGTAGCTGCCGCCGCGCTCGGGCCCTTCCCACGAGCCGACCGGCCCGTGCGCATTGCCCGCGGAGACGGCGGCGGCGATCGCGTCGAGGCCGACGCCCATCGATGCGAGCCGCGAGGGATCGACCTGGATGCGGATCGCGGGCTGCTCCGCGCCGTTCACCTGAACTTCCGCGACGCCTTCCACCTGGCTCAGCTTCTGCGCGATCACCGTGTCGGCGGCGTCGTAGAGCGCGCTCGCCGGCAGGCTGTCGGAGGTCAGCGCGAGGATCAGCACCGGCATCGCCGCCGGATTGGCCTTGCGGAACTGCGGCGGCGCCGGCAGGTCCGCCGGCAGATCGGTGGCCGCCGCGTTGATCGCCGACTGCACGTCCTGCGCGGCCTTGTCGATCGGCCGGCTCAGATCGAATTGCGCGGTCACGACGGTTCCACCGAGCGAACTGACCGAGGTGAGTTCCGCTATGCCGGCGATTTCCGACAGGCGTCGTTCGAGCGGCGCGGCGACGCTCGCCGCCATCGTCGCGGGATCGGCGCCGGGCCGCGTCGCGATAATGCGGATGGTTGGAAAATCGATCGACGGCAGGCTCGAGACGGGCAGGAAGAAATAGGCGACGATGCCGGTCAGCAGCAGGCCGACCGCCATCAGCGTGGTCGCGACGGGACGCCGGATGAAGGGCGCCGAAATGCTCACGCCTGCCCCTCCCGCAATTCGCGTTCGAACTCCTCCTGTTCGGCGCTGGTGCGCCCGCCGAGCCGCAGCCGCAACCGCTCGACCGCGAGATAGACGACCGGCGTCGTGTAGAGCGTGAGCAACTGGCTGAGCAGCAGGCCGCCGATGATCGTGACGCCCAGGGGAATGCGCAACTCGCTGCCGACGCCGCTTGCGAAGGCGAGCGGAACGGCGCCAAACAGCGCCGCCAGCGTCGTCATCATGATCGGGCGGAAACGCAGGAGGCAGGCGCGCAGGATGGCGTCGCGCGGGCTCATGCGCTCGCGGCGTTCCGCCTCCAGCGCGAAGTCGATCATCATGATCGCGTTCTTCTTGACGATGCCCATCAGCAGCACGATGCCGATCAGCGCCACGACCGAAAGATCGTTGCCGGTCACGCGCAGCGCGAGCAGCGCGCCGACGCCGGCCGAGGGCAGCGTCGTCAGGATCGTGAACGGGTGGGCGTAGCTCTCGTAGAGCATGCCGAGCACGAGATAGATGGTGACGACGGCGGCCAGCAGCAGCCAGGGCTCGCTCGCCAGCGACTTCGAAAACTCGGCCGCGTCGCCCGAGAACGCGCCGGTGATCGAGCCGGGCATGCCGAGGTCTTTCTCCACCCGCACGATCGCCGCGACGGCGTCGCCGAGCGCCGCGCCATGCGCGATGTCGAAGCTGATCGTCGCCGCGGGGAACTGGTCCTGGTGCGCCACCGCCAGCGGCGCCTGCGTCGGCTCGAACCGCGCGACCGCCGACAGCGGCGTCTGCACGCCGCCCGCCGAACCGGACAGATAGAGCTTCTGCAGCGCGCCGGGGTCCTGCTGATAGGCGGGATCGGCTTCCAGGATCACGCGATACTGGTTCGATTGCGCATAGATGGTCGACACCTGCCGCTGGCCGAAGGCGTTGTTGAGCGCGTCGTCGATGTTCTGAGCGGTCACGCCGAGGCGGCCCGCCGCGCCGCGGTCGATATGGATCATCGTGCGCAGGCCGCCTTCCTGCGTCTCCTCGGCAAGATTGCGCAGGATCGGCGAATTGCGCAGCCGCTCGGCGATTCTGCGCGTCCATTGCGCGACCTCGTCCGCGTCCGCGCCGGTCAGCGTATACTGGTATTGCGAGCGGCTCGCGCGCGTGCCGATCTGGATGTCCTGCACCGGCTTCACGTAGAGATTGGCGCCGATCTCGTCGGCGCGCGCGCGCAGGCGTTCGGCGATCGCGATGGCGCTCGCCTTGCGCTCGTCGCGCGGCGTCAGGGTCACGGCCAGGCGCCCGACGTTGGGCGTGGCGTTCAGCGTTCCCACGCCCAGCACGCTCACCACGCCGCGCACGTCGGGATCCCCGCGGAAGATCTCCGACGTCTTCTCCTGAATGCGCGTCATCTGCGCGAAGGACGCGTCTGGCGCAGCCTCCACCACCACGTCGAGCAGGCTGTTGTCCTGCAGCGGCAGGAAGCCCTTCGGCGCGATGACATAAAGCCAGATCGTCAGCGCCAGCGTGCCGGCGGTCAGCGCCAGCATCAGGAATTCGCGGTCGATCGCCCAGCGCAGCGTACGTTCGTAGAAGGACAGCATCCAGCCGGTCGCCTCGGCGGCCTCTCGGCTTGCCTCGCCGTCCGCGCGTTTCGCCTTCAGCAGGCGGCCGCACATCATCGGCGTCAGCGTCAGCGAAACCGCCGCCGAGACGACGACGGCGATCGACAGCGTCAGCGCGAATTCGCGGAACATGCGGCCGACGAGTCCGGTCATGAACAGGAGAGGAATGAACACGGCGATCAGCGACACGGTGAGCGAGATGACGGTGAAGCCGATCTCTCGCGCGCCCGCGAAGGCGGCGCGCAGCGGCTTCATGCCGCTCTCCATGTTGCGAACGATGTTCTCGATCATCACGATCGCGTCGTCGACGATGAATCCCGTGCCGATCGTGAGCGCCATCAGCGAGAGATTGTCGAGGCTGAACCCGGCCAGATACATGACGCCGAAAGTGGCTATGATGGACAGCGGCAGCGCGACGGCGGCGATCAGCGTCGCGCGAAACGTGCGCAGGAAGAGCAGCACGACAAGCACAACAAGCGCCGTCGCCAGCACGAGCGTGAACTGCACGTCGGCGATGGACGCGCGGATCGCGTCCGTGCGATCGTGCACGGCCTTCAGCTCCACGCCCGCCGGCAGCGCGCGCGCAAGGCGCGGCAACTCCTTCTTCAGCAGATCGACGGTGGCGATGATATTGGCGCCGGGCTGGCGCTGTACGTCGACGACGACGGCCGGTTCGCCCTGATACCATCCGCCGGTGCGCGAATTCTCGAGCCCCTCGACCACTTTCGCGACGTCGCCGAGCATGATCGGGGCGCCGTTGCGATAGGCGACCACGACCTTCTTGTAGTCCTGCGCCGACAGGATCTGGTCGTTGGCGTCGATCGTGTAGCTCTGCCGCGCGCCGTCGAGCGACCCCTTGGCGCCCGCGACATTGGCGCCGACAATGGCGAGCCGCAGGTCCTCGAGCCCGAGCTGATTGGCCCCGAGACGGCCGAGATCGGCCTGGATGCGGATCGCCGGCTTGATGCCGCCTTCGATCGACACATGCCCGACGCCGGAGATTTCGCTCAGCCGCGGCCCGATCAGCGTGTCGGCTATGTCGCTCATCGCGCGCAGAGAGGCGGTCTTCGAGGTCAGCGCCAGGATCATCACCGGCGCGTCGGCCGGGTTCACCTTCGAATAGACCGGCGGATAGGGCAGGTTGCGCGGCAGCGTCGAGGCCGAGGCATTAATGGCCGACTGCACGTCCTGCGCGGCGGCGTCGATGTCGCGGTCGAGGTCGAATTGCAGCGTGATCTGCGACAGGCCGAACGAGGATTGCGACGACATCGTCTGCAAGGCCGGTATCTGGCCGAACTGCCGCTCGAGCGAGGCCGTCACCAGCGAGGCGACGATGTCGGGATTGGCGCCCGGCAGCTGCGTCGTCACCTGAATGGTCGGGAAGTCGACCTGCGGCAGCGGCGACACCGGCAGGCGCGAATAGCCGAGCAGGCCGGCAAGCAGGACCGCGATGCCGAGCAGCGAGGTGGCGACGGGGCGCGCGATGAAGGGGGCGGAGACGTTCATGAATTAGGCTCGCGGCCTGCAAGGCAATCGCGGCGCCCCCTCCCTTTCCCTCCCCCACTTCGTGGGAGAGGAGACGACATGCGTTCTTGCCAGCCTTGATGGGTGAAGCCGCGCATCTGCTCCCTCTCCCGCGAAGCGGGGGAGGGTTGGGGAGGGGGTCGGCCCGACCCGCTCACTGCGTCGCGGCGGGCGCGCCGCCCTGCCCGCGGCGGCGGCCGCGTTGGCCCTC
>JBDHTL010000092.1:0-14758 GCA_039808645.1 Rhodoblastus sp. | reverse complement strand
CAGGAAGGCATTTCCTTCCTGCTCGTCGACCTTTCGACGCCCGGCGTCACGCGCCGCCCGATCATGACGCTCGGCGGCCACGAGGAATTCTGCGAAACCTTCTTCGACAACGTGCGCGTGCCGAAGGAGAACATCGTCGGCAAGGTGAACGAAGGCTGGACGATGGCGAAGGCGCTGCTCGGCTTCGAGCGCATCTTCCTGGGAAGCCCGAAGCTCTCGCAGGTCGCGCTCAACCGGCTTGCCCTGCTCGGCCGTTCGACCGGCGCCTTCGAAGACGATCGCTTCCGCGACAAGTTCACGCAATTGCGCCTCGACGTCGCCGACCTGACGGAAGCCTATTCGCGCTTCGCCGACGTCCTGCGGCGTGGCGAGGCGCTGGGGCCCGACGTGTCGATCCTGAAGATTTTCGCGACGGCGACCTATCAGAAGATCACGGAGACGCTGGTCGAGGTCTCGGCGGAAAACGGCTCGATCGACGAGGCCGTCACCTACGGCAACGACAGTCTCGACGCCCTGGCGCACTACTGGCTGTCGCGCCCGGCGACGATCTACGGCGGCTCGAGCGAAGTGCAGCGGAACATCGTCGCCAAGCAGGTTCTCGACTTGCCGGGCTGAAGCCGTCCGCCCGAACGGCGAATGGATCAGGCTTTCATCGCCAGTTCGGCCGCGCGCTCGCCCGACCGGATCGCGCCCTCGATCGTCGCGGGCAGGCCAGTCTGCGTCCAGTCGCCGGCAAGAAACAGGTTGCGCCAGCGCGTCTCGGCCGGCGGACGGAGCGCGTCCTGCGCAGGCGTCGCGGAGAAGGTCGCGCGCCTTTCCCGGACGATGCGCATCGGCGGGACTTGCGAAGGCGCCAGACCGGCAATCGTCGCGACCTCGCGCCAGACGCGCGCGCCGATGTCCTCGGGCGCCGACTCGATGAATGCGTCGGCGGCGCTGATCGTGACGGAGAGGCGATCGGCGAACGCAAACAGCCATTCCGTCATGCCGCCGACGACGCCGGTCAGCAGCGGCGCGCCGGCCGGCGGCCGGACCGCGAAATGCGCATTGAAGATCGCGCGGTGCTCGTTCGGCGCCGTGATCTCCGGAACGAGTTCGAGAGCGCTCCAGGCCGGCGCGGCGAAGACGGTCGCATCATCCGGTCCGAGCGCGATCTGCTCCTGGCCGAACTCGAGCATGACGACGCGATCGTCGGAGAACTGCATGGCGCGGAGCCGCGCCCCGAGCCGAACCTCGCCGCCGCGCGCGGCGAGGAAGGCGAGCCCCGGATCGACGAAGGCGGGGCCGAGCCCATGCGCCGGCACGCGCGGCCGCGCGGCCGCCCCGCCCGCGCCGAGACTTTCGCGCACCACCGCCGCCGCGAGCCGCGCGGAGGCGACATCGAGTGGCGTGTTGAGCGCGGAAACCAGCACCGGCGTCCACAGGCGATCCCACAATGCGCCGTCCGTGCGCAGCGCATCCGCGACGGTCGCGTCGGGGCCCGCCGTCAGGAGCGAGACGCCGCGGAGGTAATCGGCCGCTGTCGTGCCGGGAACGCGGCGCGCCGCGGAAAAGATCCACCACGGGATGCGCCCGCCATTGAGACGGAGCCGCCACTTTTCGCGCCGCGCGAGGTCAAAGAAATCGAAGACGCATTCGTCCGGCCCCGTCAGCGCATCCTTCGCGCCGACGCGCGCGAGATAGGCGTTCGCGGCGTGATTGCAGGCCAGCAGCAGATGGTTGCCGTTGTCGATCGTCAATCCGAGTTGCTGGTCGAAATAGGAGCGGCAGCGCCCGCCGGCCATGCGCGCGGCTTCGTGCACGACGACGCGCCGCCCCGCGCCCGCGAGCCGCGTCGCGGCGGCCAGCCCGGCAAGTCCTGCGCCGATCACATGGACGACGCCGCTCAAATGACGCCCCAGCGCAGGACGGCGCCGATCAGCCGGAACTTGTCGACGCGGACGCGAATGCGCGGCGGCGCGAAGCCGCGCCTCTCCAGCCGCGCGAGAACGTCCGCATAGGCCGCCGCCATCAGGCGCGGGGCCCTGACGGCGGCGCGCGGCGCCGCGTCCATGATTTTCTGCGCGGCCACGAAATGCGCATGCGCTTGCGCCAGCAGCGGCGCGCAGGCTTGCGAAAGCCGCGGATCGGCCGCGACCGCCGCCGGCGACAAATCCGTCATGCCGGCGGCAAGCAGCGCCTCGCGAGGCAGGTACAGCCGACCGAGGCCGGCGTCTTCGTCGATGTCGCGCAGGATGTTGGTGAGCTGGAGGGCGCGGCCGAGATGATGCGCGAGATCGACGCCTGCCTTTTCCTCGAGTCCGAAGATGCGCACCGACAGCCGCCCGACCGCGCTCGCCACGCGATCGCAGTAGAGATCGAGCGTCGCAGCGTCCGGCGCGACGATCGGGCCGCGCAGGTCCATCTCCATTCCGTCGATCACCGCGACGAAATCGTCGCGCTTCAGGCCATAGCGCGCGACATGCGGCGCGAGATGCGCGGCTTCGCCTGCAGCGCCGCCCGCATAGAGCGCGTCGATGTCGTCGCGCCAGCGCTGCATGGCGCCGGCCGGATCGTCCTGATGCGCGTCGCCGTCGGCGATGTCGTCGACCGCGCGGCAGAAGGCGTAGACGTCGTACATCGCCTGCCGCTTGTCACGCGGCAGGATGCGCATGCCGACATAAAAGGACGAGCCGGACGCCGCCTTGGCCGGCTGATCGACAACGCCGGTCATGCGCGGCGCTTCCAGGCGCGCGCGCCGAAGGAGACGGCGCGCCGTGAAACGACCGCGCCGGCGGCGGCCAGCGCCGTCAGCGCGAAGCCCGCCTTCGAGGCATGCACCTTCTCGGACAGCGGATCGCGCAGAAGCAAACCGTCGGTCAGCCGTTCCGCGAGCTTCTGAATCGCGGCGACGTTCATCGCCAGCCTGAGATCGCGGACCTCTTCCGGGAACATGGCGCTCTGAGCCAGCAAGGCCCGCGTGCGGCCCGCCAGGTCGACGATGACGGCGCGCAGTTCCGGCGCCGCCCGATCGGCGCCCAGCATCGCGACGTCGGCGCCGTGCGCGGCGAGCGTATCGGCCGGGAGGTAGACGCGGTCGAGCGCGCGAAAATCCTTTCCGCAATCCTGCAGGTGATTGATGATCTGCAGCGCGGCGCACAATTTGTCGGACGCCGCCCAGGCATCGCGGCTCTCGCCGTGCAGGTCGAGCACATAGCGGCCGACCGGCATCGCCGACAGACGGCAATAGGCGATCAGATCGTCGAAATCGCGGTAGCGGTTCTTGGTCACGTCGAGCTTGAACGCCTCGATGAGATCGAGCGCATGGCGATCCGTGACCCTGCGCTCGGCGAGCGTGCGCTTCAGCGGTTCGGCGACGGGATCGCCCGGCCCCTGGCCGGTCAGAGCGCGCGCGAGCCCGTCGAGCAGGGCGAGCTTCTTCTCGGGATCGAGCGTCGGATGGTCGGCGACGTCGTCGGCCGCGCGCACGAAATGATAGAAGGCGAGCACCGGGGCGCGATAGCGCGGCGCGAGCAGCGCGGCGACGGGAAAATTCTCGTCGCGATGCGACTTGCCCGACGCGACGGCGGCCACCTCGCTCATCGCGCGCTCTCCGCCGCCTGGTAGCGGCCCTTCCAGGCGCCGCCGCGCCCGCGCGCATGCGCCAGCGCCGATTGCAACGTGAAGGCCATGTAGAAGCCGGCCACGACCGGCAGGAACAGGCCGCGCCACGCGCCGAGCCCGTAGAAGCGCAGCATCGGCCGGAACGACAGAACCATCACGATATAGGCGGCGAGCGCCGCCATGCCCGTCGTCGGATCCGAATGGCCGGCGAGCGCCGCCGGCGCGATGAAGGTCGCCGCCATGCCGAGCGTCGCGACGGCCAGCTTGACCGGCGAATAGTCGAGTTCCGCATAGGCGGACCGCACGACCATGCGGCGGATGTCGGCCAGATGCGGATAGGGACGCAGGCTTCTCACGCGTTGCGTCAGGCCGAGAAAGATCGGTCCGGTCGTCTTCATCGCCGCGCCGAGCGCGCAATCGTCGATCAAGGCGTCGCGGATGACTTCCAGGCCGCCGGCGCGCGCCAGCGCGTCGCGCCGCACGAGCATGCAGCCGCCGGCCGCCGCGGCCACGCTTCGGCGCGGATCGTTCACCCAGGCGAAGGGATAGAGCATCTGGAAGAAATAGACGAAGGCGGGCATGAGCCAGCGTTCGGCCGCGCTGTCGCAGGCGAGCTTCGCCATCAGCGAGACGAGC
Source organism: Rhodoblastus sp. (assembly GCA_039808645.1). Lineage (GTDB taxonomy): Bacteria > Pseudomonadota > Alphaproteobacteria > Rhizobiales > Beijerinckiaceae > JAJXWB01. The sequence goes on along the minus strand of JBDHTL010000092.1, from coordinate 10,519 downwards.
GTCCGCCCGTCGGCCTCGGCGCCGCCCACCAGCCGCGCCAGCGTGTCGGGCGCGTGTTCGATGTCGGCGTCGGTGAAGAGGATGTAGTCCGGCGCGCCGCCCGCGCGCGCATCGACATGCGCGAGCCCGGCGCGCATCGCGTTGATCTTGCCGGTCCAGCCGGGCGGCGGGTCCTCGCTGCGCAGAACCGTCAGCCTTTCGCTGGCGCCGAGCGCCTCGGCCGCCTCGCGCGCGATCGCGCCGGTGTCGTCGCTGCTTTGATCATCGACGACGACGACGTCGAAGGCGACGGCGCAGTCCTGGCGCAGCAGGCTCGTCACGCAGCGCGCGATCGTCTGCGCCTCGTCGCGCGCCGGCACGATCGCGACGACGCGCAGCCGGCGCGCGGCCTCGTCCGAAACCGGCGACAGCGCCTCGTCGCTCTCGCGCGCCTGCCAATAGAATCCGCGCGCGAAGATCAGGACCAGCCAGATCGCGAGCGTCAGAAGCGCGAGCGCAAGGGCGATCATCGGATGTGCCCCGCCCTGCGGAACCAGGCGATCGCGTCGGCGAGGCCCTCGGCATAGGGCCGCGTCGTATAGCCGAGTTCGCGGCGCGCCTTGGCGTCGCTGAAGAACATGAACTTGCGCGCGAGCCGCAGGCCTTCGCGGGTCGCGAACGGCGTCCGTCCGGTCATGCGGGCCGCCGCCTCCGCGCCCAGCGCGAACGGATAGATGAGGCCGATCGGCAGCCGCACGCGCGGCGGCCGGCGCCCCATCAGGCCGGCGATCTGCGCGAGCATTTCCGACAGCGCGACATTTTCGCCGCCCAGTATGTAGCGCCCGCCGATCGCGCCGCGCTCCAGCGCCGCGGCCACGCCCGCGGCGACATCGTCGACATGGACGAGGTTGAGCCCCGTCTCTACGAAGGCCGGCATGCGGCCGGACGCCGCCTCCACGATGATCTGGCCGGTCGGCGTCGGCTTGATGTCGCGCGGCCCGATCGGCGTCGTGGGATTGACGATGACGGCCGGCAGGCCCTCGCGCGCGACCATCTCGTCCACGAGACGTTCCGCGAGGATCTTGCTCCTCTTGTAATTGCCCATGTCCGCCTGCACGTCCGCGGGCATGGTCTCGTCCGACGGCGTTTCGGCGCCCGGCCGGATCGTCGCCGTCGAACTGACATGCACGATGCGCCGCACGCCGGCGTTGCGCGCCGCCTCCATCACCAGCCGCGTTCCATCGACATTGGCGCGCAGGACTTCCGCCGGGTCGCGCGCCCACAGACGATAGTCGGCGGCGGCGTGAACGACATGGTCGACCTCTTGCAGCGCGCGCCCGAGCGACGCGGCGTCGAGTATGTCGCCGACCACGGCCTCGTCCCGAGCGTCGAGATTGGCGCGCGGCGAGGTCGCCCGCACGAGCGTGCGAATGCGATAGCCGCGCGAGCGCAGGACATCGGCGACCGCCGCGCCGAGAAATCCGCTCGCGCCGGTAACGAGAACCCGATCGCCAGGCCTTGTGTGATCGCTCGGCGGCACCGGGCGCGCGCTCCCCCATGCATAAAGGCGGAGCGGCACGGCGCTCCGCCTGCCGGGATAGAAGATTTTCGCGCGCCGGCCAAGCGCGGCGGCCGACGGCGCGATCCGGCTTTCCATTGCGATCGCTTCGCACTATCTTGTCGGACAATTCGGCGGCCGACGCCGCCTGCGACAATCGAGCTGGAGGAAACGGATGAAAGCGCTCATCAGCCGCGAGGTCGGCGGCCCCGAGACCCTGGCGATCGAGGACCTGCCCGACCCGCAGGCCCGCCCCGACCATGTCGTGGTGGACGTGAAGGCGTGCGGCGTCAATTATCCCGACGCTCTGATCATCCGCGACATGTACCAGTTCAAGCCGGCCCGGCCCTTCTCGCCGGGCGGCGAGATTTCCGGCGTGATTTCGAGCGTCGGCGCGGGCGTCGATGGCTTCAGGGTCGGCGACCGGATTCTGGCCTCCTGCGGCTGGGGCGGCATGGCGGAGAAGGTCGCGATCGACGCGAGCCGGGTCGTGAAGATTCCCGATTCCATGCCCTATGACGAGGCCGCCGCCTTTCTGATGACCTACGGCACCTCGCATCACGCGCTGAAGGACCGCGCCAAGCTGAAGGCCGGCGAGACCCTGCTGGTTCTCGGCGCGGCCGGCGGCGTCGGCATCGCCGCCGTCGAAATCGGCAAGGCGATGGGCGCGAAGGTGATCGCGGCCGTCTCGTCGCGGGAGAAGGCTGATTTCTGCAAGAAGCACGGCGCGGACGAGGCGATCGTCTATCCTGCCGGCCCCTTCGACAAGGCGGGCCAGAAGGCGCTCGCCGATCTCTTCAAGCAGGCCTGCGGGCCGAACGGCGCGGACGTGATCTACGATCCCGTCGGCGGCGACTATGCCGAAGCCTCGCTGCGCGCCATCGGCTGGGAAGGCCGCTTCCTCGTCGTCGGCTTCCCCGCCGGCATTCCGAAGCTGCCGCTCAACCTGACGCTGCTGAAGGGTTGCGACGTGCTCGGCATTTTCTGGGGCGATTTCGTCCGCCGCTTCCCGGAGCGCCATCAGCAGAATCTGCGCGAGATGATGGATCTTTACGCGCACGGCAAGATCCGCCCGTATGTGTCCGAGCGTTTCCCGCTCGACAAGGCGGGCGCGGCGATCGACTGGCTGTCCGGCCGCAAGGCGATGGGCAAGGTCGTGGTGACGATGGGTTAGCAGGAGCTGTCATTCCCGCGAAGGCGGGAATCCAGGCCAGCGATTGTAACGTTCATTCTGGATTCCCGATCGCGCTTTGCGCGTGGGGAATGACAGACGGGTGGGAGCATACCTGATGACCGATCTCGAAACCTTCCGGCGCGAGACGCGCGCCTGGCTCGAAGCCAATTGCCCGGCCGAGATGCGCACGCCGCCGGACGACGAGGAAGACCGCTGCTGGGGCGGTCGCAACTGGAAGTTCAAGAACGAGGCGCAGAAGCAATGGCTGGAGCGCATGGCCGCGCGCGGCTGGACCGTGCCGGACTGGCCGAAGGAATATGGCGGCGGCGGCCTGTCGAAGGACGAGACCAAGATTTTGCGCGAAGAAATGCGCGCGCTGAAATGCCGCTCGCCGCTCGATTCGTTCGGCATCTGGATGCTCGGGCCGGCGCTCCTGAAATACGGCGCCGAAACGCAGAAGAAGGAACATTTGCCCAGGATCGCGCGCGGCGAAATCCGCTGGTGCCAGGGCTATTCGGAGCCCGGCGCCGGCTCCGACCTCGCCTCGCTGCAGACGAGAGCCGAGGACAAGGGCGACCATTATCTCGTCAACGGCCAGAAGATCTGGACGAGCTACGCCAATTACGCCGACTGGATCTTCTGCCTCGTGCGCACCGACCCCAAGGCGAAGAAGCACGAAGGCATTTCCTTCCTGCTGTTCGACATGGCCTCGCCCGGCGTCGAGACGCGGCCGATCCTACTGATCTCGGGCAAGTCGCCCTTCTGCGAGACCTTCTTCACCGACGTGAAGGTGCCGAAGGAAAACCTCGTCTACATCGAGAACAAGGGCTGGGACGTCGCCAAATATCTGCTCACCCACGAGCGCGACATGATCGGCGGCATGGGTCTCGGCGGGGGCCGTCCGCTCGGCCAGATCGCGGCGCAATCGGTCGGCGTCGAGAACGGAACGCTCGCCGATCCCCTTCTGCGCGCCGACATCGCCGAGTTCGACGTCGACGCCTTTGCCTTCGCGCTGGCGATGGAGCGCGCCGGCGACATGATGAAGGCCAAGCAGGCGCATCCCGCCTATTCCTCCTTCCTCAAATATTACGGCACGGAGCTGAACAAGCGCCGCCACGAACTCGTCATGTCCTCGCTCGGCTCGGACGGGCTGGAATGGGAGAGCGAACGCTCGCAGGAGGGCGAGGCGCCGCGCGCGTGGCTCCGCACCAAGGCGAATTCGATCGAGGGCGGCACCAGCGAAGTGCAGCTCAACATCATTTCCAAGCGCATCCTGGAACTGCCGGGGGCGTGAGGCCCCCTCCCTTTCCCTCCCCCGCTACGCGGGAGAGGGGACGGCAAGCATTCGTGATCTGCGACCTCAGCAAGTCCGCAGATCTGCTCCCTCTCCCGCGAAGCGGGGGAGGGCCGGGGACGGGGCCAGGCCACATCCCCATTTTCCATCCATCCCGAGACACAGCCATGCCCCTCGTCCTCACCGAAGAACAATCCATGCTCCGCGATTCCGCGCGCGGCCTCGTCGCCGATCGCGCGCCGATCGCTCACCTGCGCAAGCTGCGCGACGAACGCGACGCCGCCGGCTTTTCGCGCGACGTCTGGAAAGAATTCGCCAATATGGGTTTCGCCGGCATTCTCGCGCCCGAAGACCACGGCGGCTCGGGCCTCGGCCATGTCGAGGCCGGAATCGTGATGGAGGAGATCGGCCGCAATCTCGCGCCCTCGCCCTTCCTCTCCACCGCCGTTCTCGGCGCGACCGCGCTGAAGCGCGCGGGCGGCGCGCGCGCCGGCGACCTGCTGTCGAAACTCTCGGCCGGCGACCTGCTGACGGCGCTCGCGCTCGACGAAAAGCCGAAGCACACGCCGAAACATATCGAGACGAAAGCGACTCGCGCCGGCAACGGCTTCACGCTGTCGGGCGCCAAGACCTTCGTCGTCGACGGCCACGTCGCCGATCTCCTGATCGTCACCGCGCGCACTGCCGGCGGCGCTGATGACAAGGACGGGGTGACGCTGCTGCTCGTCGATCCCAAAGCCAAGGGCGTGTCGATCGAGCGCACGATCATGGTCGACGCGCACAATGCCGCGCGCATCACATTCGACAATGTCGCGGTCGATTCCGACGCCGTGCTTGGCGAGGTCGACGCCGGCGCGCCGCTGGTCGAGGCCATCCTCGACGCCGGCCGCGCCTGCGTCGCCAGCGAACTCGTCGGCGTCAGCGAGGAAGCCTTCGGCCGCACGGTCGCCTATCTCAAGGACCGCAAGCAGTTCGGCAAGGCGATCGGCGAATTCCAGGGCTTGCAGCACCGCGCCTCGCATCTCTATTGCGAACTCGAGGTCACGCGCGCCGCCGTCATGAAGGCGTTGCAGATGCTGGATAGCGACGCTGAAAAAGCTCGCCCCTATGTGGCGGTCGCCAAGGCGCGCGCGTGCGGCTCGGCCGATCTCGCCGTGCGCGAAGCCGTGCAGATGCACGGCGGCAACGGCATGACCGACGCGATCGACATCGGCCTGTTCATGAAGCGCGCGCGCGTCTGCCAGGAATTGTTCGGCGACGCGCGTTTCCACGCGAACCGGATTGCGAAGATCAGAGGGTACTGATCGGTATTGTCATCCCCGACGCTCGCAACGCGAGCGATCGGGGATCCAGAGCGACGCCGGACTGGATCCCCGCGCCACGAAGTTGGCGCCGGGAAGTCGGCTATTGCCGACTTCCCTTGAAGTTGCCGACTTCGGCCGGCCTTTCGCGGGGATGACAATCGAGGCCCCCTACTTCCGCGGCTTGGCGAACGGATGCGTCGACGACAATCCGCCGTCCACCGCGAACGCCTGCCCGTTCACATAGGACGCCTCGTCGCTTGCCAGGAACAGGGCCATGGCGGCGATTTCCTCCGGCCGGCCGGCGCGCTGCAAGGGGTTCAACTGGCCGATCTTGCTGTCCGTGCCGCGCGCGCGCGCCTGTTCGAAAATCGGCCGCGTCATGCCGGTCTCGATCAGACCGGGGCAGACGGCGTTGACGCGCACACCCGTGCCGATCAGCGCATTGGACGCCGTCTGCGCCAGCGAGATCACGCCCGCCTTGCTCGCGCTGTAGGCGACATTGCCGGCGTTCGCGCGCAGGCCCGCGACCGAGGCCGTCAGCACGATCGAGCCCGCGCCCTGTTTGATCATGTGCGGGGCGGCGTGCTTGATCGCCAGATACGGCCCGATCGTGTTGATGCGCAGGATTTCCATGAAATTCGCGACTTCGATCTCGAGCAGGCTCGTCAGCCCGCCGCTGACGCCGGCATTGGCGTAGACCGCATCGATCCGTCCGAATTCGTGGATTGCAGTCGCGACGAGCTTCTTCACGTCGTCCTCGTTTCCGGCGTCCATCGCCAGCGCGCTTGCCGCATGGCCCGCCTTCTGGATCATTTCGAGCGTCTGGTTCAGGCCTTCCTCGGCGCGATCCGCGATCAGCAGCCGCGCGCCTTCCTTCGCGAACAGTCGCGCGCTCGCCCGCCCGATGCCGCTGGCGGCCCCCGTCACGATCGCCGATTTTCCTGCAAGCCGCCCCGTCATGTCATCCTCCGTTTTCCTGCAGGATAGCGATGCGCAAGGCGCAGCGATAGCTTGCGCGCGACGCCGCCCACGCATAGACCAAATGCGCTTTCAAGGAGACGCGCGTGAGCCAGCCGACCGGAACCGCCTTCAGTTCGACGCACAAGCCGCTCGGCCTCGACGAATTCACCGCGACGCGCTTCTGGTGGGTGCGCCACGCGCCGGTGCGCGAGGACGGCGGCTGCATCTACGGCCAGCGCGACCTGCCGTGCGATTGCAGCGAAACACATGTCTTCGAGGCGCTCGCGCGCGTCCTGCCGAAGGACGCGGTCTGGGTGACCAGCAATCTCGGCCGCGCGAAACAGACGGCCGCTGCGATCTTCGCAGCCGGCCATCCCGACGCGCATCTGCGGCCGACCGAAATGGCTGAATTCGCCGAGCAGCATCTCGGCGACTGGCAGGGCCTCAATCGCGCCGAATTCTTCCGCAACGTGAAGCCGTCGCCGTCGGGCCACTGGTTCAATGCGCCGGAGGAACGCGCGCCGAACGGCGAGAGTTTCGTCGATCTCATCGACCGCACGCGCGCCGGCGTCGATCGACTCGCCTCAGCTCATGCCGGGCGCGACGTGATCGTGGTCGCGCACGGCGGAACGATCCGCGCGGCGATCGGCCTTGCGCTGGGCCTCGCGCCTGCGCGCATGATGGCGTTCACGACCGACAATTGCTCGGTCACGCGCCTGGACATCCTGCAGAACAAGGATGAGAGCGGCTGGCGCGTGTTGATGATCAATCACCAGCCGTGGGTGGGCGCGCAGAGCGAGAGCAAGCTGGCGTAGCGCGCCCTGTCATCCCCGCAAAAGCGCGAATTCAGCCTGCGCCCCGCCGCATGCTCGCTTTCGCGGGCATAACAACGCCGCTGTCCTTCATTCCACCGACGCGTAAACCAGCGTGCGGAACAGCATCCGGTAATAGTCGCGCTGGCCCGGCGCCTGGATCATCAGTAGCGCGAACAGGTCTTCCTGCGGATCGATCCAGAAGGTCGTGCCGGCGATGCCGCCCCAGTAGAACAGCCCTTCCGAGCCGGGCACGAAAGTCATGCCCGTCGCCGTGCGCACGGCGAAGCCGAGGCCGAAGCCGTGGCCGGCCGGCAGCAGGTCGGAGCCGCGCCGAACCTCCGGGCCGAGGTGATCGCTCGCCATGAACTCCAGCGTCATCGGACCGACGATGCGCTCCTTGCCGAGCGTGCCGCCGCCCGCCAGCATGGCGCAGAAGCGCGCGTAATCGACCGCCGTCGACATCAGCCCGCCGCCGCCGGACTCGAATTGCGCGACGCGCTTGGCGTTGAACAATTTCACCGGCTGCTGCGTGTCCGGGTCGGTCGACAGCGGCTCCGCGATCCGGTCGAAATCCTTCTCCGCGACGCTGAAAGCCGTATCCTTCATCCCGAGCGGCCCAAGAATCTGCTCCTCCAGGGCTGCGCCCAGGGTCTTGCCCGTCACTACCTCGACCACGCGTCCGAGCACGTCGGTCGACCGGCTGTAGTCCCAGCACGCGCCGGGCTGATTCAGCAGCGGCAATTTGGCCAGCGATTCCGCCTGATCGGCGTTGGTCTGGTCCGGGCGCGCCAGATTGGCCTCAGCATAGAGCTTCTGTACGGGGTGCTCCCCGCCCCCGACGAAATCGTAGGTGAGGCCCGACGTGTGGCGCAGCAGGTCCTGAATCGTGATCGGCCGGTCCGGCGCCACGAGATCGAGATTGCCGTCGCGCACGACGCCGACCTTCGTCTGCGCAAACGCCGGGATGTATTTCGACAGAGGATCGGCGAGGAAGATGCGTCCCTGCTCGACCAGTTGCATGATCGCCATTGAGACGATCGGCTTGGTCATCGAGAAGATGCGGAAGATCGTGTCTTCCTGCATGTCGTCGGTCGAGGCCGGATCGCGCTTGCCGAAAGTCGTGAAATAGCCGATCTGGCCGCCGCGCGCGATCATCGCGACGGCGCCCGGCAAGCGCCCGTCGCCGACCTCGCGCTTCAGCACGCTTCCCAGCCGTTCCAGCGCGTCCGCGTTCAATCCGACCTTGCCGGGCTTGACCCGGTCGAGCCCCGAATTCCTGCTCATTTCCTGCATTCCTCTTGTGCGGACGCCGTGCTTGCCGGCTTTTCGGCGCTCATCTAACGTCGCCCGCAATATCGGCGCAACCGCCGTTTGCGGAGGATTTGAACAGATGGACAATGTCGAGGCGCTGGACCAGGAATTCGGACTGGTCGCCGATCTCGTGAAGCTGACGGCGCGCGACCTGCCGGACCAAACGGCCTTCATTCTCGACGGGCGCCGCCAGTCCTATGCCGAGACGGTCAAGCTGATGGACCGCGTCGCGGCCGCCCTGCAGCGCGACGGCGTGAAGCAGCGCGAAGCCATCTCAGTCTGCGCCTCGACGTCGATCGAATATGCGACCTTGTTTCTCGGCGCGCTGTCGATCGGCGTCGTCACGGCGCCGTTGGCCCCCTCGTCCACGCCCGAACAGCTCGAGGGCATGGTCGCGGATTCCGGCGCGAAGCTGCTGTTCCTCGACGCCAGTACCGCCGACAGCCTGAAGAACGCGGGCGACGCGACCACGATCCGCATCTCGCTCGACGGCTCCGATTGCGGCAAGCCCTTCGCGGAATGGCTCGCGCCGGCGGGCGCGCCGGTGACGCCCGCCAAGATCGACCCCGCCGACCCCTTCAACATCATCTACTCCTCCGGCACGACAGGCATTCCCAAGGGCATCGTGCAGTCGCACCGCATGCGCTGGGCGCATGTGCAGCGCGCCAACGCCTTCCAGTACGATCGCACCGCGATCACCGTGCTCTCGACGCCGCTCTATTCCAACACGACGCTCGTCTCCTTCTTCCCGACGCTCGCCGGCGGCGGCACGGTCGCGCTGATGAAGAAATTCGACGCGCGCAAGTTCCTCGAACTCGCCTCGTCGCTGCACGCCACGCACGCCATGCTCGTGCCCGTGCAATATCACCGCATCATGACCCAGCCGGATTTCGATTCCTTCGATCTCTCGACCTTCCGCATGAAGTTCTGCACGTCTGCGCCTTTTTCCGGCGCCTTGAAGACCGACATCCTCAAGCGCTGGCCGGGCGGCCTTGTCGAATATTACGGCATGACCGAAGGCGGCGGCTCCTGCGTCCTCGTCGCGCATGAATTTCCCGACAAGGTCGACACGGTCGGCCGTCCCGGCGAAGGCCACGACATCCGCCTCATCGACGAGAACGGCGTGGAGGTCGGGCCCGGCGAGATCGGCGAGATCGTCGGCTGGTCCGGCGCGATCATGAACGGCTATCACAACCAGCCCGGCAAGACTCGCGAGGCCCAGTGGATCGCGCCGGACGGCCGAGTCTTCATCCGCACCGGAGACGTCGGCCGTTTCGACGAGGACGGTTTCCTCAAGCTGATGGACCGCCGCAAGGACATGATCATTTCGGGCGGCTTCAACATCTATCCGAGCGATCTAGAAGGCATCCTGTCGAAACACCCGGCGGTTCAGGAATGCGCCGTGGTCGGCATCAAGTCGGTGGAATGGGGCGAGACGCCGCTCGCCTTCGCCGTGCTGCGACCGGGCATGAGCGCGACCGCGGACGAATTGCGCGAATTCGCCAATTCCAAGCTCGGCAAGACGCAGCGCATCTCGAAGATCGAGATCGTCGAAACCTTGCCGCGATCGGCCATCGGCAAGATTCTCAAGCGCGAATTGCGCGACGAGTACGAGGCGAAGCGGGCATGATCTCGCGTCGTCGCCCGCCTGTCATTCCCGCGCAAGCGGGAATCCAGAGTCACATCGACAGGCCTTGCCGCTGGATCCCCGCTTTCGCGGGGATGACATTGCCGCATCGGGACAAGTTGTGACGACAGCGGCGCCCTTCGAACATCACACCGACGTCGGCTGGTTCGATCTCGACGCCAACCGCCACATGAAGAACGTCGCCTATATGGAGAAGGCGGTCGATTGCCGGCTGCGCTTCTTCAATTCGCTGGGCATCACGCTCGACGTCTTCGCGAAATGGAAGGTCGCCTTCGTCGTCGTCAGCGACCACACGACCTATTCGCGGGAATTGTTCCTCGGCGACAAGATGCGCGTGCAGATGCTGTGCGGCGGCGTCAACGCCAAAGGCTCGCGCTACCTCATCGTCAACCGCATCCTGACGCCCGATGGCGAACGCGTTTACGAGATCCGTTCGATGATCGTCTGGCTCGACACGGAGACGCGCAAGTCGACGA
>JBDHTL010000091.1:0-15417 GCA_039808645.1 Rhodoblastus sp. | reverse complement strand
GTGCAGCGCGAGGGCATGACGCTCGTGCCGCTGCGGGTCTATTTCAACGATCGCGGACGGGCGAAGATCGAAATCGCCATCGCGCGTGGCAAGCAATTGCACGACAAGCGCGAAACCGAGAAGAAGCGCGACTGGGCGCGCGAAAAAGGCCGCCTGATGCGCGACCGGGGATAGGAGTTTCCATGACGGGCCAGATGTCGGGGCAGGGAGCGCAACAAGCCGCGCCCACTTTCAAACGCACGTGCGGACCCTGCACGCTCTGCTGCAAGGTCTACGGCATAGAGGCGACCGAGAGCCCCGTCGGGAGCTGGTGCAGGCATTGCGAGCCGGGCAAGGGCTGCGGCATCTGGCAGACCCGGCCGGATTTCTGCCGCTCGTTCTTCTGCAACTGGATCACGCTCGACTGGCTCGGCGAGGAATGGCGGCCCGATATCAGCAAGTTCGTCTTCACCATCGAGCCGGCGTCGGGCTTCCTGATGTTCCAGGTCGATCCCGGCAGCCCCGACGCCTGGAAGCGCGAGCCCTATTACAGCCAGATCAAGCGCTGGTCGGCGGAGGCCCTGCCGCGCGCCCGGGGGACGCTGGTCTTCCTGAACAAGAATGCGACCCTCGTGCTGCCGGACGAGGACAAGGAGCTCGGCGAACTCGGTCCCGAGGACCGGATCAATATCGGCCCCGGCGGCGACGGCACGATCAAGGTGGAAGTGAAGCGCGGGCCGAAGCCGAATTGATCGGTAATCGATCTTGTGATACTGTGAATATATGAAAAATATCACAGTTTCTGTGGATGATGGGATTTATCGACGCGCTCGCGTAAAGGCGGCGGAACTGGACACGTCCGTATCGGCGCTGGTCCGGAAGTTTCTGGCGGACTTCGGCGGGGCCGAAACAGAATTCGACAAACTGGCGCGTGAAGAGGTGGAATTGCGTAAGCAGGTCAAGGGATTTTCCGCGTCTGACCGGCTTTCTCGCGAAGAGGTTCACGAGCGTCGTCGCGGGCGCGGATGACAACCTTTCTCGACACGAATGTCCTGCTCTATTCGATCAGCGACGACCCTGCCGAAAAAGCAAAGCATGACCGCGCCATCGAAATCTTGCGGGAAGAGACTTGCGCGATGTCTGTGCAGGTCCTTCAGGAATTTTACGTTCAGGCGACACGTTCGACGTTTTCCGGTTCGATATCGCACGAACTCGCGGTCGGGTTCATAGAAAAATGGATGCGCTATCCGGTGCAAGACATGACGCTTCCCGTGCTGATGTCCGCTCTCGACATCAAGGCGCGCCATCGCGTTTCCTATTGGGACGCCGCGATCGTCGCTGCGGCGCAGGCGCAGGGCTGCGAGACACTCTACTCGGAAGACATGGCGCACGGCATGGCCATCGGCGCGACGCGGATCGTCAATCCGTTCCTGTGAGGACGTGTGGCGTTTCCGGCGCCTTGCGCGATTCCCGCTTCACCTCGCAGATCTGCAGCTTGTACTCGCTGTAGAATTCCGCGCGGCCCTGGCGCTGCGCCGCGCGATGCTCGGCGTGCTCGGCCCAAGCGCGGTGGCTGTCCATGTCGGCAAATTCGACGATGGTGACGCGCTCGCCGTCCTCGGCCGTGAACACCTTGTGCGAGATATAGCCCGGCATGGCGCGCGCCAGCTCGCTCATGCGCGCCGCCATCGGATCGTATGTCGCGCGCACGTCGGGCTTCAGGCGCGAACGGAAGACGGTGACGATCATGGCGGGCTCCTGCGGCGACGAGGAGCGATAATCTAGCCCGCGCGAGACCGCGGGCCAGTCCCCCCGGTCAGGGACGGGCGACCGCGGCGTCGGTGCGCGCCGGCCGGCGCACGAGCCAGGCCTGCGCCAGGGCGGTCAGCGGCTTCTCGATCCAGCGATAGATGGCGAGGGCCAGCGCGATCGAGGCCAGCGTCGAGGCGACGACGAGCGGCCAGAAGCCGAGGCTTTCGCAATGGCCCGCAAGCCAGAGCTTGCGCAGGACGATGATCGGCAGCGGGTGGAACAGATAGAGCGCGTAGGAGGCGTCGCCGACGGCGGCCGCCAGGCGCATGGCCGGCGTCGCGCCTTGCGTCGGCGCGCGCAGCGTGATGGCGGCGAAGAGCGCGGCCATCGGCGCGCCCCAGCTCAGCAGGCGCAGGAAGCCGTTCGGATCGAGCGCGTCGAAGGGTTCGGCCGACGAATGCATGGGATCGTAGGCGAGGACGGCGAGCGCGGGAACGGCGAGCGCCAACGCGGCAAGATTCGACAGTCTGACGCCGGCGCGATGGGCGAGCGCCACGCCCATGCCGAGCGCGAATTCCAGGACGATCGGGTCGCTCCAGTAGGCGAGCGCGACGTTCTGCGGCCGGTACGCCACATGGGCGAGGACCAGCGCGCACAGGAAAGCGGCGACGCCGGCCACGGCGCGGGCGCGCGGCAGCCAGAGGAAGCAGGCGAAGACGAGATAGAAGAACATCTCGTATTCGAGCGTCCAGCCGAGCGAATGGACGGGGCGCGGCGCGCCGTCGATTCCACGCGGAAACGGTAGAAAGGCGAAGGAAGAGAATATTTCGCCGAGCGAGGGCGCCAACACCTTGCCGGCCGCCGCGCCGCGCAGCGCGGCGAACAGGAAGACGAGCGTCGCCAGCCAGTAGAGCGGCACGATGCGGGCGATCCGGCGGCCCATGAATTGCGCCGCGCCGCCGGGCGCGGCAAACATCTTCTCCGACGAGAAGACCATGACGAAGCCCGAGACGACGAAGAACAGGTCGACGCCCGCGGCCCAGGGCAGGGCGAAGAATCGCTCGAAGGGCGCGCCGACGTCGGCGGCCGTCCGGCCGGCGTCGTTCTGGGCGTGGTGGAACACGACCATGATCGCGGCGAGCGCGCGAAGCGCCTGGATGGAGAGAAGATGCTGCATCGGTCCGCCGGCGAGCAAACCAGACCGCGCTTAACGGCGCTTTACCGCCGCGTCGTCGAGGATCGCGCGCGCCCGGGCGAAGACGGAGCGGAACATGTCGGGCGTCAGCACGCGGGTGTTCGTGTTGTAGCGGGAGCAATGATAGCTATCGAGCAGCGTGATCCCGTCGCTCAGCGCGAATTCCGCGCCGTGGGCGAAAGGGAAGGCCGAGAGCTTGCCGCCGGCCGTCCGCACGACGCTCTCGTGCGCGACGCGGCCGAGAGCGACGATCGCCCGGAGCCTCGCCATGTCGGCGAGGGCGGCGGCGAGATATGGCCGGCAATGCGCCATTTCCGACGGCAGCGGCTTGTTCTGCGGCGGAACGCAGCGCACGGCGTTGATGATCGCCGCGTCCACGAGCTTCAGCCCGTCGTCCGGACTTGCGCGATAGATTCCGGAGGCGAAACCGAATTCGCCGAGCGTCGCATAGAGGAGGTCGCCGGCGTAGTCGCCGGTGAAGGGGCGGCCGGTGCGGTTGGCTCCCTGCAGGCCGGGCGCAAGGCCGACGATCAGCAGGCGCGCGTCGGGCGCGCCGAAGGGCGGAACGGGGGCGTTGAACCAGTCCGGCGCGCGCGCACGCGCCTCGCGCCGATAGGCGACGAGACGTTCGCAGCGCGGACAGTCGCGCTGCGGGCAGGCGGCGGCGGAAAACAAGTCAGGCGTTGTGGTCGTCGAAGCCGCCGCCGGCGGGCGCCGTCTGGCGACGGTCCTGGTAGCGCTGCATCCGCTCCATGCGTTCGCCGGGATCGCGGCCGATCTTGGAGACGAGTTGCACGATGTCGACGAATTCGTCGGCTTGCCGGCGCAATTCGTCGGCGACCATCGGCGGCTGGGTCGTGATGGTCGAGACCACCGACACCCGCACGCCCTTGCGCTGGATCGCCTCGACCAGCGAGCGGAAGTCGCCGTCGCCCGAGAACAGCACGATATGGTCGAGGTGCGACGACATCTCCATCGCGTCGACCGCGAGTTCGATATCCATGTTGCCCTTGACCTTGCGGCGGCCGGTGGAGTCCACGAATTCCTTCGTCGGCTTGGTCACGACGCTGTAGCCGTTGTAGTCGAGCCAATCGATCAGCGGCCGGATGGCCGAATATTCCTGATCCTCGACCAGGGCGGTGTAGTAGAACGCGCGAACCAACCGGCCCTTCGACTGAAATTCACGCAGCAGCCGCTTGTAGTCGATGTCGAAATTCAACGCCTTGGCGGTCGCGTAGAGGTTCGCTCCGTCAATGAATAGGGCAATGCGTTCCTGTTCGGCCATGATCGTCCTGTCGTGTTGTCAGGCGGCGCATGGCGCAGGCGCGGCCGTCTCGTCGATTGTTTCCGCCGTCAGGAAATGAGCCCGTACGACGATCTGCCCAAGGCCAGCCAAAAATCCTCGCCTTCGACCCGTCGCGACGAAAATCGTGCGTCGCAGCGCCCGCGTCAAGCGGATTGACGCCGCAAAGGAGCGTTTCTTGTTGAATCATAAGCCAATTTTTTGTTTCCAATGTGTGCGAAATATGGCTTCCTCCCGGTCGCCTTTGAATCCTAACGGTTTTTCATTTCGCGGCGTCGATTGCGCGGCGCTTGCGGCCTGCGCGGGCAGGGTGTATGCAACCGCTCCTTCCGAATTCAGCATTCCAGGAGACGTCCCCGCATGGCGCGCGTCACGGTCGAAGATTGCATCGAAAAGGTCGAGAACAGATTCGATCTCGTCCTTTTGTCCGCGCATCGCGCGCGCATGATCTCGTCGGGTCAGCCGATCACCGTCGATCGCGATAACGACAAGAACCCGGTGGTCGCGCTGCGCGAGATCGCCGACGGCACGCTGACGCCGGCCGACCTCGAGGAGGATTTCATCCACTCGCTGCAGAAGCACGTCGAGGTCGACGAGCCCGAGGCCGAGACCGTGCCGGCGCTGGTGACCCCGGAAGCGGCGGCCGAGGCCGGCGGCGAGGTGCAGTTCGACCGCATGACGGAAGAGGACCTGCTGCGCGGCCTGGAAGGCCTGGTGCCGCCGGCCGCCAGCGACGACGACGGCGACTGATCGCCGATCAGACGAATGCCGCGCTTGTCTTGAATTCGCCCGCGCCTGATATTGCAGCGCGGGCGGAGAGCGGGATTTCCTTCACATGATGCGCCAGTACGAACTCGTCGAGCGCGTTCGGAAGTACAATCCGAACGCCGACGAGGATCTGCTGAACCGCGCCTATGTCTACGCCATGAAGGCGCATGGCGCGCAGACGCGCGCCTCGGGCGATCCCTATTTCTCGCATCCGCTCGAAGTCGCGGCCATCCTGACCGATCTCGGGCTCGACGACGCCACGATCGTCGCCGCCGTGCTGCACGACACGATCGAGGACACGGCCGCCACGCGCGAGGAGATCGAGCGCGTGTTCGGACCCGAGATCGCGCGGCTGGTGGACGGTCTCACCAAGATCAAGAAGCTCGACCTCGTCTCCAAGCGCGCCGAGCAGGCCGAGAATTTCCGCAAGCTGCTGCTCGCCATCGCCGACGACGTGCGCGTGCTGCTGGTCAAGCTCGCCGACCGCCTGCACAACATGCGCACGCTGCATTTCGTGCCGCCGGACAAGCGCAAGCGAATCGCGGAGGAGACGCTCGACATCTATGCGCCGCTGGCCGGCCGCATGGGCATGCAGACCGTGCGCGACGAACTCGAGGCGCTGGCGTTCAGCCACCTGATGCCGGAAGCCTTCGAGACGATCAGCCATCGCCTCAACGAGCTGCACGCCAAGAACGGGCCGATCATCCGGCGCATCGAGCAGGAGCTGCAGCAGGAACTGAAACTGCGCGGCATCGACGCCGATGTGAAGGGCCGCCGCAAGGCCCCCTATTCGGTGTGGCGCAAGATGGAGCGCAAGTCGATCGGTTTCGAGCAGCTGTCCGACATCTACGGCTTCCGCATCATCGTCGCCAGCGTCGAGGACTGCTATCGCGTGCTCGGCGTCGTGCACACGAAATGGCCGAATGTGCCGGGGCGTTTCAAGGACTATATCTCGACGCCGAAGCAGAACGACTACCGCTCGATCCACACGACGGTGGTCGGGCCCGGACACCAGCGCGTGGAACTGCAAATCCGTTCGCGCGAGATGAACGAGATCGCCCGCCTCGGCATCGCCGCGCACGCGCTCTACAAGGACTCGCACGCCGCCGACAAGGAGACGCTGAGCCACGAGAGCGGCGCCTATCGCTGGCTGCAGCGCACGCTCGAATTGCTGGCCGAGGGCGACAGTCCCGAGGAATTCCTGGAGCACACGAAACTCGAACTGTTCCACGACCAGGTGTTCTGCTTCACGCCGAAGGGCCGCCTGATCGCGCTGCCGCGCGGCGCGACTCCGGTCGATTTCGCCTATGCCGTGCACACCAATGTCGGCAATACGGCGGTCGGCGCGAAGATCAACGGCCGCATCGCGCCGCTCCTGTCAGAATTGCAGAACGGCGACGAGGTGGAGATCGTGCGCGCCGAAGCGCAGACGCCGCCGGCGGCCTGGGAGGCGCTGGCGCGCACCGGCAAGGCGCGCTCCGCGATCCGCCGCGCGACGAAGGAAGCCGCCCGCGCGCAATATGCGGGGCTCGGACGCCAGATCGTCGCGCGCGCCTTCGAGCGCGCGGGAAAGCCGTTCTCCGACGAGGCGCTGAAGCGCGTGCTGCCGCGGCTGGCGCGGCCGAACGTCGACGACGTCTACGTCGCGGTCGGGCGCGGCGAGATGTTCTCGGGCGACGTGGTGAAGGCCATGTATCCCGAGTTCAAGGACGAGCGGAAGGTCGCGCCCGCCGTCGACCGCAAGGAATCGGGCTGGTTCAACTTCAAGAACGTGTCGCGCCTGATGTTCCGCGCGCCGAGCGGCGATCCCGACAAGGCCGTGCCGATCCGCGGCCTGCGCGGCGACCTGCCGGTGCGCTTCGCGCCGAACGGCGGCGCGGTGCCGGGCGACCGCATCGTCGGCATCGTCACGCCGGGCGAAGGGATCACCGTCTATCCGATCCAGTCTCCCGCTCTATCTGCCTTCGACAACGAGCCGGAGCGCTGGATCGACGTGCGCTGGGACCTGGAAGAATACGGGCGCGACAAGTTTCCCGCACAGATCAAGGTGACGGCGATCAACGAGCCGGGCGCGCTTGGCGCGATCGCGAACGTCATCGGCGACGCCGGCGCCAATATCGCCAATGTCGCCTTCGAAGAGCATTCGCCCGATTTCCGCGATGTGCTGCTCGATGTCGAGGTCAACGATCTCAAGCACCTGACGGGCATCATGTCGCAACTCAAGGCCAAGCCCGTCGTGAGCAAGGTGGAGCGGATCAACGGATGACGAGCGCGTCGAAACTTCGGCTGGGCGTCAACGTCGACCATGTCGCGACGGTGCGCAACGCGCGCGGCGGCGCGCGTCCCGATGCCGTGCGCGCCGCGCTGCTGGCGATCGAGGCCGGCGCGGACGGCATTACCGCGCATCTGCGCGAGGACCGCCGGCATATCCGCGACGAGGATATGCGGCGCCTGAAGGCGTCGATCGCCAGGCCGCTGAATTTCGAGATGGCGGCGACGGAGCAGATGCTCGACATCGCTCTTGCGGTCGCCCCGCATGCCTGCTGCCTCGTGCCGGAGAAGCGCACGGAGCGCACCACCGAGGGCGGGCTCGACGTCGTGGGCGGCCTCGCCTATCTCAAGCCCTTCGTCGCGGAACTTTCGCGCGCGAACATTCGGGTTTCCCTGTTCATCGAACCGGAAGCCGAAGCGCTCGAGGCGGCGGTCGCGCTCGGCGCGCCCGTGGTCGAGCTGCATACCGGCGCCTGGTGCCACGCAGTCGAACTGAACGACGAGGCGCGCGCGGAATCCGAATTCGAGCGGCTTCGCGCGGCGGCTTTCACGGCCGGCGGGCTCGGCCTGGAATGTCACGCCGGCCACGGGCTCGACTTCGATACGGCCCGCCGGATCGCGGCTCTGCCCGAGATCGTCGAGTTGAACATCGGCCATTTCCTGATCGGCGAGGCCATGTTCGTCGGGCTTGCCGAATCGGTGCGATTGATGCGCAAAGCCATGGACGAAGGACGGGCCGCGGCAGGGAACGCATGATCATCGGTTTTGGCAGCGATCTCTGCGACATAAGGCGCATCGAGGAGGCGCTGGCGCGCTATTCCGGGCGGTTCGAGGCCCGCTGCTTCACCGAGGTAGAGCGACGGAAGTCGGACGCCCGGGCGGGCAGGGCGGCCTCCTACGCCAAGCGGTTCGCGGCCAAGGAGGCCTGTTCCAAGGCGCTCGGCACCGGCATCCGGCGCGGCGTCCACTGGGTCGACATGGGGGTCGTGAATTTGCCATCAGGGCGGCCCACGATGGCGCTGACGCGGGGGGCGGCCGCCCGGCTCGCCGAGATCACGCCCCCGGGCTGCGAGGCGCGAGTGCATCTGACGATCTCGGACGAGTTCCCGCTGGCCTATGCGCAGGTCATCATCGAGGCGCTGCCGATCGGGTCGGCTTCCGGCTCCGCCGGCGGCGCATGACGGGGGCGCCCCGCCCGTGCTAGGAGGGGCGGCCCCGGCCGGCCGCAGCGCCGACGAAGCTCCAAGGGAAATATCCAGATGAGCGAACCGCTCGGCCTCGACGCCGACAAGACGAAATCCCAGAAGCAGGCGGAAGGCGGGTTCGGCGAAACGATCAAGGTCGTCATCCAGGCGCTGCTAATCGCGCTGGTGGTGCGCACGCTGCTGTTTCAGCCGTTCAACATCCCGTCCGGCTCGATGATCCCGACGCTGCTGATCGGCGACTTCCTGTTCGTCTCGAAATATTCATACGGCTATTCGCGCTATTCGATCCCCTTCAGCCCGGATCTGTTCTCCGGCCGCATCATGGCGTCGAAGCCGAAACGCGGCGACGTCGCGGTTTTCAAACTGCCGCGCGATACGTCAAGCGACTACATAAAACGCGTGATCGGACTGCCCGGCGACAAGATCCAGATGATCGAGGGCCGGCTGCACATCAACGGCCAGGTCGTGCCGCGCGAGGCGATCGCCAAGGCGCGCACGGAAGACCGGTTCGGGCGCCTGACCGAAGTGCCGACCTACAAGGAGACGCTGCCCGGCGGCGTCAGCCACACGATCATCGAGATCGAGGGCGACACGGGCTTCAACGATACGACCGGCGTGTTCGAGGTTCCGCCCGACCATTATTTCATGATGGGCGACAACCGCGACAATTCGACGGATTCGCGCGTGCCGCCGGAGCAGGGCGGCGTCGGCTTCGTGCCGTCGCAAAATCTCGTGGGCCGCGCCGAGATGATCTTCTTCTCGGTGAAGGACGGCAATCAGGCCTGGGAGTTCTGGCGCTGGCCGTGGTCGGTCCGCTTCTCGCGGCTGTTCCAGCCGGTGCGCTGATGGCGAGGCGCAAGGACGCCGATCTCAGCCCCCTCGAGCAGCGGATCGGAATCGTCTTCACGGACAGGGCGCTGCTGCAGAAGGCGCTGACCCACGTCAGCGCGTGCACGCGGCGCGCGGACTCGTACCAGCGCCTCGAGTTTCTCGGCGACCGCGTGCTCGGTCTCGTCGTCGCCGACCTCTTGTTCGAGACGTTTCCCGACGCCGCGGAGGGCGAGCTTTCGCGACGTCTCGCCGAACTCGTGCGGCGGGAGACCTGCGCGGAGGTCGCGGCCGAGTGGGGCGTGGCGCCCTTCATCATCCTCGGCGGCGGCGAGGCGCAGTCGGGCGGCGCGCAGAAGGCCGCGATCCTCGGCGACATCTGCGAATCGATCATCGGCGCGGTGTTCATCGACGCCGGCTTCGCCGCCGCGCGGCGCCTCGTGCGCGACAGTTTCGCGTCGCGGCTCGACCAGGCCCGCGCCTCGCTGCGCGATCCCAAGAGCGCGCTGCAGGAATGGGCGCAAGGCCGGGGACTGGCGACGCCGGTCTATCGGCTCGACGGCCAGACGGGCCCCGATCATGCCCCGCGCTTCCTGATTTCGGCCATCGTGGAAGGGTTCGAGACGGCGCAGGGCGAAGGCTCGTCCAAACGGCATGCGGAACAGGCGGCGGCCGAGGCCTTCATGGCGCGCGAGAGAATCGGAAGCGTGACATGACGGAAGCGGACAATACGCGCTGCGGTTTCGTCGCGCTGATCGGCGCGCCGAACGCCGGCAAGTCGACGCTGCTCAACGCGCTGGTCGGCGCGAAGGTCTCGATCGTCTCGCGCAAGGTGCAGACGACGCGCGCGCTGGTGCGCGGCATTGCGATCGAGGGCGACGCGCAGATCGTCTTCGTCGACACGCCCGGCATTTTCGCGCCCAAGCGCCGGCTCGACCGCGCGATGGTGACGAGCGCCTGGGGCGGGGCGGGCGACGCCGACGTCGTGGCGCTGCTGGTCGATTCCAAGAAGGGGATCGACGCGGAGGCCGAGGCGATCCTCGACAGGCTGAAGGACGCGCCGCGCCGCAAGGTTCTCGTCCTCAACAAGATCGACCTCATCCCGCGCGAAAACCTGCTGGCGCTGGCGCAGGAACTGAATACGCGCTGCGCCTTCGCGGAAACCTTCATGGTGTCGGCGGCCAAGGGCGACGGCGTCGCGCGCCTGCGCGCGCAGCTTGCGGACATGATGAAGCCCGGGCCGTGGCTCTATCCGGAAGACCAGGTGTCGGATGCGCCATTGCGTTCCCTGGCTGCGGAAATAACGCGCGAAAAACTGTTCGAGCGGCTGCACGACGAACTGCCCTACGAGGCGACGGTCGAGACCGATCAGTGGAAGACCATGCCGGACGGCTCCGCGCGCATCGAGCAGACGATCTTCGTCGCGCGCGACGGGCAGAAGCGGATCGTGATCGGCGAGGGCGGCAAGATGATCAAGTCGATCGGGCAAGCTGCGCGAAAAGAGATCGCGGAGGCGGCCGAACAGAAGGTGCATCTCTTCCTGTTCGTGAAGGTGCGCTCCAACTGGGCCGACGATCCCGAACGCTACCGCGAAATGGGACTCGAGTTTCCGCGGGGCGGATAGGCCGGTCAGGCGGCGCTCGGCAGCGGCTTGGCGCGGTCGATCCGTGCGCGCCCGGCCGGCGAATGCATGGCCTCCCGGAGATCGCTGCGTCAGGTCGAGCGGACGCATTCGCAAGCGGACCCAATGCTCACTGCTTTGTTCCGGCAAACCACCGGATCGTCTCCACCATCGCCAGCAGGATCGCGAAGCCGAGCGTGAGGAGGGCGGCGCGTTGCAGCCAGAGCGTGGTGCGGTCGGGAAAGACCCGGAAGCTCGACAGCAGGTAGAGCAGGATGGCGACGAGCCCCGCCGCCTGCATGTAGGTCTCGGATCCGCCGCCCATGTCGGCCTCAACGCGTCGTTAAGGTTAAGCGGGCTCAATCATACACGCGATCCCGCGGGAATGCGCCCCGTGCGCGCGGGGCGCTCTCGTTTCGTGGAGTATCCGATGCGCAAGACCTTTCTCGCCGCTCTGTTCGTCCTTCCGCTGTCCGTCGGCGCCGCGCAGGCTGGCGAGCGCCTGCTCGACGGCGCGCTCGGCGGGGCCGCGGGCGGCATCGTCTTCGGTCCGGTCGGCCTCGTCGCGGGCGCGGTCGTCGGCGCAACCGCCGGGCCCGCCATCGCGTCGAGCTGGGGGCTGAAGGACAAGCGCCGGGCGAAGCACCGCTACGGCCGCCGCTGAGACTGGACCCCGCGCCTGCGCCTCGCCCATAAAGGCGCATGGACTGGTCCGACCGCGGCATCGTCATCGGCCTGCGCAAGCATGGCGAGACAAGCGTCATTCTGGAGGCGATGACCGAGACTCACGGCCGCCATCTCGGCGTCGTGCGCTCCGGCCGTTCGCGCGCCATGCAGCCGACGCTGCAGCCCGGCAATTCCGTCAGTCTCGTGTGGCGCGCGCGGCTGGAGGAGCATATGGGCGTCTTCGCCGTGGAGGCAGACCGGCTGCGGGCCGGCCGCCTCATGGCGAGCGCGATGGCGCTGCAGGGCCTGCACTGGCTCGCGGCGCTGCTGCGCCTGCTGCCCGAGCGCGATCCGCACGCGGGTCTGTTCGCGATGGCGGAAGCGATCGCCGAGCATTTCGACGATTCGGCGCTCGCGCCCGAACTCCTCGTGCGCTTCGAACTCGCGCTGCTCGCGGAGCTCGGCTTCGGTCTCGATCTCGAAAGCTGCGCCGCGACGGGCGCCCGCGACAATCTCGCCTATGTGTCGCCGAAAAGCGGACGCGCCGTCAGCCGCGACGCGGGCGCGCCCTGGGCCGATCGCCTGCTGCCGCTCCCCGATTTCATCGGGCGCGACGCGGGGACGGGCGAGATTTCGCTGGACTCGATCGACGCCGGATTCAGGCTCGCCGGCTATTTCCTGCAGCGCGATCTCTTCGAGCCGCGCGGCCTGACCGAGGCGATGGCGTCGCGCGACGCTTTCGTTCGCGAAGTCGCGCGCGCGTCAGGCGGCCTGCCGCGGGATTGAGCTTGCTGCGGGATTGAGCTTGCCGGCGCGATCAGCGCGCCGCGACGCAGTCGGCGCGGGAGGCGGGGCTCTTCACGCCATAGCCTTCGTCGATGACGCTGGCCAGGCAGGCGTCCGGCGCGGCGCCCTGCGCCATGACCTCGTTCAGACCGGGCTGGAACAGCGCGATGGCGCCGAGGGAAAGGGCGATCAAAAGGCCCAGAGCGGAAACAATCTTCGTCATGTCGACACCATTCGGTCCGGGCGGCCGCGCCCGCACCCATAAACTCGCAAATTGCGATTTGGATCGCAGTGCGTTCGCACACCCGCGCGCCCTGCGATTCATCGCCCCCCAGCGTTGGCGTATCCTTAGCGAAGTGTTGCGCTGCGAAACTAGTGCAGGGATGCAACAGTCCGGCGAAACGCGCCAGAAGTCGAAATCAACGTAAATTCAGTGAGGAAAGTCACGCGCTTGCCGCGACTCAGGAGGCCGGGTAGGCAGAGAACATGGCAAGAACGATCGATCCGCCTCAGCTGCCCGAGGCGCAGCCCGTGAATCTGCGGGAGGCGCTGGAAGAGCGCTATCTCGCCTATGCGCTGTCGACCATCATGGGTCGCGCGCTCCCGGACGCCCGCGACGGGCTGAAGCCGGTGCACCGCCGCATCCTCTACGGCATGCAGATCCTCAGGCTCGATCCGGGCGCAGCCTTCAAGAAATGCGCGAAGATCGTCGGCGACGTGATGGGCTCCTTCCATCCGCACGGCGACCAGGCGATCTATGACGCGCTGGTGCGTCTCGCCCAGGACTTCTCGTCGCGCTACCCGCTGATCGACGGGCAGGGCAATTTCGGCAATATCGACGGCGACAGCGCCGCGGCCTACCGCTACACCGAGGCGCGGATGACCGACGTCGCGCGCCTTCTGCTCGAAGGCATCGACGAGGATTCGGTCGATTTCCGCGACAACTATTCCGGCGACCAGCAGGAGCCGATCGTCCTGCCCTCGGCGCTGCCGAACCTGCTCGCCAACGGCGCGCAGGGCATTGCGGTGGGCATGGCGACCTCGGTGCCGCCGCATAATCTCGCCGAACTCTGCGACGCCGCGCTCTACCTCATTTCCAATCGCGCGGCGACGCCCGAAGCGCTCGTGCGTTTCGTGCCGGGACCCGATTTTCCGACCGGCGGCGTGATCGTCGATACGCCGGCCGCGATCACGGAAATCTACCGGACGGGGCGGGGCTCGATCCGCTTGCGCGCCCGCTGGGCCAAGGAAGAATCTTCACGCGGCATGTGGAATGTCGTGGTCACCGAGATTCCCTACGGCGTGCAGAAAAGCCGGCTGATCGAAAAGATCGCGGAACTGTTCAACGAGAAGAAGCTGCCGCTCGTCGCCGACATCCGAGACGAATCCGCCGAAGACATCCGCATCGTCATCGAGCCTCGCGCGAAAACCGTCGACGCCGACGTGATGATGGAGACGCTGTTCCGGCAGACCGAGCTGGAAGCGCGGATCGGCGTGAACATGAACGTGCTGGTCGACGGCGTGGCGCCGCGCGTCGTCTCGCTCGGCGAGGCGATCGGGCAATGGCTCGACCACCGCCGCGACGTGCTGCTGCGCCGCTCGCGGCACAGGCTGGCGGAGATCGAGCATCGCCTCGAACTGCTCGCCGGCATGATCATCGTCTTCCTCAACCTCGACAAGGTGATCAAGATCATCCGCGAGGAGGACGAGCCGAAGGCCCAGCTGATGACGGCCTTCGGGCTGACCGACAAGCAGGCGAACTATGTGCTCGACACGCGCCTGCGCTCGCTGCGCCGGCTCGAGGAAATGGAGCTGCGCAAGGAGCACGACGAGCTGACGAAGGAGAAGGGCGAGGTCGAGAAGCTCATCTCCGACGAGAAGCTGCAGTGGAAGACGATCACCGCGCAGATTCGCGAACTGAAGAAGAAATATCCGCCGGAATCGAAGGTCGGCAAGCGCCGCACCACCTTTGCGGAGGCGCCTGCCGCAGCCGCCGACTTCAACCTCGCGGAAGCCTTGATCGAGCGCGAGCCGGTCACGGTCGTCGTGTCGGAGAAGGGCTGGATCCGCGCGCTCAAGGGGCATGTGCAGGACCTGTCGAGCCTGCAGTTCAAAGGCGACGACGCGCTGCTGGCGTCGTTCTTCGCGGAGACGACGTCCAAGATTCTGGTGCTGGCGTCGAACGGCAAGATATTCACGCTCGACGCCTCGAAACTGCCGGGCGGGCGCGGCCACGGCGAGCCGATCCGCCTGATGGCCGACATCGACGAGAGCGCCGATATCGTGACCGTTCTTCCCTACGAGCAGGGCAAGAAGATGCTGGCCGCGACCTCGGACGGGCGCGGCTTCGTCGTCGGCCAGGACGAGATGATCGGCGGCACGCGCAAGGGCAAGGTCCTGATGAACCCGGACGATGGCGCGAAGGCGGCGCTGCTCGTTGCAGCGCAGGGCGATCATGTCGCCGTCGTCGGGCAGAACCGAAAGCTCGTCGTCTTCCCGCTCGATCAGGTTCCCGAGATGGCGCGCGGCAAGGGCGTGCGGCTGCAGCGCTACAAGGACGGCGGCATTGCCGACGTGCGCGTGTTCGCGATGGCGGACGGGCTGAGCTGGACGGATTCGGCGGGGCGCGTGTTCGTGGTCGCCAAGGCCGAGCTCAAGGAATGGATCGGCAATCGCGCCGACGCGGGGCGCTTGCCGCCGCGCGGCTTCCCGAAGAACAACAGGTTCGGCTGAGCGTCGCGGAGAGCCGGATCCGGAGCGCTGGAGCCGCCCTCCGGAACGAGCGTGGGCGCTTCCCGCCTGCGCGGCCCCGGGACAGATCGCCGGGCGCAACGATCCGTATTGCCGGCATTGCCGTCGCCGCGCCGATAGGCGATCCATTTTCGAGCATCGCACGCGCACGACCCATGACCCATCCGCTCCCGCCATCCCCGCCGCCGCCGGCGGTCAGCCTCGCGGCCCTGTTCCGCCTGCGGCCGGGGCCGAGCCGCGTCTTCTTCGGCGTGCGCGCCGCGCTGGCGATGGGCGTGTGCGCGCTCGGCGG
>JBDHTL010000090.1:0-15440 GCA_039808645.1 Rhodoblastus sp. | reverse complement strand
GCGAGCGATCCGGCCGGCGCCTTCGTCGACGCGACCACCCTCGCCCGCGCCCGCGCCGCCGGCCTCGATCCGTCCGCGCGCCTGGCCGACAACGATTCAACGGGATTTTTCGAGGCCCTGGGCGACCTGCTGCGGCCAGGCCCCACGCTCACCAATGTCAACGATCTGCGCGCCATTCTGATCGGCCCGGGGATCGGCGCGTGACCGGGCGGCTCGACAATTCAGGCAAATCAAGGGATAAAGCGCGCGCGCCCGCTGTGCCGCCGCGCCGCTCTCGTGGCGGAATCCCGCGTCATGCGTCCTTCGACCCTTTCCGTCGGACCGATCGAACCTATGATTCGCTTTTCTGGATCGCTGTTGCTGAGCCTGCTGGGTCTGGCCGCCGCCACGCCCGCGGCCGCCGACTTCCGCCTCTGCAACAACACGGTCAACCGTGTCAGCGTGTCGCTCGCCTACACGGACGGCGACAATTGGGTGAGCGAAGGCTGGTGGAATCTCAAACCCAGCAATTGCGAGACGCTGCTGCGCGGACCGCTCGCCGCCGAATTCTACTACGTCTACGCGATGGACGAGAAAGGCGGCGAGTGGAAGGGCAAGGCCTTCATGTGCACGCGCGACCGCGAGTTCAAGATCGACGGCCGCGAGAATTGCTATGTACGCGGCTTCGACCGCACCGGCTTCTTCGAGGTCGACACCGGCAAGGACGCCCGCAGCTGGACGGTACAGCTCACCGATCCCGGGCAGACGCGATAGCCGGGCGCTCCGGCGCACGAGCCGAAAGACGGAAGCCGGTTGTTCGCCCGATGCGCGCTCCACACTCTGAAACCGATCGGCTTTTCTGCTTCTGAGCGATTCCGCTCGGAAGCAGGCCGATCCAGAAAAGACGACAGACCATGAGACGATTGCGCCGTTGCAAGATCCTGGCGACGCTCGGACCGGCTTCCGCCGACAAGGCGACGATCGCCGCGCTGCACGATGCGGGCGCCGACGTCTTCCGCATCAACATGAGCCATGCCGACCACGACGGCATGCGCGAGCGGATCGCCATGATCCGCGAGATCGAGAAGGAGAGCGGCCGCCCCATCGGCATTCTCGTCGATCTTCAGGGTCCCAAGCTGCGCATCGGCACGTTCCACGACGGCGCGGTCATGCTGAGGAAGGGCGCGGAATTCACGCTCGACGCCGATCCGACGCCCGGCGACGTCCATCGCGTGCACCTGCCCCATCCCGAGATTCTCGAGGCGCTGGAGCCCGGCCACGTCGTGCTGATCGACGACGGCAAGGTGCGCCTGCATATCGTCGCGGCGACGCCGACGAGCGCGCGCGCCATCGTCGACGTCGCCGGCCGGATTTCCAATCGCAAAGGCGTCAGCCTGCCGAATACGGAAATCCCGGTTTCGGCCATGACCCCGAAGGACCGCAGCGATCTTGAGGCCGGCCTCAACGCCGGCGTCGACTGGGTGGCGATCTCCTTCGTGCAGCGCGCCGAGGACGTCGCCGAGGTCAAGAAGATCGCGCGCGGCCGGGCCCTGGTGATGGCCAAGATCGAGAAGCCGCAGGCGATCTCGCGGCTGGCCGAGATCATCGAACTCTCCGACGCGCTGATGGTCGCGCGCGGCGATCTCGGCGTGGAAATGCCGCTCGAGAAAGTGCCCGGCCTGCAGAAGCGCATCACGCGCATGACGCGCCGCGCCGGCAAGCCGGTGGTCGTGGCGACGCAGATGCTCGAGAGCATGATCCAGGCGCCGGTGCCGACGCGCGCCGAAGTCTCCGACGTCGCGACCGCCGTGTTCGAAGGCGCGGACGCCGTCATGCTCTCGGCCGAAAGCGCGGCCGGCCAATATCCGGTCGAGGCCGTGGCCACGATGAACAGAATCGCGGAAGAGGTGGAAACCGATTCCGTCTATCGCGCCGTCATCGCCGGCCAGCGCGCCGCCGCGCCCGATCCGGGCGGCGCCGACGCCATCGCGGTCGCCGCGCGCGACATGGCCGAGACGCTCGATCTCAAGGCCGTCTGCGCCTGGACCGCGTCGGGTTCGACCGCCTTCCGCATCGCGCGCGAACGGCCGCAGCCGCCGATCCTGGCGCTCACCCCCAAGCGCGACACGGCGCGCCGCCTCGCGCTGGTGTGGGGCGTGCACGCCATCGTCACCAAGGATGCGAGCGACATCGACGATATGGCGCGGCGCGCGAGCAAGTTCTCCAACCGCGAGGGATTTTCGCAGGAAGGCGACCGCATCATCATCGTCGCCGGCGTCCCCTTCGGCACGCCCGGCGCAACCAACATGATCCGCATCGGGTTTTGCGGCGCGGAGAGCTGAGGCGCCGCTTCAGCGCTTGCGGAACACGAACAGGTCCTGATGGCCATCGAGCGCCATCGGATGATGCGAGACGAATTCCAGCGCGGGCGCGGTCTCCGATACGAGCGCGCGCATCGCGTCGCCACGGAACCAGGTCAGGCCATACTCGTCGTAATAATAGGGATAGCGCTCGTAATAATACCCCTCGGCGCTCATGCCCGTCAGCACCGCCTGCTTGTCGAGCCAGTACTGCTCGTAGCGTTCGGCTGTCTCGGCCGAACCCTGTCCGTGCGTCGTGAAGACGAGCACGCCCCCGGTCTTCAGCGCGCGCGCGACCGCGGCGAGATTGCGCGCCACGAGATCGCGGCGCAGATGCGTGTAGACGGAAAGAAGATAGACCAGGTCGAACTTGCCCGGCATCGTTTCGGCCGAACGCTCGATCACGGGAATTGCAGTCGCGCCGAATTCGGCGGCCGTGAAGCGTGCGCCTTCCGCGATGACATCGGTGACGTAGATGCGCGACGGATCGAGACTGTTGCGCAGCTCTCGCACGATCCGTCCGTAGCCGCAGCCGACTTCCAGGCAGGCTTCGATGGAACTCCAGTCGCGCCCGGCCTCTTTCAGCGAACGGCCGAGCAGGCCGACGAATTCCCGCGCCCCGCGAAGATAGCCTCCGACGTGATCGGCGTCGGTCGAGGACAGCATGAAATCATTGTAGTGCGCGCGGCCCGCGAGGCCCGGAACGGCGCGCGCGCCGAGCCGCGAGCCCAGCGCGAAGCGCACCCGGCGGCCCAGCGCGTAGACGGGGCGCGTGCGCTTGATCGAATCCAGAACGTCCTTGGGCAGAACCTTGGTCGGAATCTTCACCATTGCCTCCAATTGGATCGGCCGAAGATCGCCGCAGGTCCCCTGCTTCGCAACAAGGGCGTCGGATTAAGCCTAACGCCGACGCGCACGCGGCGCAGGCCGCGGCTGTCGGTTCGCGCAGGCGTGATGTAGGCTGCCGCCATGATCACGCCGCTCGACCCCGCCATCGCCCAGATCATTCCGCTCTTGCCGCTGCGCGATCCCGACACGATGACGCCGCAGGGCGCGCGCGATTCGCTCGTCGCGATGGCCCGCGCGCGGCCGCCGGCGCAATCCTCGGCGCGGATGAGCGAGATCGCCGTGAGCGGCGCGGCCGGCGCGATTTCCGCGCGCGTCTATCGCGTCGGCGCAACGCCGTCGCCGACGGTCGTCTTCTTTCACGGCGGCGGCTGGGTCGCCGGCGATCTCGAAACGCACGAGCGCCAGGCGCAATTGCTGGCGTTGGAAACGGGCGCCGTCGTCGTCTCTGTCGACTATCGCCGCCCGCCCGAGGCGCCTTTCCCCGCCGCCTTCGAGGATTGCCTCGCGGCGCTGAACGATGTCGTAGCGCGGATCGCCGACTTCGGCGGAGACGCGCGTCGCATCGGCGTCGCCGGCGACAGCGCGGGCGGCAATCTCGCGGCCGCCTGCGCCATAGCCGCGCGCGACGACCGCCTCGCGCTCGCCGGACAATTGCTGGTCTATCCCGTCGCCGACGTGGCCGGCCTCTATGCCGACGCGGCCGAGAACGCGCGCTATCCTTCGCGGCAGGAGAATGCGTCGGGCTATTTCCTGTCGCGCGCGACGATGGCCTGGTTTGCCCGCCATTATCTCGGCGCGGACGCAAACGGCGACGACTGGCGCGTCTCGCCGCTGCGCGCGAGGAATCTCGCCGGCGTCGCGCCGGCGGTCGTCTGCACCGCCTGGTACGATCCTCTGCGCGACGAGGGTCAGGCCTATGCCGACGCCCTCGCGGCGTCCGGCGTCGAGACGACGCGCCATCACGGGCCCGGCCTCATTCACGGCTATTTCGGCATGGGGGACGCTTCGCCGGCCGCCAACGCCGAGGCGCAGCGCGTCCGGGCTGATTTCAAGCGGCTGCTCGATCGTGGGTCGTAGGCGCCTCTCGCCTCACGCCCTCCGCCTCCCCTCCGCCATCCAGGCGGCGACGAAAGCCGCGAGCAGCACGGCAAGCCCCGCAAGCCCCAGCGCCAGCGGCGCGACGCCGAGGCCGCGCACGACGTGCGATTCCGTGCGGCGCACGCCGATCCAGTCGGCGCCGCCGGCTGTCGAACCCGGTCCCACGGAGGCGACGCGCGGCAGCATGAGCGCGCCCGAAAGGTCCCGCCCGTCGTCGGCTGCGATGCGCCGGATCGTGCCGCCGCTCGCCTGAGCGATTTCCCGCAGACGGTCCGGCGTCGAAATCACGTCCTGGAATTCGCGCGGGTTCGCCGGTCCGACATTGACCAGCGCGGTCAGATTGCCCTCCGTCAGCTTGTAGAGGCCGAGTTCGCGCGCCTCGTGGGCGCCGCGCGCCAGCCCCGGCTCCACGGGCGCGAGCGCGACCTGTTCGGTCGCCCCGGACGGCGCGACGACGGTCACGGGCTCGATGCGGTCCTTCAGCGTCTGCCGCTCGATCCTGATCTGCCTGCCATGCGCATTCGCGCGAAGAATCTCCTCCTCGAGGTCGGGCTCCTTCATCAGCCAGTGCGCGAGCCGCCGCAGGATTTCCAGATAGGGTCCGCCCCCCTCGTAGCCGCGCGCCCACAGCCACATCTGGTCGCTCAGCAATTGCGCGACTCGGCCCTTGCCCTCGCGCGACAGCACGAGCAGCGGCCGGTCGCCGGCCCCCGTCAGCACGCTCTGGCCGCGCGTGGCGGTGACGTTCACCTGCCGGAACCAGTCGCTCCAGCGCGGCGGGTCGGAGTCGGCGCCGGGAAGGCCGCGGGTGACCGGATGCTTCTTGCCCGCCTCCGACACACGTGCGCGAAACGCGCGCTCGAGAAGATCGCCGGTCGGCCTGGCCGGCGCGATGCGGCCGAGCGGCGAGAAGAAGATGCCCTCCGCCGTGGCGAAATCCGGACCGGCGGCGATCATCATCGCGCCGCCCTCGTTCACGTAGCGCACGATATTGTCGAGATAGATCGACGGCAGCACGCTCTGATTCGAATAGCGGTCGAAGATGATGAGATCGAAATCCTTGATCCGCCGCCCGAACAGATCGGCGGTCGGAAAGGCGATGAGCGAGAGCTCGTTGATCGGCGTGCCGTCCTGCTTCTCCGGCGGGCGCAGGATGGTGAAGTGCACCAGCTCCACATTGGCGTCGGAGCGCAGCAGGTTGCGCCACATGCGCTCGCCGTTGTGCGGTTCGCCGGAGACAAGCAGCACCTTCAGCTTGTCGCGCACGCCGTCGATGGTGACGACGGCCTTGTTGTTGATGGCGGTCAGTTCGCCGGGAACTTCCTCGACCTCGAGTTCCACGACATTCGGCCCGCCATGCTCGACGACGACGGGGATCTGCAGCGCCTCGCCCGGCAGGCCGCGGATGCGCGCGATCTCCGCCCCGTCGCGCCGCACGCGCAGCAGAACCGGCGCGCGGCCCCCGCCGGCCTCGATCACGCGCGCTTCCAGCGTCAGCGTCTTGCCGACGATGCCGAAGCGCGGCGCCTCGACGAGTTCGATGCGCCGGTCGCGCTCGCCCTCGTGGCCCGTGACGAGCACGTGCAGCGGCGCCTTGAAGCCGAGTTTCTGCACGTTCTCGGGAATGTCGTGCACCACGCCGTCCGTGGCCATCACGACGGCGCCGAGCCGCTCCATCGGCACGTCGGCAAGCCCCGCGTTCAGCGCGGAAAAGAGCCTCGTGCCGTCGGCTTCCGCCTCGCTGCGTCCGCTCTCGATCACGCGCAGGTCGACATTGCCGAGCGCGTTGAAGCGCTTTTCCAGCTCGGCGCGCGCGGCGGCGATCTGCGTCGGCCGCTCCGCGATCGACTGGCTGCCGCTGGCGTCGATCACCAGCGCGACCGTGTCCTTCAGCGGTTCGCGATCCTCGCGCACGAGCGAAGGATCGCCCAGCGCCAGCAGCATGAGGGCGAGGCCAAGCGCGCGCAGCCAGGCGCCCGGACGGCGCGCATGGATCGCGAGCGCGACGACGAGCGCGCCGCAGACGCCGAGCGCGACCAGCAGCCAGGGCGCAACGAGCGGCGTGAAGGCGAGGGAATAGGAGTTCATGATGCAGGATGGGGGATGTGGCTAGGCCCCCTCCCTTGCCCTCCCCCGTATCTGACCGAAGTCGGCAACAGCCGACTTCGTGCCCGCGGGAGAGGGGATGGCTGACATTCGTGATCTACGAGCGGCGTGAAGCCACGCATCTGCTCCCTCTCCCGCGTAGCGGGGGAGGGTTGGGGAGGGGGCTCAAGATGCAGCCTCGAGTCTCGCGCCATCAATGCCCCAGCCTGTTCAGCAGATCGCGCACATGCACCTGGTCGGCCTTGTAATTGCCGGTGAGCGTGTACATCACGAGATTGACGCCGCCGCGCAGCGCCATCTCGCGCTGGCGCGGACCGCCAGGGGTCAGGGGAAAGAGCGGTTCGCCGTAACGGTCGCCCGCCCATCCGGCCGCGAGATCGTTCGACACGATGATGATCGGCGACACGCTGTCGCCCGAACGCGCCGGCCGCGCCTCGCCGTCGGCGGGCTCGGGCGGCAGCGCCTCGATCCACGTCTGGCCGTTGGCGCTGCGGCCGACGAAATTGTCGATGAGATAGAACGTCTTCGTGACCACATGGTCGCGCGGCGTCAGCTCGAGTTCCGGCACGTCGACTCCTTCGAGCATCCTACGCAGCCAGTCGCCCTCGGGCGTGCTCGATCCCGCCCGCGCATTCAGGGCGTCGCGCGTGTCGAAGATCACCGTGCCGCCCTGCTTCATGTAGGCGGCGATCTTCTGTGTCGCGAGCGCGCCGGGTTGCGGCCGCGTCGCCACCACCGGCCAGTAGATCATCGGATAGAAGGCGAGTTCGTCGCGCTGCGGATCGACGCCGACCGGCTCGCCCGGCGACAGCGCCGTGCGCTGCGACAGGGTCTGCGTCAGCGATACGAGGCCCGCCCGGCTCGTCTCGTCGACGCGGGCGTCGCCGGTCACGACATAGGCGAGCCGCGTCGACAGCGCCGCGTCCATGTCGCGCCTGGACGGGGCGGGCTGCGGTTTCGCGGTCGGCTTCTGTTGCGCGCGGGCCGGCGCGAGGAAGCGCGGCGCGCCGTCGAACGGGGCGGAAGAAAGCAGGCCGAGCAGCAGAAGCGCCGTCGTCGCTCGCCGCGCGCCGAGACGCGGCAGGCCGCCCGACAGCCACAGCGACGCGAGCGCATCGGCGAGCAGCAGAAGGAAGGCCGCCGCCATCAGCGGCGCGCGCAGATCGATCGCGCGCGCCTGCTCGATTTCGACGCGCCGCGCCGCGACGCCGGAGAAGTCCGCCGCGACGAGTTTCGCCTCCGGCTCGAGCGCATTGATCGCGATCGCCGAATCCGCAGGCCCGTAGAAGCCGGGCGGATGGTCGAGGCTCGCCGGCCCCTGGAAGTTCGCCGCGATCGCCCGCGCCGTCGCCGGCGGCGAGACGAAGGCGCCGAATCCGTCGAGCATGCGCTGGGGACTGAGCGTTTCGATCTTCTGGCGCGGCTCGTCGTTCGCAATGTCCTGCTCGGCCGGCGCGACATCGGCCGACGAGCCCGCCAGCGTCGCGACCTTGCGCAGCATCTCCGGGAACAGGCCGGAAATCGGCAGGTTCGACCAGGTCGTGTCCGCGGTGATGTGGAACAGGACGAGAAGCCCCTTGCCGCGCTTCTCCGCCGTCACCAGCGGCGTCTGGTCGGCGAGCTGCGCCCAGGTCCGGGCGGCGAGGCCCGGTTCGGGCTCGGCCAGAACCTGGCGCGACACGGTCACGTCGTCGGGGATGCGCAGGCCCGAGAACGGGCTCTTGTCGTCGAAGGGACTGAGCTTTTTCGGCGTCTCCCACGACAGCGCGCCGCCGAGCACGCGTCCCGTGCGGCGCAGGCGCACCGGCGTCAGGTCGTCGTTGGCGCCGGCGAGCCGCGTGCCGGCGAAACGCACCAGCGCGCCGCCGTTCTCGATAAATTTCGCAATTCGGTCGTGCGTCTCGCCGGGCGCGATCGCCATGTCGGAGACGATCAGCATGTCGACGCCGTCGTCGAGCAGCGCGCCGATCGGATCGGTCGAACCCGGCCGCGCCTGCCGCACGTCCGCATAGGGCGCAAGCGCGCGCGAAACGTAATAATTGGGCGCGAGCAGCGGCTGCGCGACATCCGCGCTGGCGCCGCTGGCCAGCCCGACGCGCCGACGCTTCCAGCGTTCGTCGAGCAGCGCGACGGCGCCCGCCGACCGCTCGCCGCGGATTTCGAGCCGCGCCACTTCGTTGCGCAGTTCGACGGGCAGGACGATCTTCGCTTCGGCCTCGTCGCCCGCGCCGAAGGAGAACGGCGCCTCGGCGAGCATGAGTCCCTTGAGATCGAGCGCGCGCGCCATTCCGTCGGGAGCGCCGGCGCCGGCGCGCAGCACGCGCACGACGAGTCCCTGCGCTTCGTTGCGCGGCCCGGCGAGCCCGCGCGGGCGATGCGCGTCGGAAGCGATTTCGAGCGACGATCCGAAGAGAGCCGACAGTTTTTCCGCGAAGGCGCGCGCCCCGCCCTGCTCCAGCCCGTCGGCGAGCCAGAGGACCCGCGCGTCCTTGTTGCGCGTCGCGAAATTTTCGATCGCCGGCGCGACGGCGGCGCGCGGCGGTTCGATCGGCTGCGGCTGTTTCGCCCGCAGGCTTTCGATCGCGCGGGACGCGTCGGTCGGCGCGATCTCGCGCGCGCCGTCCGAAACCGCCGCGACAGCGACGGCCGCGCCGCGACGGCCGGCCGATTCCGCCGCGCCGATCGCGAAGGCGACGCGGCTCTCCCATGTCGGCGCGGCCGCCCAGCCGTCGTCGAGCACGATCAGCAGCGGCGCGGCGCCGCCGGTCGACGCGGCTGGCGGGTTCCAGATCGGCCCTGCGAAGGCGAGGCAGGCGAGCGTGGCGAGCGCGAGCCGCAGCAGCAGGAGCCACCACGGCGTGCGCGCCGGCGTCTCGTCCTTGCGCGCGCTGTCGAGAATGATCTTCAGCGGCGGGAACGGCAGGCGGCGCGGACGCGGCGGCGTGACGCGGATGAGCAGCCAGATGACCGGCAGGCTCAGCAGCCCGAGCAGCGCCAGCGGCGCGGCGAAGGCGAGCGGAAGCGAGAACAGGCCGCCCGTCATGCGCGCAACCCCTGCGCGCCGCCTTCCTCCAGCCGTGCGCGAAGAGCGATCAGCGCTTCGGACGCCGGCCGGTCGGTGCGATGCACGAGCACGGAGAAATTATGCGCGCGCGCAATGTCGAAGATTTCCGCGCGATGGCGCGCAAGCCGCGCCTCGTAATCGGCGCGCCAGCTTTCCGCGCGCCCGAGCCGCAGCGTCGCTGGCGAATCGGAATCGACGAGTTCGACATGGCCCGCGAAAGGAAAGGTCTCCTCGACGGGATCGGCGATGACGACCATGTGCCCGCTCGCGCCGCGCGCGGCGATGGTGGAGAGCCGTTCGGCAAAAAGTTTCGGCTCGATCAGGAAATCGCCGATCAGGATCGCGCGCATGCGCGGGCCGAGCGCGACCGCCGGCGGCAGTTCGGCGCGCTCGATGTCACGGCCGGCTTCGACCGCCAGCACTTCGCCCAGCCGATCCACGATGTCGCGCGTGGCGAAGGCGCGCGACAGGCCGAGCAGCCCGACGCGCTCGCCGCCGCGCACCAGCAGGTCGGCGGCGGCGAGCCCGAGCGACAGGGCGCGATCCACCTTCGGCTCGCGCGCGAGATCGGAAACGAAACCCATGGAGGGCGACAGGTCCATCCACAGCCACAGCGTGTGCGCGGCCTCCCATTCGCGCTCGCGCACGTAGAGCCGGTCGTCGCGCGCCGACCGGCGCCAGTCGATGTTCTGCGCCGCCTCGCCCGAGGCGAAGGGCCGGAACTGCCAGAAAGTCTCGCCGACGCCGGCCCGGCGGCGTCCATGCACGCCATGCATCAGCGACGCCGCAATCTCCTTCGCCGCGACCAGCGCCGCCGGCAGACGCCGAGCCAGATCGAGGGCGACCTGCCGGCAGCGCGGCGCATGCGCAGCTTGAGTCGCGTCGATGAGGCGCGCGTCGGCCATCAGGAAAACCGCGCGGTCAGTTTCGTCACCAGCCCCGGTATTGTCTCGCCATCGGCGCGCGCCGCGAAGGTCAGGGCCATGCGATGCTTCAGCACGGGCTCGGCGAGCGCGACCACGTCGGCGATGGAGGGCGCAAGGCGTCCGTCGAGCAGGGCGCGGGCGCGCGTCGCCAGCATCAGCGCCTGGGCGGCGCGCGGACCGGGGCCCCACGCCACATGCCGCACGATCGCCGGATCGCCTTCGCCGGGACGCGCCGCGCGCACGAGATCGAGAATGGCGTCGAGCACGGTCTCGCCGACCGGCAGGCGGCGCACGAGGCGCTGCGCCTGCGCGAGATCCTCGACGCTCAGCGCCTGTTTCGGTTTCGACTGCGTGTCGCCGGTCGTGTCGAGCAGGATGCGGCGCTCGGCCTCGCGGTCGGGATAGCCGACGTCGATCTGCATGAGGAAGCGGTCGAGCTGCGCCTCGGGCAGCGGATAGGTGCCTTCCTGCTCCAGCGGGTTCTGCGTGGCGAGCACGTGGAACGGCCGCGGCAGGTCGTAGCGCTGGCCGGCGACCGTCACATGATGCTCCTGCATCGCCTGCAGGAGGGCGGACTGCGTGCGGGGCGAGGCGCGGTTGATCTCGTCGGCCATCAGCAGCTGCGTGAACACCGGCCCCTGCACGAAGCGGAAGGCGCGCTTGTGGTCGGGCGTCTCGTCCAGCACTTCCGAGCCCAGAATGTCGGAGGGCATGAGGTCCGGCGTGAACTGGATGCGCTGGCTGTCGAGGCCGAGCACGATCGCCAGCGTTTCCACAAGCTTTGTCTTGGCGAGGCCCGGCACGCCGACGAGCAGGCCGTGGCCGCCGGACAGAAGCGTGGCGAGCGTCTCCTCCACCACGGCGCCCTGTCCGAAGATCACGGCCTCCACCGCGGCGCGGGCGGCGGCCAGCCTGTCGAGCGCGCGTTCGGCCTGCTGGGCGACGGCCTCGTCGAGGGAGGTCGGGACGGCTTCTGCGGACATGGGACCTCTCTTGACGACATACCCGTCCGACCTTTCCGCAAGCGGGAAGGGACGAGCCCGAATCGCGTCCGTTTCCGAAACGCCTTCGGTCCCCTAGATTATGGCGCAGCGAGCGTGGCGGCCAATAGGCGCGGGATTATGGCGAAGGACGAGATCAAGTCGGCGACGGCGGGCGGCGGGCTGGAAGGACTGGCCGCCGCGGCCCGTTCTGCGGGCGGGGAGCGGCGAAAGCTGCCGCCGATACACCTGTGGAACCCGGATTTCTGCGGCGACATCGACATGCGGATCGCCGCCGACGGCACATGGTTCTACATGGGCACGCCGATCGGCCGCCCGGCCCTGGTGCAGCTTTTCTCGACCATCCTGCGCAAGGATCCCGAGCGCTACGTTCTGGTGACGCCGG
Source organism: Rhodoblastus sp. (assembly GCA_039808645.1). Lineage (GTDB taxonomy): Bacteria > Pseudomonadota > Alphaproteobacteria > Rhizobiales > Beijerinckiaceae > JAJXWB01. Next base: position 3,672 of record JBDHTL010000090.1, on the reverse strand, counting down.
TCGAGCGCGTCGGCATCAGGGTGGACGACGCGCCGTTTCTGGGCGTGGAATTGCAGAAGACGGAAGGCGAGCGCGGGCAGACGCTGCGCCTGCGCACCAATGTCGAGGACTGGGTGGAGATCAACGCCGACCACCCCCTGCGCTTCGCGGAAGGCGCGTCGGAAGGGCTGAAGCCCTACGTGCTGGTGCGCGATCAACTGGAGGCGCTGGTCAAGCGCGCCCTGTTCTACGATCTCGTCGACTGGGGCGAGGTGCGCAGCGTCGATGGCGAGGACATGTTCGGCGTGGCCTCGGCCGGCGTGTTCTTCCCGATGGCGCGGGCGGCGGAAGTCGAGGCCTGGGCGGCCGAGTGACGGCCTGCCCGACCGTTCGCAATGCGCCGCCCGACGTTCTAATATTGCGCCGATGACCCTTGCTTCGCGCGCCTTCGAGACGCCCTTCCACATCCCCTTCGTCCGACGCAAGCTCGGGACGCCCGGCCGCAGGCCCGCGCGGCAGCCCGGCGACGACTACGCGATCGCCGACCAGCGCGACGAGGAGATCGCGGCCGCGCTCGAAGCGGCCAAGCCCGCCGCCGTTCTGATCGGCCTGATCGAGCGCCCGCAGGGAACGACCGTGCTCCTGACCGAACGCGCGACGCATCTGCGCAGCCATTCCGGCCAGGTCGCCTTTCCCGGCGGCAAGATCGATCCGGGCGAGGATGCGGTGGAGGCCGCCTTGCGCGAGGCGGAGGAGGAGATCGGCCTTTCGCGCAAGCACATCGAGACGTTCGCCGCGCTCGATCCCTATCTCTCGGGGTCCGGCTACCGCATCACGCCCATCGTCGCGGAAATCCATCCCCCCTTCGATCTGGAGATCAACCACGACGAGGTCGCCGAGACCTTCGAGGCGCCGTTCGCCTTCGTGATGGACCCGGAGAACCACCAGCGCCAGTCGCGCGAATGGCGGGGCGCGATGCGCCATTTCTACGCCATGCCTTGGGAGAGCCATTACATCTGGGGCGTGACCGCGGGCATTCTGCGCAACATGTACGAGAGGCTCTACATCTGATGTGGCGCGCGCTGCTCGAGCCGGCTGCCTTCTTCGTCGCGCCTTTCGTCGCCTATGTGGTCTATCTGCTCGTGCGCGGCCGCCACCCGCTGAAGCCGGTCCATTGGCCCGGCAGCGCGGTCGTCAGCCTGACGATCGCCGGCCTCCTGATCGCCGTCGCCGGCATGTTGTGGTTCGGTTTCGGCGCGAGCCGCCAGACGGGCGCCTATGTGCCGGCCCATGTCGAGAACGGCCGCGTCGTTCCGGGACATTTCGAATGACGCGCCGCGTCGCGCTCGCCGGCCTGCTCGCCGATCCCGCCGTCGCGCGCGCGCTCGCCGTGCTCGACGGCGATGGCGAGGAGACGCGCGTCGTCGGCGGCGCCGTACGCAATGCGCTGATCGGGTTGCCGAAGACGGACGTCGACATGGCGACCACCGCGACGCCCGACGTGGTCATGCAGCGCGCGAAGGCCGCCCGCCTGCGATGCGTGCCGACGGGCTTCGATCACGGCACGGTCACGGTCATCGTCGCCGGTCGCGCCTTCGAGGTGACGAGCCTGCGCGAAGACGTCGAAACCGACGGGCGCCGCGCGAAAGTGCGTTTCGGCCGCGATTTCGACGCCGATGCGCGCCGGCGCGACTTCACCATGAATTCCATGTCGGTCACGCGCGACGGCGTCCTGCACGATCCGCTCGGCGGCGAGGCCGATCTCGTCGCGCGGCGGGTGCGCTTCATCGGCGACGCGGACGCGCGGATCGCGGAGGATTATCTGCGCGTTCTGCGCTTCTTCCGCTTTCACGCCGCCTATGGCGAAGGCCCGCTCGACGCGCAGGGCCTCGCTGCCGCCATCCGCGGCCGCGCGGGCCTGGAGCGACTCTCGGCCGAACGCGTGCGCGCCGAAATTCTGAAGCTGCTCGCCGCGCGGCGCGGACCCGAGGTCGCGCGCGAAGCGAGCGAAGCCGGGCTGTTCGAATTCGCCTTCGCGGGCGTCGCCTGCGCCGGGCGTCTCGAACGTCTCGCGGCGATCGAAACGGCGCGCGGGACGGCGGCGGACGCGGTCCTGCGCCTGGCCGCCTTCACGGTCCTCGTCCGCGAGGACGCCGACCGCCTGCGCGACCGGTTGCGGCTCTCCAACACCGAGCATCGCCGCATGCATGCGGCGGCCGATGCGCTCGAAGCCCTGCGCGGACGCGCCGCGCCGCCCCAAGGCGGCGAACTGGCGGAACTCGTCTTCGCGCGCGGCGCCGATGCGATCCGCGACGCGCTGGCGCTGGCGCACGCCGAATCGCGGGCTCTGCCGGACGACGCGGTCTGGCTCGCGGGCGAGCGCGCCGCCGAAACCCTGCGCGAACTGAAGCTGCCCGTCACCGGCGACGATCTGAAGCGGCGCGGCGTGCTCGAAGGGCGCGCCATCGGCGCGACGCTGAAGACCTTGCAGGCGAAATGGATTCGCGCCGGCTTTCCGCGCGACCCGGCCGAGATCGCGCGCTTGATCGACGAGGCGATCGCGACTCGCGAAACCTGAGCGGGAAAATGCCATTCGTCGCTAACGCGATGTTAGGGCGGCTCGCGCGATAGAGACGCAATGAACGACACGTCCGGCCGCCAGCTCTCATTTCACGCCGGACTGGCCCATGCCAGGCGCATCGTCGCGCGGGCCGACTGGGACGCCCGGCCGACCTTCTGCTACCGGCTGCGCGCCGCATTGCGCGAGGCGCTCGCAACGGTTCCTCCGGACGAAGATACCGATCAGCGTGCGCGCGCGGCGATCCGCGCCGCCGAACATTTCGCCAATGCGCTGCGACCGAATTTCACGCCGGCGCCCGTCGAACTCCTGGCGCGCCTGGATGAACTGGAAGCTGCGGGCGACCGCGCTCTCGATGCCGCCACGCGCGGCTGCGCCAAGGCCGCGTAGCCGTCACCAGCCGGCGATGCGCTTGCAGGCGGCGCTGGCGTTGAAGGCATACTTGCCGTTGCAGGCGTAGGCGGCCGGCGGCTCGCCGGTCTTTTCGAAGAGATCGTAGCCTTCCTTGAGATTGCGCCAGAAGGCGGCATATCGCTCCTGGCCGCTCGAAGCGAAGGCGAGCAGGCCGGCTCCGGTTTCGCGCGCAAGTTGCGTATTCGTCAGGCGGAACGGAAAGATGTGGACAGGCACTTCCTTCTGGCCCGCGCCGATGGCGGCGGCGACGTAATTGTAGATTTCGTCGATGCCGCGGTCGGTCATCGCGAAACAGCCGACCGACTGGCAATCGCCATGCACCATCAGCGCGCCGCCGGTGTAGCCGAGCTGCTTGTCCAGCGCATTGGGGAAGCCGACGTTGAAGGCGCGGTAGTATTTCGACTTGGGGTGCAGCTGTTTCGCCGACACCGAATAGAAGCCTTCGGGCGACTGGTAATCGCCCTCGCGCATCTTCGGTCCGAGATGGCCCGACCATTTGCAGACCGGATAGGTCTTGTAGAGCGCGAGGCGCTCGCCCTTGCGCAGCCAGAGTTCGAGTTCGCCCTCCTTCTTGAAGATGCGGACGAAGACTTCCTGGCCCTTGGCGAAAGGCACATCGGCCGGCGGCGCCTTCTCGACGATCGTCGGCGCCGGCGCCGGCGTCGGCGCGGGCTCGACCAGCGGCGGCCTGGCCTCGGGCG
>JBDHTL010000089.1:0-15530 GCA_039808645.1 Rhodoblastus sp. | reverse complement strand
GCCTTGGCGGACCGCTCGGCGTTCATTGTCTCGACCAGCCAGGCGCGCTCGTCAGCAGGAAGCCATCTCGCGTCTTCGGGCTTGTCGGTCATGTAGGCGAGGACGACGAAGCCGAGAATGACGGCGGGGATCGCCTCGATGATGAACAGCCATTGCCAGCCCTTGAGACCCCATATGCCGTTCATCTCGAGCAGAGCGGAAGACAGCGGCGAGCCGAGCACGGTCGAGAGCGGCGCCGCCGCCATGAACAGCGAGGTGGCGGTTGCGCGCTGTCGCGCAGGGAACCAGTAGGACAGATAGAGGATGATGCCGGGAAAGAAGCCGGCCTCCGCCGCGCCCAGCAGGAAGCGCAGGATATAGAAGCTGGTCGCGCCCTGCACGAAGGCCATGGCCGCCGAGACCATGCCCCAGGTGATCATGACGCGCGCGATCCACAGCCGCGCGCCGACCTTGTCGAGGATGATGTTGGAAGGCACTTCGAACAGGAAATAGCCCCAGAAGAAGATGCCGGCGCCGAAGCCGAAGATCGAGGCGGTGAAGCCCAGATCCTTGTTCATCGTCAGCGACGCGAAACCGATGTTCACGCGGTCGATAAAGGCGATGAAGTAGAGAAGCATGATGAACGGCACGATGCGCAGCGATACGCGGCGCATGGCGCGCGTCTGGAGATCGTCTCCCATTGCAGTCTCCCTCTGGGGTTCTTGATTGTGCGGAGACCCTGTGAGCCGGAAGCGGCCAGTTCAATCGACTCGGGTTTATACAAAAAAATGATATAATCGTCGCCGGGAGGACGAGATGGAGTTGCACCAGTTGCGCTGTTTCGTGGCGGCGGCCGAGGAGCTGCATTTCGGGCGCGCGGCGCAGCGCCTCGAAATGCTGCCGTCGGCGCTTGGCCGCCACATCAAGCTGCTGGAGGAGGAACTCGCCGCGCCGCTGTTTGCGCGCACGACGCGCTCTGTCGCGCTGACCGAGGACGGCGCTAGCGTGCTGCGCCAGGCCCGCGCGCTGCTGGCGCAGGCCGAGGCGATCGCGCAAGGGTTCCGCGACCGGCGCCACGAGGCCGCTCGCCGCCGCTTCCGCATAGGCGCCATCGACAGCGCGGCGGCAGGGTTCATGCCGCCGCTGCTGCACGACCTGTCCGCCGCCCATCCCGAAATCGTCGTGCAGCTCGTCGAAGACAAGACCGTGCGGCTCCTGCCGAAGATATTGTCGGGCGCGCTCGATCTCGCCTTCGTTCGCCCGCCCGAGCGGGCCGACCGGCGGCTCGAATTCCGGGCGCTTCTGGACGAAAGCGCAGTCGTCGCCTTCGCGCAGAAGCATCGGCTCGCCCATCGCAAGTCTGTCGGCATCGCCGACCTTGCCGAAGAGCCGCTGATCGCGCCCGACCGCCGCTCGCGTCCGCACAGCCACGATCTGACGGTAAAGCTGTTCGACAGCGCCGGGCTGCGGCCGCGCATTGCGCAGATCGCCGACGAGAAGCAGACCATCGTCAATCTCGTCGCAGCGGGGCTCGGCGCGGCAATCGTGCCGCGCTGGACGGCGCGCATGGCGATATCGGGGGTGCGCTTCGTGCCGTTGAAGGCGGCAGGCGCGGGACCGGTCGGCCGCCTGCCGCTGGCGGCCGCCTGGCTCAGGGGCTCGCGCGATCCGACCCGCGACGCCATTCTCGGCGTGATCGAAACGCGGCTGACGGGCTATGCGCGCGATGCGTGAGGAGCGCGCGATGTGCGAGACATCTTGAAACGCGGACCGTCCTGTGGCGTTTGGCGTTCATGTCCGATTTCCAGCCCGTCGAACGAATCGCAGGCCCCGCCGACTCCGGCGTGCTGATCGTCTGCGATCACGCGTCCAACGCGCTGCCGCCGGAATACGGCTCGCTGGGTTTGCCGGCGGAAGCCTTTCAGCGCCACATCGCCTACGACATCGGCGCGGCGGGCGTCGCGCGGCGGCTGGCGAAGCTCTTGAATGCGCCGGCGGTCCTGTCGTGCTTCTCGCGGCTGCTGATCGATCCCAATCGCGGCGCCGACGATCCGACGCTGGTCATGCGCATATCCGATGGCGCGCTCATTCCCGGCAACGCCCGCATCGATGCGGCGGAGATCGAGAGGCGTCGCGAACAATACTGGCGGCCCTATCGCGAGGCGGCGATCGCGGAAGTTGAGCGCATGGCGGCGAGCGGCGTCACGCCGTCGGTCGTGTCGATCCATTCCTTCACGCCGGTGTGGAAGGGCGCGGCGCGGCCGTGGCATGTCGCACTGCTCTGGGACAGCGATCCGCGCCTCGCCAAGCCGCTGATCGCGGGGCTCGCGGGCGAGGGCGATCTCATCGTCGGCGACAACGAACCTTACGACGGCGCGCTCGCCGGCGATACGATGTGGGAACTCGGCACCTCGCGCGGCCTGCCGCACGCGCTGGTGGAACTGCGGCAGGATCTGATCGCGGACGAGAAAGGACAGGCCGAATGGGCCGCGCGCATCGCGCGCGAGCTGAAGCCCGTTCTCGCCGATCCCGCCGTGCATCGCGTCGAAATGCATCCGACGCGCACCTGAGCGGGCTCGCGCGGCAGGGTCGACAAGGCCGTTGCAAACGCGCAGTCTCCGCGAAAGCGCGGTCCGAAGACGCGCCGGGGCGGGGAGGAATTCATGCCGATCGAACTGAAGATGCTCGTGTGGTCCTGCGCGCTCACCATCGTGCAGATGCTGGTCGCCGCCGCCGGCGCACAGATGCAGGTCGGGCTCGCCGCGCTCGCCGGCAATCGCGACGATGCGCCGCCGCTCATCGGCTTCGCCGGCCGGGCGTCGCGCGCCCATCGCAACATGCTCGAGAATCTCGTGCTGTTCGCAGCTCTCGTGCTGACGGCGCAGGCGCTCAACCGCTTCGACGCCACGACGGCGCTCGGCGCGCAATTGTTCTTCTGGGGCCGCCTCGTCTATGCGCCGGTCTACTGGATCGGCGTGCCCTGGCTGCGCACGGGCGTCTGGGCCGTCTCGCTGGTCGGCCTGCTGCTGATCCTGTTCCGCCTGGTCTGAGTTCAGCGCAGCGGAAAGCCGACATATGCCTCGAGCTGGTCGAGCGCGGGGCCGGGTTCGACGACCTTGATCGTCTTCATGCCCATGTCGCGCGCGGGCTTCAGGTTGACGCCGAGATCGTCGAGGTAGACGCATTTGGCCGGATCGACGTCGAGCGCCTCGACCATCATCCGATAGATTTTCGGGTCGGGCTTACGCAGGCCGATCTTGGCGCTTTCGATCACATGGTTGAACATCTTCATGATGTCCGCCTTGTACATGCCGGCCATGGCGCCGGATTCCTTCGCCGGCAGGTTGTTGGTGATGCAGCCGGTCTTCATGCGCGCGTGAATGCGCCGGAGCGCCTCGACCATTTCGGGGCGCGGCAGGCCGGCGAGCAGCGGCAGCACGTCGGCGCCGCGCACCTCGGCGCCGGCGGCGACCGCTTCGGCCGCGAAGAGGTCGTCGAACTGCGCATGCGTGACTTCCGCGCGCTCGAATTTCGCCCAGGCGTTTTCCAGGTGATTGGTCGCGTTGATCGTGCGGATGAAATCCTTCGGCAGCCCGCGCTCGCGCTCGAAGCGCGCGAAAGCCTCGAAGGGGCTCGACGTGATGACGCCGCCGAAATCCCAGATCACCGCCTCGATCATGTCTGTCTCCGCGAAATAGCGAGTAGCGAATAGCGAAATAGCGAGTAGGGGGATGCTTCGCAACACGGGCTTGTGGCAGGGAAGGGAGGGCGCTATGGAAGCGCCCTGCTGGCCGACGCGCCTTCCCTATTCGCTATTTCGCTACTCGCTATTCGCCGGGCATCCCATGAGCACCAATTCCATCGATTCCGGCCATCTCAAGGCCTTCATCGAGCGCATCGAGCGGCTCGAGGAGGAAAAGCGCGTGCTGGCGGAGGACATCAAGGACGTCTACGCCGAGGCCAAGGGCGTGGGCTACGACGTCAAGATCATGCGCAAGATTGTGTCGCTGCGCCGCCAGGACAGCCACAAGCGCAAGGAAGAGGAAGAGATTCTCGACCTCTACCTGTCCGCGCTCGGCATGGGCTGAATCTCGGCTGCAGCCCGAGCCTGAACAGAGCTTAATTTGAACCCATTGGCGCGCGCGGCTAGCTTCACGGCAGGCCGACGCGCGCCTTTTGATTCGGGGAACGCCATGAGCGAGATCGACCGTCGCAGTGTCCTGGGAGCCGCGGGCGCAACGGGCCTCGCCGCCGCCCTGCCGCTCGCGCCGGCGCCGGCCGCGGCGGCGGAACTGAAGTTCGGACCCGCCAAGGCCTTTTCGTTCGACGCGCTGAAGGCGGAGGCCGCCGCGCTCGCCAGGCTCGCCTACAAGCCGCCGGCGCAGCCGGCGCCCGAGATCATGGACCAGCTGAACTACGAGGAATGGGGCAAGATCCGCTACGACACCAATTCGGCGGTCTATGCCACCGGGCCGCAGCAGTGCCCGGTGACCTTCTTCCATCTCGGCAAGTTCTTCCGCAAGGCGATCCAGGTCCATCTCGTCGAGGGCGGGCAAGCGCGCGAAATTCTCTACGACCAGTCCTATTTCGACATGCCGGCCGACTCGCCGGCGCGCAAGCTGCCGAAGGGCGTCGGCTTCGCCGGCTTCCGCCTGCAGGAGCCCAAGGACGGGCCGCTCGACTGGCGCACGAACGATTGGGTCGCCTTTCTCGGCGCCTCCTATTTCCGCGCCATCGGCGAATTGCGCCAGTACGGGCTTTCGGCGCGCGGCATTGCGCTCGACACCTGGCAGAGCGGCCGCGAGGAGGAATTTCCGGACTTCACGAAATTCTGGATCGGGCCGGAAGAAGGCCACAGCGTCACGCTGCACGCCCTGCTCGAAGGTCCGGGGATCGTGGGCGCCTACAAGTTCGTGATGACGCGCGACAAGGCGGTCATGATGGACGTCGATTGCCAGTTGCACCTGCGCAAGGACTACATCCGCTTCGGCATCGCGCCGCTGACGTCGATGTACTGGTTCTCCGAGACGCGCAAGGGCGACGGCGTCGACTGGCGTCCGGAGATCCACGATTCCGACGGGCTCGCCATGTGGACCGGCACGGGCGAGCATATCTGGCGGCCGCTCAACAATGCGCCGCGCGTGATGGCGTCGGCCTTCGGCGATTTCAATCCGAAGGGCTTCGGCCTTTTGCAGCGCGACCGCAATTTCGACCATTATCTCGACGGCGTGATGTACGACCGCCGCCCCTCCGTCTGGGTCGAGCCGAAGGGCGACTGGGGCAAGGGCGCGATCCAGCTCGTCGAGATTCCCACCGACGACGAGATCCACGACAATATCGTGGCCATGTGGGTTCCGGCCGAGCCGACGCGGCCGGGGCAGACGTGGGATTTCGGCTACAAGCTGCACTGGAAGGCGGACGAGCCCTATCCGACCGATCTCGCGCGCTGCGTCGCGACGCGGCTCGGCAACGGCGGCGTGCCCGGACAGCCGCGACCGAAGGGCGTGCGCAAGTTCATGGTGGAATTTCTCGGCGGCCCGCTCGCCAATCTGCCGAAGGGGGTGCGGCCGAAGCCGGAACTCTGGGCCTCGCGCGGGACCTTCTCGTATGTGTTCATGGAGGCGGTGCCGGACGACGTGCCGGGCCATTGGCGCGCCCAGTTCGACCTGACCGTCGAGGGGCAGGACCCCGTGGAAATGCGGCTCTATCTGTCGGACAACGACAAGGTTCTGAGCGAGAGCTGGCTCTTCCAGTATCACCCCTTCGATTCCACGCCGCCCAAGTGGTGAGGCGCCGCCGACGGCGCGGATAGGTCGCGCATGGCGGCGCTTCTGCGGTAGGCTCGCGCGATGGGCGCGCTTCCGTCTTCCATCGAGGTCGCCGTCGTCGGCGCGGGCGCGGCGGGCGTGGCCGCCGCGATGCGCCTGAAACAGGCCGGCGTGGCCGCGCTCGTGATCGAGGCGCGCGACCGCGTCGGCGGACGGGCGCATACGATACCCGCGGCCGGCGACGTGATCGATCTGGGCTGCGAATGGCTGCATTCGGCGGACCGGAACGTGCTGGTCGAGGTCGCCGAAGCGCACGGCTTCACGGTCGACAGGGGCGCGCCCGGCTGGAGCGGGCCGGCGCTGGCCGGCCTGTCCGATCGCGACCAGGCCGATTACCGCAAGGCGATCGCGGATTTCTTCGGCGCGGTGGAGGGGGCAGCCGCGACCGGGCGCGACCGCGCGGCGTCCGAACTCCTGCCGAAGGACAGCCGCTGGCGCATGCTGCTGCGCGCGATGACCACCTATTATTGCGGCGCGGAGGCTGAAGACGTCTCGATCGTCGATCTCGACAATTACGAGGATACGCACGTCAACTGGACGATCCGCGAGGGTTACGGCGCGATGGTCGTGGGCGCGGCGCAGGGACTTGCCGTCGCGTTCGATTGCGCGGTCGCGCGTATCGACCATTCCGGCCGACGCGTGAAGCTCGAGACGCGGCGGGGCATGATCGAGGCGCGGGCGGCGATCGTCTGCGCGCCGACGCCGATCATCGCCGACGGGACCATCGGTTTCGATCCCGCGCTGCCCGACAAGCAGGCGGCCGCGGCCGGCCTGCCGCTCGGGCTCGCCAACAAGATATTCTTTTCGATCGACGGCGGCTTCGCGCATCCGGGCGGTCATTTCTACGGCGCGACCGATCGCGCCGAGGCGATCAGCTTCGACGTGTTTCCGCGCGGGCGGAGCCTGCTCACGGGCTTTGTCGGCGGCGCCTTCGCGCAGGAGCTGGAAAAGGGAGGGCCGGCGGCGGCCGAGGCGGAAGCGCGCCGGCAGATCGCCTCGATGCTCGGCGCCGACGCGGCCAAGGCGCTGCGCTTCCTGCGCGCGACCGCGTGGCGTTCCGACCCTTTCGCGCGAGGCGCCTATTCCTGCGCGCTGCCGGGCCATGCGGGAGATCGCGCGGTTCTTGCGGCGCCGGTCGACGACAGGCTGTTCTTCGCGGGCGAAGCCTGTTCGAAAATTCATTTCTCCACGACGCACGGCGCCTGGGAAACGGGACTGCGGGCGGCGGAGGATTATTTGGGCGCGCGCTGAGCTCCCCCGCCCCGCTTGCGGGGAGAGGGCTGCGGTGAGGGGGCAAACGACCGATATGAACGCGGCGGCGTGGCCTCTCATCCGCCCCTTGCTTCGCAAGGGCCGCCTTCTCCCCGTAAACGGGGAGAAGGGAACGTCCGCTCAATTCACATATTTCTTCAGTTCCAGCCGCGCGATCTGATTGCGGTGGACCTCGTCCGGGCCGTCGGCGAGCCGCAGCAGGCGGGCGGTGGCGTAGGCCTGCGTCAGACCGAAATCGTTCGACGTGCCGCCGCCGCCATGCGCCTGGATCGCCCAGTCGATGATCTGGCAGGCCATGTTGGGTACGGCGACCTTGATCATTGCGATCTCGGTCTTCGCCACCTTGTTGCCGACCGTGTCCATCGCATGCGCGGCGTTGAGGGTGAGCAGGCGCGCCTGCTCGATCATGATGCGCGCTTCGGCGATGCGCTCCTGCGTCACCGTCTGCTCCGACACCGCCTTGCCGAAGGCGACGCGGCTCATCGCGCGCTTGCACATTTTTTCGAGCGTTCGTTCGGCGAGGCCGATGAGCCGCATGCAATGATGAATGCGGCCGGGGCCGAGGCGACCTTGCGCGATCTCGAAGCCGCGGCCTTCGCCGAGCAGCAGGTTTTCCTTCGGCACGCGCACGTTGGTGAAGACGACCTCCGACGCGCGATCGGGCACGCCGTAGAAGCCGAAGACCGGCAGCGAGCGCTTCACCTCGACGCCGGGCGTGTCCATCGGCACGAGGATCATGGACTGCTGCTTGTGGCGGTTCGGATTGTCGGGGTCCGTCTTGCCCATGAAGATGCAGATCTTGCAGCGCGGATCGGTCGCGTTGGTCGTGTACCACTTGCGGCCGTTGATGACGTAGTGATCGCCGTCGCGCACGATCAGGCTCTCGATGTTCGTCGCATCCGACGAGGCGACGGCGGGTTCGGTCATGGCGAAGCAGGAGCGGATTTCGCCTGCGAGCAAAGGCTCGAGCCATTTTTTCTTGTCGGCCTCGCTGCCGTAGCGCTCCAACACCTCCATATTGCCGGTGTCAGGCGCGTTGCAGTTGAAGACTTCGGGCGCGAGATGCGATCGGCCCATGACCTCGCAGAGCGTGGCGTATTCGAGATTGGTGAGGCCCGCGCCGCGATCGCTCTCGGGAAGGAACAGGTTCCACAACCCCTGGGCCTTGGCGAGCGGCTTCAGCTCCTCGACGATCGGATAGACCTTCCACGGCCCGAGCTCTTCGGCCTCGCGGTAGTGGCGCGCCTCATTGGGGTAGATGTGCTCGTCCATGAAACGTTCGAGCTGACGCCTGATCTCAAGGACGCGGTTCGAGGCCGGGTAGAGCATGGTTATCCTGACGCACGGGGTTTCGGAAGATTGTCGAATGAGATCGTCATACAGTTTTTATGGCATCGACGCCAGCGGGTCTTGATCCCAGGATATGTAACAATATAACATATCAACCCGCCCGGCCAAGACGACGAGATGGCTCACACCGAACCCGATGCCCATGATCATGCGCCCGGCCACGCCCACGCCGACGCGCCCCGTCATGATCACGCGCGGCATGCCGATCACCACGGCCATGCGCACGATCCGGCGGCCGTGGCCACGCCGGGCCCGTCGCTGCTGCGTATGTCCGCCGTGCGGCGGCTTGCCGGCGCCGGCGCCCTATCGGCGCTGATCTGGGCCGGCGTGCGCTGGGCCATAACATGACAACGGCCCTCGCGCTCCACGACCTCACCCTCGGCTACGACGGTCATCCGGCGGTCCATCACCTGACCGGGCGGTTCGCGACGGGTTCGCTCACCGCGATCTGCGGCCCGAACGGCGCCGGCAAGTCGACGCTGATCAAGGGGCTGGTCGGCGCGCTCGAACCGCTCGGCGGGCGCATCGAGCGCGCCGGCCTCGACACGCGCGCCATCGGCTATCTGCCGCAGGCCGCCGAGATCGACCGCAGCTTTCCCATCGACGTGTTCGATTTCGTCGCGCTCGGCTGCGTCCGGCGCGCGGGCCTGTTCGGCCGCATCGGCGCCGCCGACCGCCGCGCGGTGGCCGAGGCCATCGCCGCCGTGGGGCTGGAGGGTTTCGAGGCGCGCCAGATCGGCGCGCTGTCGGGCGGGCAGACGCAGCGCATGCTGTTTGCGCGGCTGATGCTGCAGGAGGCGCGCGTCATCCTGCTCGACGAGCCCTTCGCGGCGGTGGACGAGCGCACGACCGGCGACCTCGTCGCCCTGATCGAGCGCTGGCATGCGGAAGGTCGCACGATCCTCGCCGTGCTGCACGATTACGCGCTGGTGCGCGCGCATTTTCCCGACACGCTGCTGCTCGCGCGCGAATGCGTCGCCTGGGGCCCGACGCGCGAGGCGCTGTCCGCCGAAAGGCTCGCGCAGGCCAGGCGCATGAGCGAGGCCTTCGACCATCATGCCGGCGCCTGCGAGAGGGCGGCGTGATGGTGGCGGCTGTGTCATCCCCGCGCAAGCGGGGATTCAGCGGTCGAGGCGCAACGCTTCGTCGTTGGCTCTGGATCCCCGCTTTCGCGGGGATGACGATCTGGGGCGTGGCATGATCTACGACCTCCTCGTCGCCCCCTTCGCCGATTTCGAATTCATGCGCCGGGCGCTGGTCGGCGCCATTGCGCTCGCCATTGCCGGCGCGCCGCTCGGCGTCTTCCTGATCCTGCGGCGCATGGCGCTGTCGGGCGACGCGATGGCGCACGCCATCCTGCCGGGCGCGGCGATCGGCTATCTCGTCGCGGGCCTGTCGGCGCCGGCGATGACGCTCGGCGGGCTGGCGGCGGGCGTGATCGTCGCACTGGGTTCGGGCGTCGTGGCGCGCGCCACCATCCTGCGCGAGGACGCCTCGCTTGCCGGCCTCTATCTCGTGTCGCTGGCGCTCGGCGTCACGCTCGTATCCTTGCGCGGCTCCAACATCGACCTGCTGCACGTCCTGTTCGGCAACGTGCTGGCGCTCGACGATGCGACGCTGCTGCTGCTCGCGTCGATCGCCACCCTCACCCTGCTCGGCCTCGCCGTCCTGTTCCGCCCGCTCGTGATGGAGACGCTCGATCCGGCCTTCACGCAGGCCACGACCCGCGCGGGCGCCTTCACGCAACTGGCCTTCCTCGGCCTGCTTGTGCTCAATCTCGTCGCCGGCTTCCAGGCGCTCGGCACGCTGATGTCGGTCGGGCTGATGATGCTGCCGGCGCTGGCCGCGCGGCTGTGGACGCAGAAACTGGACGCCGCGATCGCGCTTGCGGCGGCGTTCGGCGTAGCCTCGGCCTATATCGGGCTCGTCGCCTCCTATGCGCTGTCCCTGCCTTCGGGACCGTCGATCGTTCTGGCGGCGGGCGTCGTCTATTTCGTTTCGCTGGTCTTCGGTCGCGCCGGCGGCGCGCTGCGGCGCCTGCCGAAGCGGCGGCATCTGGAGGCGTGAGGATGTTTGATCGGCGCGGCTTTCTTGCTTCAGGCGTTTCTTTCGTCCTCTCTGCCGGCGCCGCGCAGGCGCAGAATGCGAAAATCCCCGTCGTCGCCACCTTCACCATTCTCGCCGATCTCGTGCGGCAGGTGGGCGGACCGCGCGTCGACGTCGTCTCGCTCGTCGGTCCGAATGGCGACGTGCACGCCTACGATCCCTCGCCCGCCGACAGCCGCAAGGTCGCGGGCGCCGCGCTGATCGTCGAGAACGGGCTGCATCTCGAGGGCTGGATCAGCCGGCTCGCCAAGGCCTCGGGCGCCAGGGCGCGCATCGTGATCGCGTCGGACGGCGCGGCGCTGCGCAAGGACATGGGAAACAAGGAATTTGCGGAGCACGGCGGCACCGATCCGCACGCCTGGCAGAATGTGGCGAACGCGAAAATCTATGTCGCCAACATCCGCGGCGGGCTGATCGCGGTCGATCCCGCCGGCAGAAACGAATACGAGGCCCGTGCGAAAGCCTATGTCGAGAAACTCGATGCCCTCGACGCGGAAGCGCGCGCGGCGATTACGAAAATCCCGGCCGAGCGGCGGCGCATCGTCACGACGCACGACGCCTTCGGCTATTTCGGGCAGGCCTATGGGCTGACCCTCGCCGCGTCGGCTGGCGTCTCGACCGAGGGCGGCATTTCGGCGAGGGACGTGGCGAAGATCATAAACCAGATCAAGAAGGACAGATTTCCGGCGGTCTTTCTGGAAAATGTCTCGGACCCCCGCCTGATGGACCAGATCGCCCGGGAAACCGGGGCGAAAATCGGCGGGACGCTCTATTCGGACTCGCTTTCGGCGCCTGAGGGGCCGGCGGGGACTTACATCGACATGGTCAGACACAATATAAGCGAACTGACCAAGGCGCTCGCGCCTTAGCCTTCATCTTGAGGAGCGCCCGACGGGCGCGTCTCGAAGGACGGGGAAGCCCCATGCTTCGAGACAGCGCTTCGCGCTTCCTGAGCATGAAGGCGCCAGGAACCGGAGACATCATGTCCGACAAGATTCCCGTCACCGTGCTCACCGGCTATCTCGGCGCCGGCAAGACGACGCTGCTCAATCGCATCCTGTCCGAGCCGCACGGCAAGAAATACGCGGTCATCGTCAACGAATTCGGCGAGATCGGGATCGACAACGACCTCGTCGTCGGCGCGGACGAGGAAGTGTTCGAGATGAACAACGGCTGCATCTGCTGCACCGTGCGCGGCGACCTCATCCGCATTCTCGAAGGGCTGATGCGCCGCAAGGGCAAGTTCGACGCGATCATCGTCGAGACGACCGGCCTGGCCGATCCCGCGCCCGTCGCGCAGACCTTCTTCGTCGACCAGGACGTGCAGGACGCAGCCAGGCTCGACGCGGTCGTGACGGTGGCCGACGCCAAATGGCTGTCGGCGCGGCTGAAGGACGCGCCGGAGGCCAAGAACCAGATCGCGTTCGCCGACGTCATCATCATCAACAAGACCGACCTCGTGACGCCCGACGAGCTGCGCGAGGTCGAAGCGCGCATTCGCGGCATCAACCCCTACGCCAAGCTGCATCATTCGGTGAAGGCCAACGTGCCGCTCGACGCCGTGCTCGGCAAGAACGCCTTCGATCTCGACCGCATCCTGGAGATCGAGCCGGCCTTCCTCGAAGCCGAGGACCACGACCACGCGCATGATCACCACCATCACGATCACGAGTGCGGGCCGGATTGCGGGCACGATCACCATCACGGCCACGATCATCATCGCCACGATCACGACCACGGCCATGCGCATGGCGGCCTGAAGGTCTATCACGACGAGCACATGCAATCGCTGTCGCTGACCATCGAGGGCGACGTCGACCCCAACAAGTTCATGCCCTGGGTGAACGAGCTCGTGCAGCGCGAGGGGCCGAGCATCCTGCGTTCCAAGGGCATCCTCGCGCTGAAGGGCGAGCCCAGGCGCTTCGTGTTCCAGGGCGTGCACATGATCCTCGACGGCGACCTGCAGCGCGACTGGAAGCCGGACGAAAAACGCGTCAGCCGCATCGTCTTCATCGGCCGCGACCTCAAGGAAGACGAGATTCGCGAAGGCTTCATGCGCTGCGCGGCGTAGGGACGCGGCTCTTTCCGTCATTGCGAGGAGCTCAGGCGAAATCGCCGAAGGCGATTTCCGGCGAAACGACGAAGCAATCCATTCCCGCATCTGGATGAAATTCCGATGGATGGATTGCTTCGCTTTCAGGGCGAAGTCGGCAACAGCCGGTTTCAGCCGGGCTCGTACCGACATGCTCACCAATCCCAGATTCCTCTGACTGCAAGCGCGGATATGTCCGAAACCTCCCTCGCCCAGAACGTCACCAGTATCGAAGCCGGCGACACCGTGGTCGCCAGCGCCTTTCTCGGCCGCACGCCCGCCTATGCGCTCGCCGACGGGACGCTGCTGTTCGCCGGGATCGGCGAAGACAAGCGCGTCAAGGCGCACGCGGACGGCGCGATCCTCGTCGCGCTGTCGGACGGCAAGCGCATCTTCACCGCCGGCGACGACGGCCTGCTGGTCGCGACTGACGCCGAAGGACGCAGCGAGACCATCGCGGACGAGAAGGGCAAGTGGATCGACGCGCTGACGTTGCGCGAGGACGGAGCGATGGCGTGGTCCGCCGGCCGCGTGGTGCGCGCGCGCGACGCCAGGGGCGAGGTGAAGAATTTCGACGCGCCGTCCGCGGTGCGCGGCCTCGCCTTCCTGCCGAAAGGCTACCGGCTGGCCATCGCGCATTACAACGGCGCGTCGCTGTGGTTCCCGAACGCCGGCAAGCCGGAATTCCTGGAGTGGAAAGGCTCGCATCTCGACGCCACCGTGTCGCCGGACGGACGCTTTCTCGTGACCTCGATGCAGGAGAACATGCTGCACGGCTGGCGGCTGGCCGACGGCAAGCACATGCGCATGTCCGGCTATCCCGCCAAGACCCGCTCCTTCTCGTGGTCGCCGGACGGCAAGTGGCTCGCGACCTCGGGCGCCGACGCCTGCGTCGTCTGGCCCTTCGAGACCAAGGACGGGCCGATGGGCCGCGGCCCGCGCGAGTGCGGCGTGCGCCCGCGCCGGGTATCGCGCGTGGCCTTCCATCCGACCAACATGGTTCTCGCCATCGGCTACGAGGACGGCTGGGTGATGCTCGTGCGCCTCAACGACGGCGCCGAGATTTTCGTGCGCGGTGAGCGCGAATCGAATGATTCCGTGACGGCGCTCGCCTGGGACAAGGCGGGGCGGCGGCTGGCGTTCGGCACGAAAGAGGGCAAGGCGGGCGTGCTGGATCTGCCGGCGTAGCCCGCAATCGCGACGCCCCCTCTCCCGCATCTGGCCTAAGTCGGCGGCAGGCGTCTCCGATCAGAGCGGCAGATGAATTCCCGAATCTTCTCCCTCTCCCGCGCGGCGGGGAGGGTCAGGGAGGGGGCGCCGCGCATGGCCGCTGGCCGCAGAAAGCGGGTCGCCGCGTTGCGCCGCCTCTGCCATAGATTGCGCGCAACCGGAGCCCGCATGTCAGCATCCCCGAAAATGCCCGCCGTCGAGACGTCCATGTCGCTACGCACCTGGGCGATGCTCGGCCTGCTGTCGTTGATGTGGGGTTGCTCCTTCCCCTTCGTGAAGGTCGCGCTCGGCGGCGTGCCGCCGCTGACGCTGGTCATGCTGCGCGTCGTCATCGCGGTCGCCGCGCTCACGGCCGTGCTCTTCGTCTCGCGCGAGGGATTTCCGCGTGGCGGCAGGATATGGCTGGCCTTTCTCGCCATCGGCGCGCTCAACAACGTCGTGCCGTGGTCCCTGTCGTTCTGGGCGCAGCAGAGCCTGACCTCGTCCTTCGCCGCCATCGTCAACGCGACGACGCCGCTGTTTTCCGTGCTCCTCGCGCCGCTCTTTCTCGCCGACGAGAGGCTGCGCGCCAATCGCCTGGCCGGCGTGCTCGTGGGCTTTGCCGGCGTGGCGGTGCTGATCGGGCCCGGCGCACTGGGGCATGGCGCGGGCGGAATCCTGCCCGAGCTGGCCCTGCTGGCGGCGGCGGTCGCCTACGCGTTCGGCGGCATCGTCGGGCGCTCCTACGCGAAGCTCGGCCTCACGCCCTTGCAGGCCGCGCACGGCCAGCTCGCGGGGTCCTCGATCATGATCACGCCGATGGCGCTGATCGTGGAGGAGCCGTGGCGGCTGCCGATGCCGACGGGCGCGCAGGCCGCATGCGTGCTCGCGCTCGGCCTCGTGTCGACGGCGGTCGCCTTCATCCTGTTCTTCCGCATTCTCTCGCGCGCCGGCGCGACCAATGCGCTGCTGGTCACGCTGCTCGTGCCGGTCACGGCCTTCATCGTCGGCGCCCTGTTCCTGGGCGAGCCGCTGGAGCCGCGCAATTTCGCGGGGCTCGCCTTCATCGCCGCCGGGCTCGGTCTGATCGACGGCCGTCCGCTGCGCCATGTCCGGGCGCGCCTGTTCGCGCCGTCCGGTGCGGCGGCCCGCCGTCTCGACTAGACTGGCTGCATGATGATTCTGCGCCGTCTCGCGCTGGTCTTCGGCCTGTTCTGCGGCGTGGCCGCGTCGCAAGTCCCGGAGTTCGCGCAGCAATATCGCCAGCGCCTCGGCGGCGCGCTGGACGAGCTCACCGCGCTCGTCGACGAATTCGCGGCGGAGGCGCGCGCCGCCGGTCTCGACGCGAAGGGCGCGATCGCGCAGCTCGAGGCGAACGCCGATCCGCTCGTGCGCGACCGCGGCCGGTCGATGGAGCAGACCATGCTTCGGCGCGACCGTCTCGAGGAGCAAAGACGGCGCATGATCGAGGCGGGGCCGTTCGCGCGGCTGGCGGCGTTCGCGCAATCCTACGACGCGGGTATCGCGCGCCGCGCCTGGGGCGATTTCGAGCCGGCCGTGCCCACGACGGCCGAAGGGTTCGCCACGGCCGGCGCCGGCGCGCTGGCCGGCTACGGCGCGCTGCGCATCCTCGCCGCGCCGTTCCGCCGCCGCAGGCGCGGCCCTGCGGCGGCTTGAGGCTTCCCGGCGGACCC
>JBDHTL010000088.1:0-15607 GCA_039808645.1 Rhodoblastus sp. | reverse complement strand
GCCGATGCCGTGGCGGCGGTGCGCGCGCGCGCGCTGTGCGACACGCCGACGAAGGACACCTGATGCACGCCCCGGACATGCAGACGGCCAGCGAAGCCGGGTCGGGCTTCGGCGCCACCTTCCGGCTGGAGATCGCGCAGGCGTTGCGCGCGAAATGGTTTGCGAGCTATGCGCTCGTCTTCTTCGGCCTCGTCGGCGTGCTGCTCGTGTTCGGTCTTACCGAGAGTCGCGTGCTCGGCTTCACCGGCCTGTCGCGCACGCTCGTCGCCTACATCCAGCTCACGATGGCGATCCTGCCGATCTTCGTGCTCGTCACGACAGTGCGCGCCTTGACCGGCGACCGCGAGGCCGGCGTGTTCGAATATGTCCTGGGGCTGCCCGTGCAGGTCGGCGCCTGGTATGCGGGCCGCTTCTGCGCGCGCTTCGTCCTCGCCGCCGCGCCGGTCCTCGGCGCGCTGGTCGCCGCCGTCGTCTACGGAGCGGCGCGCGGCGTCGCCGTGCCGTGGGAGCAGCTCGGCTTCGACATCGGCATGTTGCTGGCGATGATCCTCGCCTTCGTCGGCCTCGGCTTCTTCATCGCCTCGGTCTCGGCCTCCGTCGACATGGCGCAGACCGCGGCCTTCCTGTTGTGGCTCGTGCTCATTCTCGGCCTCGACCTGCTGCTGCTGGGCGTGCTGATCCGCGACCGCATGCCGATCGAAGGCGTGGTGGCGATCGCGCTGCTCAATCCCCTGCAGGTGTTCCGCGTCGGCTCGATGGTGCTGTTCGATCCGCAGCTCATCCTGCTCGGCTCGACCGCCTACGCCGTCTTCGACGTGTTCGGACGAACCGGCTTCATGATCTGGTCGCTGGCCTATCCCGCCATGCTCGGGCTCGGCGCGGCGCTTGCCGGCTATCTCGTGTTCCGGCGAGGAGACCTGCTGTGAACGGGAGCGCGCGCAATGTCCGGCGCGCAGCGAATCGGTTTGCGATCATGATCCGCATGGCGCTTGCGTTGATGTTCGCGCTCGCGGCGAGTGCAGCAAGCGCCGCCGAGCTTACAACGTCGACCCCCGCGCAGATGAATTTCGCCATCTACGACCGCGACGGCGGCGCGCACCAGGGCGAGGAGTTCCGCACCCGCATGACGCTCGTGCATTTCTGGGCGACGTGGTGCCTGCCGTGCCGCGACGAATTGCCGGCGCTGAAGTCGCTGCAGGAAGAAATGCGCGACGAGCGCGTGCGCGTGGTGACGATCTCCGTCGACCGGCTCGGCTGGCCGGCGATCGACCGCACGGTCGAAGCGCTCGGCGTGCGCGACCTGACCATATTTCACGACATCGACCGCCAGGCGGCGAAAGCGCTCAATGTCGACGCCTTGCCGACGACGATTCTGATGGATGCGGAAGGCCGCGAGGTCGCGCGTCTGCGCGGGCAGGGCGACTGGCGTGAACCGGCGATGCGTCGCGCGATCCTGTCCCACGCCGGACGCTGATCAGACAGGCGGCTTGCGCGCTTCGTGGATCGCGGCGATTCCGAAGGACCGGTCGCGCCACGCGACGTCGGCGAGCCCTGCGCGCGCGATCATGCCGGCGAATTCCTGCTGGTTCGGGAAGCGGCGGATCGATTCCACCAGATAGCGATAGGCCGCGCGCCGGCCGGAGACGAGCGCGCCGAGAATCGGAATCGCCGTGCGCGACCACAGGCCGTAGAAGGGCCGCAGCCACGCGGCCGGCGTCGAGAATTCGAGGCACAGGAACCGGCCGCCAGGCTTCAGCACGCGCGCGATTTCGGCGAGCGCGTCTTCGACGCGGGTGACGTTGCGAATGCCGAAGGCGATGGTCAGGACATCGACGGAATTGTCGGGCAACGGCAGCCGCTCGCCTTCCGCCGCAACCCAGCGGACATTCTCCGCGCCGGCGCGACCGCGGCCGACCGCCATCATTTCGACGGAAGGGTCGAGAACCGCGACCCGCGCGCCGCCGCGCGCCAGAGCGATCGCGATATCGCCGGTGCCGCCGGCCAGGTCGACCGCGACCTGGCCAGGCGCGACCGCCGCGCGCGCGATCAGGGCCGCCTTCCACAGACGGTGCACGCCCATGCTCATCAGGTCGTTCATGAGATCGTAGCGCGGCGCCACTTCGCGGAAGGTCCGGCGGATGAGGTCCCGCCGTTCACCGGTCGCGACGTCGGCCGCCCCGAAAGTGCGCGACAGTCTTTCGCCCTTGTCCATGTCAGTGCGACAGCATGCTTGCGCGGATGCGTTTGGCGAGGGCGGCCCCGTCGAGATCGTGCGGAAAGCGGCCGATGATCGCGCCGGAGGGATCGACGAAGAAGATGAGCGCGGTGTGGTCGATCAGATACGAATCGCGTTCCTTCATCTCGACGCGCCTGTAGGTCACGCGCCATTCCTTGGCCAGACGCTCGAGTTGCTCGGGGCCGGGCGTCAGGCCGATGAAACGCGGGCTGAAGAACGAGACGTAGTCGGCGACCGTCTTGGGCGTGTCGCGCGCCGGATCGAGCGTGACGAACACGGGCGTGATGCGTTCCCCGATCGGCCCGAGTTCGCCGAGCGCGAGCGTCATGCTCTGCAGCGACATCGGGCAGACGTCGGGGCAGCGCGTGTAGCCGAAATAGACGAGCCGCCAGCCCCGGATTTCGTCGGGACCTGATTCGCGGCCGTCGTGGCGCATGCCGTAGAGCTCGACGGCCGCGGCCCTGCCGGCGATCGTCGCCGCAAGCGCCGCAGCGGACAGAGCCACGGCCTTGCGACGGTCGAGAAATACTTGCTGCCGCGGGCGCACGTCCGACGATCCTCTGCCGGCTGCTACGGCCGGTCCGGGCACCAGACCCGTTGCCGTGCTTCTTATCCTTGACTTTCGGCAAGCGGCGTCCGGCCGGACCATGCGCCACACGCCGGCCCGGCGGGCGTCGATCGTTCCGCGCTTTGGCCCGTCATCGCCGCGCCGCTGCGGAATGCGAGCCGACCGCGATTTGCGTGTCTGCCCCGAGCCCGTGCGGCAGAGACGGCTGTCCACCGGACTCCGATCGCGCTAGCCTCGCCGCCTGGAATCAAGGAAGGCAGGGCGAGCATGACAACCATACTCGGGATTGCCGGCAGCCTGCGGAAGGGCTCGTACAACAGCGCCCTGCTGCGCGCGGCCTGCGACCTGACGCCTGCCGGCGCGACTCTGGTCGAAGGGACGATCAGGGGCATCCCGCTTTACGACGCCGACGAGGAGGCCGCGCATGGAACGCCCCCCGCTGTCGCGGCGCTGAAGGAGCAAATCGCGGCGGCCGACGGCCTGCTGCTGGCGACGCCCGAATACAACAATTCCCTTCCGGGCGTGTTCAAGAACGCCATCGACTGGCTGAGCCGGCCGGCTTCGGACATTGGCCGGTTGTTCGGCGGGCGGCCCGTCGCCGTCATCGGCGCCTCGATGGGCGGCTTCGGCACCATTCTGGCGCAGGACGCCTGGCTGCCCGTCCTGCGCACGCTCGGAACAAGGCCGTGGTTCGAGGGACGCCTGATGGTGTCGCGCGCACAAGGCGTATTCGACGGCGACGGCCGGTTGAAGGACGACGCCGTCCGCGAACAGCTCGCGCGATTCCTCGAGGGGTTTGTCGGCTTTGCGCGGCGCTGAACGTGCGAACGCCTGATCATCGGAGCTTTGCGTGATTCGCGATCTCGACGCTCTCAAGACCTTTGCGACGATCGCTGCGCTCGGCAGCTACGCGCGCGCCTCCGATAAGCTCGGCATATCGCGCACGATCGCCAGCAAGCGCGTTTCCGGTCTCGAAGCGGAGCTCGGCGTCAAGCTCATCAACCGCACGACGCGCTCGATGAGCCTGACCGAGGCGGGACGAAAGCTGCACGTGATGGCGGACACGCTGTTCGGGCTGCTCGACAGCGCGGAGGAGGAGATCAGGTCCGGCGCGGCCGCCCCGCGCGGCGTGCTGCGCGTCAATGCGCCGATGTCGTTCGGCATACGTCACCTCGGACGGATCGTCGACGAATTCCTCCTGCGCTATCCCGACATCGAGATGGAATTCATGCTCGACGACCGCGTCGTCAATATCGTCGAGGAAGGTTTCGACGTCGCCATCCGCATTCGCCGCCTCGAGGATTCGAGCCTGCTTGCCCGGTATCTCGCCCCGGCGCAGATGGCTCTCTGCGCCGCGCCGGCCTACCTCGAAAGGCGCGGCGAACCGTCGACGCCGGCCGAGCTCGAGCAGCACGAGTGCCTCGTCTACGATTATCTCGCGCGCCAGGGCGTCTGGAGCTTCGTGCGGGCCGGCCAGCATGTCGACGTGCGCGTGCGCGGCCGGCTGCGCGGCAACAACGGCGACGTGCTGCTCCAGGCCGCGCTCGACGGTCTCGGAATCATTCTGGCGCCGACCTTCATCGCGCACGAGGCGCTGCGCTCGGGCGCATTGGCGCCCATCCTGCCGGAGTGGCGCGCGCTCGACGCCGGCGTCTATGCGGTGATGCCGCCGGGCCGCATCGATGTGCACAGGGTCAGGACCTTTGTCGACCATCTGGCCAATGCGCTCGGCAAGGAGCCCTACTGGGACGCCGGTCTCCCGGGACGCGCCGCGCCGCCGGCTCCGATCACGACGTCGCTCGCCGCGCCGGAGCGCTGAAGTCGATATCGGGCCCCTTGGGCACGATTCCCGTCGGATTGATCGT
The DNA here is from genome assembly GCA_039808645.1 of Rhodoblastus sp. Classification (GTDB taxonomy): domain Bacteria; phylum Pseudomonadota; class Alphaproteobacteria; order Rhizobiales; family Beijerinckiaceae; genus JAJXWB01. Next base: position 10,938 of record JBDHTL010000088.1, on the reverse strand, counting down.
GCGGTGGCTGCCGTAATAATGCGTCTTGATCTGATCGAGACGCACGGTTTCCGCGATGCCGGGCGCCTGGCAGAGCGCGCGCGTGTAGTCCCAGAGCTCCGGGAAATCGGCGAGCCGGTTGCGGTTGCACTTGAAATGACCGTGATAGACCGCGTCGAACCGCACGAGCGTCGTGAACAGCCGCCAGTCGGCCTCGGTCGGATGCGCGCCGAGCAGGAAGGCGCGATCGGCCAGCCGCGCCTCCAGCGAGTCGAGCGTCGAGAACAGCCGATCGTAGGCTTCCTCGTAGGCGGCCTGCGTCGTCGCGAACCCGGCCCGATAAACGCCGTTGTTGATCGCGGGATAGATCTCGTCGTTGAGCGCGTCGATCGCGGCGGCGAGCTCCGGCGGTCGCAGCAAGGGGCCGCGGGCGCCCGGCCAGGCGTCGAACATGCGGATGATCTCGGCGGACTCGTTACTCACGATCGTCTCGTGGGCGGCGTCCCAGAGGACCGGAACGGTGACGCGGCCGGTGTAGCCGGAATCCGCCTTGACGTAGATTTCCCACAGCCGTCGCGCGCCGTTGAGCGGATCGGCGCCTGCGGCGATCTCCCAGCCGTTCTCGAGCATCAGCGGCTCGACATAGGTGACGTCGATCGCCTGTTCGAGGCCCTTCAGCTTGCGGTAGACGAGCGTGCGATGCGCCCAGGGACAGGCCCAGGACACGTAGAGGCGATAGCGCCCGGCTTCCGGGGCGAACCGGCCGCCCGCCTCGACGCGATCGCGGAACTGCGTCGGCGGACGCTGGAAGCGCCCGCCGGTCGTCGCCGTGTCGTACCATTCGTTGCGCCATACGCCGTCGACGAGGAGTCCCATCGCGTTACGCTCCCATGCCGGCTTGTTCAGGCGGCCTCTCTGGCGCCGATCATGTCGGATATATGCCGCTCGGCGCTGGCAATCGACTCCTGCCGCGCGTCGGGGCCGAAGGCCAGGCGCTCGGCGCGCACGAATTCGACGTCCGTTATGCCGATGAAGCCGAGCAGCGTGCGCAGGTGCGGCTCCTGCGAGTCGAACCCCTGCGCCGGGCCCTCGCTGTAGAGGCCGCCGCGGCTCACGACGACGATCGCGCGCTTGCCATTCAGAAGCCCCTCCGGGCCGGCTTCGGTGTAGCGGAACGTGACGCCGGCGCGCAGCACATGGTCGAACCACGACTTGAGCGTCGAGGCGATTCCGAAATTGTACATCGGCGCGCCGATGACGATCGTGTCGGCGGCCTGCACTTCGCCGATCAATTCGTCCGACAGCGCGCGCGCGGCGCGCTGCGCGTCATTGGCGGGTTCGCCGCGCAATGCCGTCGCCGCGTCGCCGTCGATATGCGGGACGGGCGTCGCGCCGAGATCGCGCGCGACGAGCTTCAGACCGGGCTCGCGGTCGCGAAGCGCCGCGACCGCGCGCGCGACCAGCGCCGACGATACGGAATTGGCGCCGAGGATGCTGCTGTTGACGACGAGAACATTGGACATGGGACGTCTCCGCTTGAATGTCGCACAGAGATACGTCACGCGGCGGGCGTCATTAATCGCCGCAATCAGCACTTCACTGGTGCGCGATCGCGCACAATCGGCGGGATGTGCCGACGCGCGGCGCCCTTCCGGACGTGGAGGCGCCGAAGATCGGGCAGCCGAGACGTAAGGACCTGGCGCGGTCGCCCGCGCCAGGTCCGTCCTGCATGTCCCGTGTTGCTGCGGGGCCGACGCCTGCGCCGGCCCGCGCGAAACTCTTACTTGTACTTCTGCTTCGTCGCGACCGCCTTCCAGCGTCCGTTCTGAACCTGCGCGACAAGGAGTTCCTCGGCGCCCAGATGATTGGTCTTCGAGAACTTCACCGGCGCCTGGCCGAAAATGTCCTGGAAGGGCTCGCCGGTCTCCATCGCGTTGATCAGGCAATCGGTCGTCAGCGCCTTGCCGCATTGCTTGGCGTAATGGGCGAAGGTCATCATGCCGTTGTAGCCGGACGTCGTCTGCAGGTTGGGCGCCACGCCGAACATCTTCTTGTAGGCGTCGATGAATTCCTTGACCTTGCCGGTCGCGGTGTCCTCGTAGAAGATTTCGAGCTGGCCGACGCCATAGAGGCCTTCCGCCAGTTCCTTGCCGAGATCGACGACATCGGGAACGTAGGTCGGCGAGAAGGCGACCCAGATCGGCTTGTAGTCGCTCTTGGCGGCCACGGTCAGAATGCCCACGGATTCGCGCACGACCGAGCCGAGCGAGACGAAGTCGCAGCCGTCAGCCTTCAGGCGCGCCACCTGCGAGGAGAAGTCCGTGGCGCCGCGCTTGAACGACACCATCGAGCCTTCCGGCACGTTCATCGCCTTGAGCTGATCTTTGAAAGCGTCGGTGAAGTTCTTGCCCATCTCGTCATCCTGGAAGATGATGCAGGCCTTCTTCGGCTTCTTGCTCTCGATGAGATATTTGATGCCGACGCGCGCCTGGTCGTAGTACGGCGAGAAGATGTTGAACTTCAGCCGGTCTTCCGGCTTCTTCGGATCCATCGCGTAGGTGAATTCCGCCGCCGTGATCGAGAAGAGGTTGGTCAGCCCCGCCGCCTGCACGATCGGCAGCGGCGCCAGCGTCGTCGCCGAGCCCATTGGCGAAACGATCGAGAATACCTTGTCGAGTTCGATCAGCTTCTGCGTCGCCAGCACCGCCTTCTTTGGATCGTAGGCGTCGTCCTCGAGAATGTAGCGGAGCTTGCGGCCGTTGATCCCGCCCGCGGCGTTGATCTGCTCGACGGCGAGCTTCGCGCCGTTGGAAGCCGGAATGCCCCAGGACTTGATCGGTCCCGACAGGTCCATGTGCGTGCCGACGACGATCTCGGTGTCGGTCACGCCCTGCGTCTTGAACTGCGCGAGAGCGGGCGCCGCCGTCAGCGCGCACGCCGCGACGCTCATACCGAATGCAAGAGCAAGTTTCCTCATTCTATGTTCTCTCCCTGTTCGAAGCTGTCAGCTTCCCCGTACCGAAAACGACGTGTGAACGAGACGACGGCGGAGGTTGGCCGCCGGGCCGAGCAAGGGATCGCCCGGCGCGAGCGCGCGGTCTGCGATCGTGACGTTCACGACGCGCGCGCCGTCGAGCCCGGCCGTCGTCCGCGCCACCTCGTTTGCGATCAGCGCGCGGATTTCGTCGGCCTCCATCAGGCTCTTGTAATGCGTGAAGGGAATGGCGTTGGCCTGCGCGTGACGAACGACCGTGTCGTAGTCCGCGAAGACGACGGCCGACAGCCGTTCGGCCGCGTCGCCGCTGACGACGGCCGCCAGTATGTAGGGCGAGGCGGCCAGCGCGTCTTCCACCGGCCAGGCGGATTGCGCGCCGATCGCGGCGTCGTGCGCGCCGCGCAGCGCGAAGCCGTTCGCCCAGGCTTCCGCCACGTCGCCGGCCTCCAGGAAATCGCCGCCGCGCGGCGCGCCGCCGGCGAACGAAGCGCATAACGCCGCCGAGCGCAGGCGCAGGCGGCCCTTCGCGTCGATCTCGAACGCGGCGCCGCGCGCGATCGTGAATTCGCGCGGCCGCCCGGCCGCGATCGCGATCGCGCCGCCGACTTCCGTCACGGAATAGATGTCGGCGACGGGAACGCCGAGCGCCTCCAGCCGCTGCGCGACGCCGGGCGACAGCGGCGCGCCGGCCGACAGCGCGATCCGCACGCGCGACAGGCCGAGGTCGCGCCGAACCTTGCGCAGGATGAAGCCGCCGAGCGGGCCCGGACCTTGCATCGCGCTTTCGAACATCCGCCGTTGCAGCCGTGTCGCGCCCGCGCTGGCCTGCGCCAGGGTTCGGGCGAAGCCGCTCCACAGGGACGGCGCCCCCGATACGATCTGCGGCTGCAATTCGCGCAGATTCTCCGGGACGGTTTCCGCGCTTTCGGGGAAATTGACGGTCACGCCGGCCGCAACGCAGGCGTAGAAGCCGAACACGCGCTCGAAGGCGTGGCTCGCCGGCATCAGCGACAGGCGTTCTTCGCCCGCGCGCAAGTCGACGAGCGAGAGGGCGGCCTCGACGGCGGCGCGCAATGCGTCATGCGTGAATTGCGCCGCCTTCGACGGCGCGGACAGGCCGGACGTCGGCATGATCGCGGCCAGCGCCGCGCCTTGCGCGTTGCGCCACGGCGCGTCGACGCGCCTTGTGGACGCCGCGCCCTTCGCGAGCAGCGCCTCGTAGGCGATCACGTTCTCGTCTCCGATTTCCGCAGCCGCCGCGGCGTCGAAACAGACGATCTTCGCGATGGCGGGGATCGCGTCGCGCAGGTCGAGCGCGGCTTCGAGCGCGGCGAGCGTGTCGACGACGAGTATGCGCACGCCGCAGCGCGCAACGAGCGCGCCGAGTTCGCCAGGCGCGGATTCGGCGTGGAAGCCGGCAGCGACGGCGCCTGCCGACTGAATGGCGAGATCGCAGATCAGCCATTCGGGACTTGGCGCGGCGAGAATTCCCGCGACGTCGCCGGCCTTCAAGCCGATCTCGCCGAGGCCAGCCGCGCAATCCGCGATCGCGCGCGCGAGCGCCGCACCGTCCGTCTCCCGCCAGATTCCGAGTCGCTTGACGCGCAGCGCCGTGCGGAAGGGTTCGGCGATCGCGCGCGCGAGCACGAGGCCCGGCAGGCCCGCGTCGTCGGCCGCGACGCCGGGCGTCTTCGCCGTGGCGTTCATGGCGCGACCCTCGCGCGTTCGCGCCGGGTTCGGCCGCGCGAATCCCCGGCATGGACGCCGAGGTAGGATTCGCGGATTTCGTCGGAATTCATCAGCGCCTCGCTCGTGTCGTGCATGACGACGCGCCCGACCTCCAGCACATAGCCGTAGTCGGCGGTCTCCAGCGCGACCTTGGCGTTCTGTTCGACGAGCAGGATCGACACGCCTTCCTCCTTGTTCAGGCGGCGCACGATCGTGAAGATTTCCTTGACCAGAAGCGGCGAGAGGCCGAGCGAAGGCTCGTCGAGCAGCAGCACCCGGGGCCGGCTCATCAGGGCGCGGGAAATGGCGAGCATCTGCTGCTGGCCGCCCGAAAGCAGGCCGGCGGGCTGGTCGCGCCGTTCGCGCAGGACGGGGAAATAATCGTAGACCTTGTCGAGGTCGGCGGCCACGCCGTCGCCGTCGCGCCGGAGATAGGCGCCCATGCGCAGGTTGTCGCGCACCGACAGGAACGGAAAGACCTCGCGTCCCTCAGGCACATGGCTCATGCCGAGCGCGACGATGGCGTCGGGCGCCATGCCCTGGATGCGCCGGCCTTCGAGCTCGACGACGCCGGTGACTGGATCGAGCACGCCCGATGTCGTCTTCAGGATCGTCGTCTTGCCGGCGCCGTTGGCGCCCAGCACCGCGACGATCTTTCCACGCGGCACTTCGAGGCTGACGCCCCGGATCGCGGTGATCGGCCCGTAGGCGCTCTCGACGTTGGCGAGGCGGAGGATCGGCTCGCTCATCCCTCACGCTCCCAGATAGGCTGCGACGACATCGGGATGGCTCTGCACTTCCTGCGCCGTGCCGGTCGCCATGATGCGTCCGTAGTTGAGCGCCAGCACGCGGTCCGAGACGCGGCTGACCAGCGACATGTCGTGCTCGACCATGAGGATGGTGATGCCGAGGCGGCGGTTGATCTCCAGAATCCACTCCGCCATGCGCGACGTTTCCTCGACGTTCAGGCCGGAGGACGGCTCGTCGAGCAACAGCACTTCTGGTCCGATGCTCAACGCGCGGCCGACTTCCACCACCTTGCGCACGCCGTAGGGCAGGCCGGCGATCAGCGTGTCGCGGTAGCGTTGCAGGCGCAGGAAATCCATGACTTCCTCGACCGCCTGGCGATGCGCGACCTCCTCGCGCTGCACCTTGGGCAGGAAGAACAGGTCCTCCCAGAATTTCGTCGTCGAATGGCGATGCCGGCCGACGAGCAGGTTCTGCAGCACGGAGGCATTGTCGAACAATTCGATGTTCTGGAACGTGCGCGCGATGCCGCGGCCCGCGATCTGCTGCGCGTTGAGCTGCGTGATCTCCTCGTCCTTGAAGACGATCTTGCCGCCCGTCACGTTGTAGAGGCGGCTGATGAGATTGAAGAGCGTGGTCTTTCCGGCGCCGTTCGGGCCGATGATCGTGAAGATCTCGCCCTTCGCGACGTCGAAGGAGACGCCGTCGACCGCCTTCAGGCCGCCGAACTGGATCGAGACGTTGTCGAGCGCGAAGTAGGTCATCGGCCGCGCTCCGACTTCAGGTACATCTTCTGGCGGCGGAACGTCGCCGGCCGGTAGAACGGGAATTGCCGGAACCAGGTCTTCATCTTCATCCAGCGGCCGTCGAGGCCCATCGGCTCGTAGATGATGAAGAAGATGATGATCAGGCCGAAGATCAGGCTTTTGACGCCGGGCGTGGCGAGCAGCACGCTCGCCTTGTCCTGCGCCGCCGCCGAGCCGGTGAGCGCCCCGATCGCGACGGGCAGCTTGTCCTTCACCAGCACGAGCAGCGGATCGACCATGATCATGAAGACGGCGCCCAGCGCCGCCCCGCGCAGCGAAGCGATGCCGCCGATGATGATGATCATCACGAATTCGATCGACAGGGCGAGCGTGAACATCTCGGGCGATATGAAGGACAGCTTGTGCGCGTAGAGCACGCCGGCAAGCCCGGTCATGCCTGCCGACAGGGCGAAGGCGAATGTCTTGTAGCGCGCGGAATCGACGCCCATGCTGCGCGCCGCCGTCTCGCTGTCGCGCAGCGCGAGAAAGGCGCGCCCGGTCGGCGAGCGGATGACGTTGACCGCGATGACGACGACGAAGACCGTCACGAGAATGCAGAGGTAGTAGAGCCCCCACTCGCCTAGCGGCTTGCCGAACAGCGCGGCCGGCTTGACCATCAGGCCTTCGTTGCCGTGCGTCACCGTCTCCCAGCGGGCGAGGATTTCCTCGACGATCAGCGCGAATGCGAAGGTGGCGATGGCGAGATAGATGCCATGCAGGCGCAGCGCCGGCAGGCCGACCAGCCAGCCGACGAGGCCGGTGAGCAATCCCGCCGCCGGCAGGTAGATGTAGATCGGCACGCCGAACTTGGCGGCGTTGGCGGCGATATAGGCGCCGATCGCGAGAAACGCCGCGTGGCCGATCGACGTCTGCCCGGCGTAGCCCGACAGCAGCACGAGGCCGATGCCGACAATCGTGTAGATCAGCACGAACACGATCTGGCTGAGGAAATACGAGCCGACGAGAAAGGGCGCGGCGCACAGGATCAGCAGAAGCGCCGCGTAGGACGCGATCGATTGCGGCGTCTTGAAGAGGCCGAGGTCGCCCTCGTAGCCGGTGCGGATCTTGAAGGCCATAGGATCAGACCTTCTTCAGGGCCGCGCCGCCGAACAGGCCTTGCGGACGCAGGAGGAGAACGGCGAGCAGCACGACGTAGGCGGCGATGTCCTTGAACCCTTCCGGCAGGTAGAAGCCCGAAAGCGTTTCGACCACGCCGATGATGACGCCGCCGGCGAGCGCGCCGGGGATCGACGTGAATCCGCCGAGCACCGCCGCCGGAAAGGCCTTGAGCCCCAGAAAGCCGAGATTGGCGTGAATGAAGGTGATCGGCGCGAGCAGGATGCCGGCGGTGGTCGCGACCATGGCCGAGATCGCCCAGATCGCGGCGAACATGCGCTTGACCGGAATGCCCATGTAATAGGCCGCCAGCATGTTCTGCGAGACCGCCTGCATGGCGACGCCCATGCGCGTGAAGCGGAAGAAGGCGTAGAGGATCACGCAGAGCAGGGCCGTCGCGACGATGATCGACAGGCTGTCGGCTGCGATCACCAGCGGTCCCATGCGCACCACGCCTTTGGAAAAAGGCGTCTCGATTCGCAGGTCGTCGGTGCCCCAGAACATGCCGGCGAGCGCGCGCAGCACCATGCCGAGGCCGATGGTCGCCATGACGATCGAGAATTGCGGGTAGCCGAGGATCGGCCGGACGACGAGCCGTTCCATGACCATGCCGAGCACGGCCGTGCAGACGACGCAGGCCGCAAAGCCCAGCCAGTAGTTGAGGCCGAGCGAGGAGATGAACGTGAAGGAGAGGAAGGCGCCGAGCATCATGAGTTCGCCCTGCGCGAAATTCACGACTTCCGTGGCCTTGTAGATGAGGACGAAACCGAGCGCGATCAGCCCGTAGACGCAGCCAACCGCAACTCCGCTGATCGTCTGCTGGACGAAGTCGAGCATTCTCCTCCCCTGTGTCTGCCGATTTTTCGGCAAGTTCTTTTTTTGCGCGGGGCGACGAATGTTCAGCTCAAAACTGTCGCACAATCTTGCCCTACGCCGCCGCACCATCGACCAAACGCCGGACGGACGCAAGCAAATTTTAAGCGATTAATTAAATTTCCGATCGCGGGCTTGAAATGCGGCGCGACCGCGCTTGCGGCTCCGCGGGAAGCTCAGCGCCTGGCCCGTCGCCATACCGATACGAAGGCGCCCAGTCTTTCGCGCCAGGTCGCGCCCTCGTCGGCGAGCGAGTCCAGGAATTCCGCGAAACGCCGCGACACCATGACCGTGTAAAGCAGCAGCAGGGTGGTGGGGATCAGGACGGCGAAGAAGATCAGCGTCCGGTCCGCCCCGCTCATGTCGGCATGGGCGAACAGGTTCATGCCCAGGAAGCCCGTGGTGACCGTGCCGATGAGGCTGAGCAGGGTCGTCACGGTCAATTGCAGGATGGTCTTGGCCTGGCGGCGCAGAAGATCGGTCTCGAGATAGGACGACATGTCGCCGAGTTCGTCGCGCAATTCGGCGAACAGCCGGTCCGTGCCGAGATGCCCGACCCACATGCGGAAGAGGTCGCGCATCGGCAATTGATCGGAGATTTCCGAAAAATAATAGCGGTGCGTGAAGCGCAGGAACGTTTCCAGCGTCAGGCGGATGTCGTGACGGAACTGGCTGACGGACGCGTTGTTCTCCATGTCGAGCCGGCTGACGGTGGCGACCAGCCGGTCGGACAGCATCAGGATCGCCGCGCGATGGAAGTGCGCGATCAGGCCGAGCAGAAAATACTGGTGCCGGAACTGCGAGAGAAAGCCGCGCTCGGGATCGACGAACAGCGAGCGGCCGGCCGGTCCGACCGCCACGAAGCTCTGGCCGCTGCACAAGACGCGCGTATTGGTCCAACTGTCGCCGCGCAGCGGGTCGTAGAAGCGGTCGTAGCAATAGCGCTGCTCGAAATCCGACAGGAATCCCGCCGCGTAGGGCGTGTCGGTCGGCGCGCCGGGCGCGGAGGCGAAGGCGAGGCGCATGTAGTCGGCGCGGGTGAGCGTGCGCGGATCGTCGACCGCGAGACACGCCATGATCGGCATGCGATGGAATTCGAGCTGCCGATAGCGCACCGGCGCCATCTGCGCGCGCTGATTGAGCGTCATGGGCGCGAGCAGATATTCCCAGTGATAGGAGATGGCCGCCGCCTGATCCTTGCAGACCGAGGTCAGGTACTTCGTGCGCGCCTGGTAGTCGGAGGCCGCGAGAATGGCCCCGTCGGCGCCGAGCCATTCGACGCGTTCCGGGCAATTCACGCCGGCGCCGTCCTCGCTCCACCCCGCCGGATAGGCGCGGCCGAAGCGATAGATCATGTCCTGCGCCCGCGACAGCGGAATGTCGCGCGCGGCGATTTCGACGACGAGGATCGCCACGTCGACATCGAAGAAGAAATAGAGATCGGTGTGGACCACATCGACCTCGGTCGCTTCCGCCTCTCCGTGAAAGCGCAGACGCGCCTTCTTCACGTCGGGGCGGCGGAAAATGCGGATCGGCGACTCGCCATAGGTTGTGCGCCCTGTCCGCGATGCGCGCTCGCCGTAGAGGAACCGCTGGACGTGCGGCAGGAAGGCGACGAATTCGCGGTAGTGCCGCTCCTGGAACTCCCCGGGCTCTTCTGGAAATTCGTCATCGAGCTCCACCCATGTCCGATTGGGATCGCGCTCCAGGAAGTCCCAATGGTGCGCCAGTCCGCAACCGGCCTGCAGCGGCATGAGCTGCAGCGGCCAGATCAGGATCTGGCGGAATTCGCGAACGGCGATGTCGGCGGCCTCGGTCATCAGCACCCGCTCCCGGATGCGTCGCCGATGGCGCGTCCGTCTTTCGCTTGCCCTTCGCAACACCTGACATGCCGCGTGCGGGCTTGCAATTCGGCTCTTCGGACGAGCCGTTCCGCCGGGAGGGCGCGACATTCGCCGCATTGACTTGGCGCGAGGGCGCGGCTTATCTGCCCTGATGTTGCCAAGGTTGCGACAAAGCCGGGCGAATCTGTGGGTCGTTGCGCTCTATGCGCTGACGATGGCGACGCTCGGCTTTGCGCACAAGCCTGTCGCGCCGGTCGCGGGCGCGCATTCCGCGATCGAGATGGCGGCCTATGCGCTGCCCGACGGCACGCTGCCGGACCTCTGCCTGACCGGCCATGACCAGGACGGGCGGCAAGGCGCCGCCGCGGGCCATTGCGACGCCTGCGCGCTGTCCCATGCGCCGGGCCTCGTCCCGCCGACGCAGATCGACGGGCCGACCCGGCATGCGCAGCGCCTTGCTTACTGGATCGACCCGGCGGGGCAATTCTCTCCGGCGTGGCGGCGCGGGCCGACCTCGCGCGGCCCTCCGCTCGCCTGAACCCCTGTCGTTCGGACTGACGGCGCGATCGCGCCGTGGTTTGGCGCATCCGGGCGCCCTGCGCGTCCTTCGGCGCGATTCCCGGGAATCGCTGATTTCGACGAAGGCGGCGCCTGCGCGCCCGTCCCACGGCCTTCGGAGTTCGACATGCTTTCGGTCGCTTTGTTGCGCAGCGTCTCCGCGCGCGCGTTTCTCTGGGCTTTTTCATTCGCGGCGCTCGCGCCCGCCGCCCATGCCCAGACCCCGTCCGGCGTCTCGGCCGTGCCGGCGCTCGTCGTCACCGCGCCGACGTCGCGCGCGCCGCGCGCCGTC
>JBDHTL010000087.1:0-15688 GCA_039808645.1 Rhodoblastus sp. | reverse complement strand
ACCGCCTTCGTGCAGGCCGGCCTCGTCGCCTCGACCGGCGAGGCGCGGCGTCAGATCAAGGGCGGCGGCTTGCGCGTGAATGATGCCCCCGTGTCCGACGAACGCGGCGTGCTGCGCGCCGCCGACATGCGCGACGGCGCGATAAAACTGTCGCTCGGCAAGAAGAAGCATGTGCTGCTGAAGGCGCGGTAGTCGAGATGGCGCACAACATGACTTGAGTGCAGACGTTCTTGCCCGCGCGCCTCGGGCGGGCGCGCGTTATCGTCCCGCCGGGTCATCGCGCGTGCGGGGAACTGCGGGCAGTTGCGGCTGGTCGCCCACATTGTCGAGCACGCCGAATATCTTGCGCAGGAAGCCAGGCGCCACCGACAATGGATTGACCGAGACCTGCGGCGCATTGGCCCTGCCGGTCACCTTGTAGTTGAGCGCAAACAGGCCCTCGTTCCAGCCGCCGCCGAGCAGCATCCCGACCACCGGGATTTTCGAGAAGAAATTGTTGACCGTGTAGGCCGGCACGAAAGTGCCGTTGAGCGCGATGACGTTGCGGTCCGAATCCACGCTGCCTTCGACGGTCAGGCCGATGTTCGGCCCGTTCATCACGCCGTCGCGCAGGGTCATGTGCCCGCCGCTGCGCAGGAAGACGACCTGCAGCCGATCGAAGCCGACGAGCGCCGGATCGACGCGCGCGCCTCCCGGCGTTTCGGCGCGCGGCGCGCTTTCGGCGACGAGCCTGCGCAGCGCCGGTTCGTCGCGCAGGTTGAACGAACGGATCTTCACCGTGCCGACGAGGCCGGCCGGCTCCTGGCTCATGATCGCGTTCAGCGCGCCGCCCTCCATCCGCGAATAGATGTCGGCGAAGGCGAGCAGCGCGCCCGCGTCGCTGCTGCCGATGTCGATCTGCGGCCGGCCGCCGTCGCCCGTGGTCATGCGCAGCGAGACGGCGCCGCGCCCGAACTGCCCGCTGGCCGTGAGCTGTCGGATTGCGCCGCCCCGGCGGGTCATCTTCAGATCGACATTGGTCAGCGCCTGCTTCGAGAAGCCCGTGAGGATCGGCGACTTCAGATCGAGTTCGAAATCGGCGCTCTTCTGCGACCCGCCGCCGGTCTGGTTGACCGACTTGATGAAGGGACGCGCATCGATCGAAACGCCGCGCACGGTGGCGCGATAGAAATCGCCCGAGCGCTGCAGGTCGACGCGCATGTCGTCGCCGGGCGACAGCCGCGCCTGCGACAGCCTGACCATCTGCACCTCGCCCTGCGGCGACAGTTCGATCGCGCCCCTGGCGGACGCGCCGCCGGCCTCGACCGCCAGATTGTCGATCCGCGTGGACTTCTCGCGATGGACGATCAGGAAGCTCGCGCGTCCCGGCCGCCCGGCCGGTTTCACGAGGCCGGGGATGGGATTTTCGATCGCCGTCCGCGTCAGGTCGAGTTCGACGTTGGCTTCCGTCTCGCCATTGTCCAGCTTGGCCGACAGTTTCATGCCGACGGGGCCGGCGACGCCCGCGGGCTCGATGCCGAACCGGGCGCGCGCGGCGTCGTCGATCGTGGCGGACAGGGTCGCGAAGGCCGGCTTGCCGACGTCCTTGCGCAGGTCGAGCGTCGCCGGGGAGCCGAAGATGCGGCCGCTGCCGTTCGCCCGCAGCCCCGTCGGATCGCCGACGACGGTGAGCGCGCCGTTCTCGAACCTTTCCTTGCCGATCAGCTTCTCGGCGGCAAAATTCGAGACGTTCGCATTGACGAAGACCTTCACGTCGTCGCCGCGCGCGTTCGCGCCGATCTTGAAATCGACGCGCAACTGGCCGTCGACCTGGCCCTTGAGCGAATTGGGATCGAGCGGCATGGCCGCGACGTCGCGGATCGGCTCGCGCGCGAGCAGTTCCGAGACCGCGTCGACCGAGCCGGCGACGCGCGTCTCGACTCGTGCAGGCGTCGCGCCGCCGCCATCGTTGTAGGGCAGCGAGAACGAGGCGTTCGCGAGGTTCAGCCTGCGTCCCGGTCCGGTCTGGATCGCGCCGCCGCTCGCCTTGAACGACGCCGAGCGGCCGGTCAGCCTGCCGGCGCCGTCGAGGCCGACGATGTCGGGCACGCCGCGCACGGCGGTCACCGACACGCCGCTGAGCTGGAATTCCATCTGCAGCGATTCGTCGGGCGGCGGCCGGTCGAAGCGCATCGCGGTCAGCGCGTTCTTGTCGAAGTCGATGCTGAGCTTCGCGCTTTCGATCGTGCCGCCATTCGCGTGGCCGATCAGCCAGGTGCGCGCCGGCGCGCCCATCATGCTCGGCCAGACGCGAAAGAGCGCGCGCAGCGGCATCTTGCCCGTCGACACGCCGAGCCGGACATGGGCGCCGTTCACCCAGTCGAAGGCGCCGGTCGCCGCCGCCGCGACCTCCGGCCCGACGAGTTCGACGCGGGCGATGTCGAAACGCTTGTCCTCGAGGAACAGCCGGCCGTCGAGGCTCGCCTTCTCGATCGTCATGAATTTCTCGCCCGGCCGCTCCGCCGCGAAGCCGCCGGGCTTGGCGAGGCCGAGCGCGACCCGCCAGCCCTGGTCGGATCGCGGCGGCGCATGCAGGGCGCCCTCCATCACGAACTGCGTTTCGCCGGCGAAGAATTGCACGGGGCTGACGACGATCTTCTGGTCGGCGGGATCCCACCGGAAGGCGCCGGTTATCTCGTCGAAGAACAGGGGCTCGTGATCGGGATCCTCGAGCCGCAGGTAGCCCGGGCCGACCAGCGCGCGGCCCGACGCCTCGCGCAATTCCTGATTGGCGCCGAGCATGAACTTGAGCTGGAACGAGAGGCTCGCGTCGCTCTCGACGAGCTGACGGCGCGCGCCGGCGACAAGCGCGATCTCGTCCATCGACACGCCTTTCACCTCGACGTCGAGCCGCCGCTCGGTGTCGGGCGTGCCGCTGGCCTTGGCGAGCGCCACGAATTCGCCGTTCGGCGCCGCGGCGCGAAGGCTGAACGAGGTCGCGCGCCACGTCTTCTCGAAAGCCATGTCGAGATTGTCGAACGTCGTCGAGCGGTCGGCCGTGCGGTCGTCGACGACGAGCTTGCCGCCGCGGACGGCGACCAGGCGCAGATCGGCGAGAGGCGAAAGCGGGCTCGTCGCCAGATCGAAGAAGGCCCGCAGCGCGCCGGTGGCTTCGCGCAGGATCGCGGAGCGGCGCGGCTTGTCCTCGGTCTGCGGCGCAGGCGTCGCCGGCGACGGCTCCGCCGGGCGGGTGACGACGACGGCGTCCGCGTTCTGCGCGCCGGCGGAAATCGCCAGCGCGCCGTCCGGCAGGACCAGCAGGCGCACGACGAGATCGAAGACTTCCAGCCGGCGCGGCATCGCCCGCATGCGCAGCAAGGCGACAGGATCGAGCGAGAGTTCCGCGCGCGGCGCCTCGACGATCGTTCGGCCCTCCGAGACCGCCTGCAGGCGGTCGACCGTGATCGTCGGCCCATGTTCGGTGCGGGCGATGCGGGTGGCGCCGAAGGTGAACTGCACGCCGTCGAACCGCTCGCCGAGCGCCGTCGCCACCCGCGCGCCGAGCGCATCGACCTCGATCGGGCCGAATTGCAGCCGCACGAGCAGCGCCGCGAAGGCGGCCGCCGCGATCAACGCGCAACCGACCGTCGCCCAGCCGACGACGAACAGCCCGCGCCGCAACAGGCGCGACTTCAGCGCGTCCCGCGCCGCCGCGCCGGCGTCCGCCGACAGGCGGCGCAAAGCAACCGATTTCTCGGCGAAAGACAGATGGCGCCTCCCTGTATCGTCCGAATGTGGGCCAAGGGCTTCCAAGGCTTCGCGCAGCCGAGCCAGCGCGGCTCGATTGGCCTGAGCTGGGCCGCGACTCGAAGCCGCACTATAAGATGCGCCGCACGAACGCGCGAACCGGCGAAAATGCTTCGTTCGTTTGGCGGCTCAATGGGACGAAAGGAAGGCGAATGGCGCAAATGCCGTCGGTCGGCGCGAAGGCGCCCGAATTCGATCTGGAGCGGGACGGCGGCGGCAGGGCCAGGCTCGCCGACTTCCAGGGACGCAAGCTGGTCCTTTATTTCTACCCGAAGGACGACACCACGGGCTGCACGCAGGAGGCGAGGGACTTTTCGGCCGCGGCCGGGGATTTCGAGGGGGCCGGCGCGGCGGTGGTCGGCGTCTCGCCAGACAGCGCGGCCCGGCACGACCGGTTCAAGGCCAAGCACGATCTCGCCGTGGCCCTGCTCTCCGACGAATCCACGGCCGTGCTGCAGGCCTATGGCGTGTGGAAGGAAAAGAGCATGTACGGCCGCAAGTATATGGGCGTCGAGCGCACGACCTTCCTGATCGACGGCAAGGGCGTGATCCGGGACATCTGGCCGAAGGTCAAGGTCGCCGGCCACGCCGGGGCCGTCCTGGCCGCCGTCAGGGCATTGAAATAGTCAGATGTCGGTCTGATCGCCGATCTTCGGCAGCGCGACCTCGCCCGGCAGGGCGCCCGCGAGCGCCTGCATGGCCGGCAGTTCGCCGTGGACGAGGAAGGTCCGCGGCGCGGCGATCCTGTTGCGCCAGGCGATCAGCGAGGAACGGCCCGCATGGGCGGAAAAGCCGTTGATCGTGTGGACGCTGGCGCGAACGGGTACGCGCTCGCCGAAAATGTGAACCTCCGGCGCTCCGTCGATGATCTGGCGCGCCAGCGTGCCCTTGCTGGCGAAGCCGACGAGAACCACGCCGCATTCCGGGCGCGCGAGATTGCGGCGCAGGTGGTGCAGGACGCGCCCGCCGGTCGCCATGCCGGACCCCGCCATGATCACCGCACCCGAGGCGATCGAATTGATCGCCATCGAATCGCGGCTGAGCTTGGTGAAGCGCAGGCGCGGCGGCGTGAACGGATCGTCGTTGGCCGCCAGCATCGCCGCGATGTCGGCGCGCAGGTAGCGCGACGATTTCTGCGCGATCTGGGTCGCCGAGATCGCCATCGGCGAATCGACGAAGATCTGGATGTCCGGAGGCAGCTTGTTCTGCAGCAGTCCGAGCTTCAGGTAGTACAGAAGCTCCTGCGCGCGTTCGAGCGCGAAGGTCGGGATGATTGCATTGCCGCCGCGCCCGCGGATTTCGGCGATGGCCTCGTAGAATTCCTCGATCGAGGCCTCGAGCGGCCGGTGGTCGCGATCGCCGTAGGTCGATTCCATGACGACCGCGTCGGCGGCCTTCGGCGGCGCGGCGTCGTCGAGCAGCGCGCGGCCGGGATCGCCGAGGTCGCCGGAGAAGGCGATGCGTTTTGTGGAGGCCCCTTCGTCGCATTCCACCAGCACGCTGGCCGAGCCCAGAATATGGCCGGCGTTGCTGTAGGTCGCGCGCAGGTTCGGCCCCAGTTCGACCGTCTCGCCGTAATCGACGATGCGCCCGAACAGGTCGAGTGCGGCCATGGCGTCCTCGAGATCGTAGAGCGGCTGCTCCTCCGCGCCTTTCGGCTCCCAGCGCGCGGCCTTGCGCATGGCGCGGTGGGCGTCTTCCTCCTGCAGGCGCGCGGCGTCCAGCATCACCAGACGGGCGAGTTCGCGCGTGGGCGGCGTGCAGACGATCTCGCCGCGAAAGCCGCGCTTGGCCAGCAGCGGAATGCGCCCGCAATGGTCGAGATGGGCGTGCGTCAGGAGAATCAGGTCGATTTCACGCGGATCGAAGCCGAAATCACGCTTGTTGAGCGCGCGTTCTTCCGCGCCGCCCTGGAACATGCCGCAGTCGATCAGGACCCGTTTGCCGGCGGCTTCGACGAGATGGCAGGAGCCGGTGACATCCTGGTCGGCGCCGTGGAACGACAGTTTCATGGATGTCTCCGCATTCGCATGGACCGCCAGTCTGCGGCGAAAGCGCCCCCGGCGTCCACGGCCCTTTGCGCGAGCCGCCCGGCCCGGTAAGGCTGACGCGCGGGAGGCTTGCGAATCTTGACCCTCTACCGAGCCATAGGCCTGATGTCCGGCACGTCGATGGACGGCGTCGACGTCGCGCTCGTCGAGACCGACGGCGACGCCGTCGTCACCTTTGGCGCGACCGGCTTCCAACCCTATTCGGACAAGGACCGCGCGCTGCTGCGCGCCGCGCTCGACGAGGCGGCGGGTCTCGACGCGCGCGGGACGGCCGTCGGCGCGGTTGCGGCGGCCGAGGAGATGGTGACCGCCCGGCACGCCGAGGCGGTCGAGCGGTTTCTCGTCGACAAGGGCCTGGCCGCCTCGGACATCGATCTCGTCGGCTTCCACGGCCAGACCGTGCTGCACCGGCCGAAGCAGCGGCTCACCATCCAGATCGGCGACGGCGCGGCCCTGGCGCGGCGGCTGGGCGTCGCGACCGTCTACGATTTCCGCGCGGCGGACGTGGCGGCGGGCGGGCAGGGCGCGCCGATCGTGCCGGTCTTCCACCGCGCGCTCGTCCAGTTGGGCGGCAAGGAGGGAAATTTCCCCGGGCCGCTGGCGCTGCTCAACGTCGGCGGCGTCGGCAATGTCACCTACGTCGACGACGGGTTCGATCCGATCGCCTGCGACACCGGCCCCGGCAATGCGCTGCTCGACGACCTCATGCTCGCCCGCGTCGGCCAGCCGATGGACCGGCACGGCCACACGGCGGCGCGCGGCAAGGTCGACGAGGCCGCGCTCGCCCGTCTGCTCGACGATCCCTTCTTCGACCTGAAGCCCCCGAAATCGCTGGACCGCAACAATTTCGCGCGGCTGGCGGTCGAGCATCTCGCGCTGGAGGATGCGGCCGCGACCCTCACGGCCTTCACCGCCGCCTCGGTCGGGCGGCTGATGCCGCTGCTGCCGCAACCGCCCCGAACCCTGATCGTCTGCGGCGGCGGCGCCCGCAATCCGATCCTCGTGCGCGAACTCGTCCAGCGCCTGCCCTGCAAGGTGACGACCGCCGACGTCTGCGGCTGGTCGGCCGATTCGATGGAGGCGCAGGCCTTCGCCTATCTGGCGGTGCGCTCCAAGCGCGGTCTGCCCTACACCTATCCGACGACCACGGGCGTCGCCGCGCCGATGACCGGCGGCGTGCTGGCGGAGCCGTGACGCCGGACCGCGAGCCTTCGGGCTCGCGTCGTTTTCAGCGAGCCTGAAGGCTCGCGGTCGATGAGGAACGTCCGATGAGCGCCGTGAAACTTCTCCAGGACCACGAACTCTCAGCCCAGGCGGCCGAGGTCTTCGCCGATATCCGCGCGACGCGCAAAACCGATTTCGTCAACAATTTCTGGCGCACGCTGGCGCACGATCCCGCGCTCTTGAAGCGCACGTGGGAGAGCGCGAAACAGGTCATGGCGCCAGGCGCGCTCGACCCGCTGACCAAGGAGATGATCTACATCGCCGTCTCGGTCGCGCAATCCTGCGAATATTGCATCCGCTCCCACACCGCCGCCGCCCGCGCGAAAGGCATGACGGACCCGCAGTTCATGGAATTGATCGGCGTGGTGGGGATGGCTGCGGAAACGAACCGGCTGGCGCTGGCGATGCAGACTCCGGTGGACGAGGCGTTCAAGTAGGCGGTCGGCTTTGGGCAGTCGGCATTCGACTGCCGAACGCCAAATGCCTCAATCCCGCCGCGACGGCACGGCCACGCGGGGCGGATTGCCCAGCCTCTTGTCGAGATAGGCGCCGACTTCCTCGATCAGCGGGTCGATGCGGTTCTCGAAGAAATGGTTCGCGCCCTCGACCACCGCGTGCTCGATCACGATGCCCTTCTGCGTCTTCAGCTTCTCGATCAGCGGCGTCACTTCCTTGATCGGCGCGACGCGGTCCTGGTCGCCGTGGACGAACAGGCCGGACGACGGGCAGGGCGCCAGGAAGGAATAGTCGAAGCGGTTGGCCGGCGGGGCGATGGAGATGAAGCCCTCGATCTCCGGGCGGCGCATCAGCAATTGCATGCCGATCCACGAGCCGAAGGACACGCCCGCGATCCAGCAGGCGCGCGCCTCCGGATTGATCGACTGCGCCCAGTCGAGCGCGGCGGCGGCGTCCGAGAGTTCGCCTTGGCCGTGGTCGAACGCGCCCTGCGAGCGGCCGACGCCGCGGAAGTTGAAGCGCAGCACGGAAAAGCCGCGTTCGGCGAAGGCGTAGTAGAGATTGTAGACGATCTGGTTGTTCATCGTGCCGCCGAACTGCGGGTGCGGGTGCAGGATGATGGCGATCGGCGCGCCGCGCGTCTTGGAGGGATGAAAACGTCCCTCGAGACGGCCGGCAGGGCCGGTGAAGATGACTTCGGGCATGGGAAACTCCGGTGCGGCGGGCTGTCTAGCACGGGGGCGGGGGCGAAAAGCAAGGAAAAACGGCTTTTGCGCCCCGGCGCCGCCGACCGGCCGGCCCGCGTGCGGGAACCGGCGTTCGGGCGCCCGCTTACCCTTCCCGCGCGCCAGCTCCCACGGCGAAGGCGCCGTTGCCGAGATGCGTGTCGACCCGCGCGGGATGCGTCTCGCGGAACGTCGAAGGATGGAGAACCTCGGTCGGCCCCTCTCCGATCGGCGCCGGCAAGTGGTCGCAGATGAGGCCCCGCCGCACCAGCGCGGCGAACAATTCCGTGCCGAAGGCGATCGTCGCCTTCGGTCCGGCGTCGAGGAGAACGGCGTCGATTTCGCGCAGGCTCCGGTCGATGTCGGCTTCGCTCAGCATCAGGGCGCGCTCCTTTTCACGCCCTCGAAACGCGAAGCCCGCGGTCGCGGTTCCGCTCGGGCGGGCCTCCGCTCAAGCCCATTTCACCTCGTGACGCATGACGTAGGGGTCGAGCGCGCCGTGCACAAATTGCTCGACCATGCCGCGCTCCGCCTGCGGAACGCCCGAGACCGTCACGGTCGCGATCGATCCGTGCGTGCCATGCGCGCCGACGGCAATGGCGTAGCTCACGCCCTTGTCCCTCAGCGGCGCGAGCGCCTTTTCGAACACGCGCTGCGCGGCGTCCCAGCGCAGGCTCGGCTTGAACACCTTGCCGACTCCGGTGAGCGGCATGGTCTCGATCGGAATGATGGCGACGGGGACCGCCGCGCGCTCCGGCGTCCGCTCGCGCACCCAGTCCTCCAACTCGCCCGGCTGCACCGAGGCGCCGGGATTGAGCTGGACGTAGGCCAGCGGCAATTCGCCGGCATAGGCGTCGGGCTGGCCGATGACGGCCGCGAGCGCGACGGCGGGATGGGCGAACAGGGCGTCCTCGATCGGCGCCGGGTCGATATTGTGGCCGCCGCGGATGACGAGATCCTTGGCGCGGCCGGTGATCCAGAGATAGCCGTCCTCGTCGATCCGGCCGAGGTCGCCGGAATTGACCCAGCCCGGCTCGATGAAGGCGCCCTTGTTGTGCTCATCCATCATGTAGCCGGTGAAGACTCCCGGTCCCGCCATCGCGACGACGCCGATCTCGTTGGGCCCGCAATCGCCGGCGTATTTGCCGTCCGCGTCGATCTTGACGATGCGCACCTTCGAATAGGGCACGGGATGGCCGACCGAGCCGAGCCGCAGCGGCCGGTCGACGTAGGAGATCGTATGCACGCTCGATGTCTCGGTCATGCCGTAGACTTCCAGCACCGGCACGTTGTGGCGCTGCGTCAGCGCCGTGCAGACGGCGACCGGAATGGCCGAGCCGCCGCCCGATGCGATCTTCAGGCTCGAGAGATCGAAGCTGTCCGTGGGCACGGCCAGCGTCGCGGCGAGCACGGTCGGCACCGAGCCGAGCACGGCGGGGCGATAGCGCTGCACGAGCGGCCAGATGTTGCGCACGGAATTCGGGTTGCGCCAGCCGGCGGGCGAGAGGATGACGAGGCAGCCGCCGCCGGCCAGCGTCGACAGCGTCTGCGTCAGCGAGCCGCCGACGTGGAACAGCGGCATGCCGAACAGGATGTTTGTTCCCGGCTCGCTCTTCAGCATGAGGTTGCAGACCCAGGCCTGGTAGACCTGATTGCCGTGCGTATGGCGCACGAGCTTCGGCGTGCCGGTCGTGCCGCCCGTGTGGAAATAGGCGGCGGTGTCTTCCGATCTGATCGTGCGGCCGCTGACGAGCCGGTCGTGCGGCTGCTTGGCCACCAGTCTGTCGAATTCGTAGATTCCATTCGCCTCGTCGCCGGGTCCGGCGACGACGACGATCGCCTTGAGGTTCTTCAGGCCGCCGCGGATCTTCATCACCTTGTCCCAGATGTCCGTTCCCGGTGTCGGGCCGAGCGTGACGAGGACCTTGGTGTTGGCGGCTTCCAGGATTTCGGCGATCTGGTGCGGTTCGAGCAGCGGATTGACGGGATTGGCGACGCCCGCCGCCTCCGCGCCGAACAGGGTGAAGAAGGCCTGCGGCAGAAGCGGCAGCATGAGGCTGACGACGTCGTTGGGGCCGACGCCGAGCTCGTGCAGCGCGTTCGCCGTCTGCGTCACGCGCGCGACGAATTGCGCATAGCTGATGACGATCGGTTCGTCCTCGTGGCTGGCGTTGGCCAGGAACTGGATCGCAGGCGCGTTCGGATTGACGGAGGCCCCGAGCTTAATCGCGT
The DNA here is from genome assembly GCA_039808645.1 of Rhodoblastus sp. Classification (GTDB taxonomy): domain Bacteria; phylum Pseudomonadota; class Alphaproteobacteria; order Rhizobiales; family Beijerinckiaceae; genus JAJXWB01. Next base: position 5,214 of record JBDHTL010000087.1, on the reverse strand, counting down.
CGTAGGTGCTCGCGGCCGCGATGCGTTCGGCGTAGGGGATTTTTTCGAAGGCCTCGACATCGGCGGCGCTGGCGAGGCGCGGATGTTCGGCGCCGATCGAGCGGTCGATCGGAATGGCCCGGCCGGCGCCCCCCGCGCCGCCGGAAGTGGAATGCGAATCCTCGCGCGCCTGCGCGCCCGCGCCCTCTGTCATCATTTTCCTCCATGGGCCGGCGGCGTCTGTGCGCGGTCCGGTCGTTCGATGCGGGCAGGTTAGTGCAGGTTGGCGCGCGAGGCGAGAGGGCGGATGCGGACGCGGTGAACGGCGGCCGCCGCCCTCAGAAAATCTCCGGAACCCACGGCGCCCCGCGGCGCTCGAACACGCGGTCGGCGCGCGCGATCGCCTCTTCGCTTGCAACTTTCGCGCGTGACGACGCCGCGAGCTGCGCCCACGAGAATCCGCCGAGCCAGGCGGAGGCCAGCGCGGATACGTCGCAGCAAATATCCGTCGCGCGCTCCGTGCGCGCCGCGCCGCCATCGCGCACGAGCCAACGTCCCGCGTTCCACGGACAGAAGGCGTCGGAAATCTCGATCACGATCTCGCCCGGCCCATAGGCTCGCGCAGACAGCGCCGCTCCGACATCGACCAGCCGGGCGAAACAGCCGTCGCGCAACTGGGTTCGCATGCGCCGCGGCTCGGCGGACAGCAGGAACAGCGGATGGTCGACCGGCAGGAAGCCGGCCTTGATCGTCGCGCACCAGTCGAGGTCGAGCAGGTAGCGCCAGATCGCGCGCATGGCGTCGGGCGTCGTCGCCATCGCCTCGACCACGCGCACGACGCCCGCGGGCACGCCGCCGCGCTCCCATTTCGCGTCGAAGCGATAGAGCGCGTAGGCGGCGGGCCTGCCGTCGATCTCGAGCAGCGCGCAGACCAGTTCGCCGCCGCCCGCCCGCATCCACGCGGCGTCCGCGAGCGTGCGGCGCTTCAGCCATTGGTCCGAGCGGGCGAACATGCCGGGGCGCGCGGCGGCGACCTGCGCATAGATCGCCCGCACGGGCTCCAGCGCCTCCGCGAGCGAGACGAGCCGCACGCGGCCAGGGGTCGGCGCCTTGGTGAAAAACTCGGATCTGTCGCGTGAAAACTCGACGTCGGCGGAGAGGGCGGTCAGCCCGTAGCCGAAACGCCCGTAGATGCGTTCTTCCGACGCCCAGAGATAGGCGACCGGCTCGCCGCGTTCCCGGCAATCGTCAATCTGGCGGCGCATCATCGCGGTCAGCACGCCGCGCCGGCGATGCGTCGGCTGCACGCCGACCATGGTGACGCCGGCGGCCTTCACCCGTCCGCCGGGCGTCGTCAGCTCCATCGGAAAGGAACAGGAACCGCCGGCGACCGCGCCGCCGTCCCGCGCCACGAAGGCGCGTTCCGGTCCGACCAGGGCCGCGAAATTGCCGACCGCCTCGTCCGTCGGCGGCAGGCCGAAATAGTGCCAGATCGAGGACATGGAGGCGCGCAGATCGGCGACGTCGGCGCATGTCTGGATTTCGATGGTCATTGGTCCTCCCGGCGGCGGCGAGCTTAGCCCGCGCATGCGACGACCGCGAGCGACTATCCCTTTGCAAATGCGCACAAGCGTTTCATGCTGCGCTCGGGGTTGAGCGAGGGGGCCGCAATGGCTGGATACTGGTACGTGGGCGCGGACGGCGCGAGCAAGGGGCCGATCGAACTGGAGGAACTCGCGCGGCTGGCGCGGGCCGGCGAGGTCACGCCGGCGACGCTGGTCTGGACCGAGGGCATGGCGGAATGGACGCCGGCGGGCTCGGTCGCCGCCGTCACCGCGCTGCTCGGTCCTGCGCCGCCGCCGCCGCCCGCCGAGCCGCAGGCGAACGCCGGGCAGCGCCCGTCCGGCGCGGTGCCCTCGCACAGGACGACGCCGGTCGGCGAACTGGCGGCGGGGCCGCTCGTTTCCGACGTCGAGACCTTTCCGCTGTTCGGCCGCGCCGTGCTCGCCTGGCTCGGCAACATTTTCGTGGTCCCTTCGCCGTGGACCAGCACGATGTACTGGAAATATCTCGGCGAGAGCACGCGCCTGCCCAACGGGACGCCCTTCGTCTTCGAGGGCCAGTGGCGCGACATCTGGTGGGTCTTCGTGCTCGAGGCGCTGCTGATCTATTCGGGCGCGCTCACCGGCGACAGCGGCTTTCTGGCGCTTCTCGGCAATCTTGTCCTGCCTTTCCTCGTGCTGCGCTGGTTCTGCGAGAAGCTGCGCATCGGGCCCGGCGGGTCGTTCCTGTCGTTCAGGGGCGATTTCTTCCCCTATCTCGGCTGGATGGCGCTCGGCTTCGTCTCGATCTTCACCATCGTCGGCTGGGCCTGGGTCATGCAGTTCTACCTGGACTGGGTCTGCCGCAACGTCGCCGGCCCCGTGCGCTTTTCCTTCACGGGCAAGGGGCTGGACATCCTCTGGCGCGGCCTGGTCGCCATGATCGGCGTCGGCCTGATCGTCCCCATTCCCTGGGTGATCGCGTGGCTGACCCGCTGGTACGTCTCGCGGATCGAGGCCGCGCCGGCCGAGGCGGCCTGAGCCCTGCGACCCCGCGTTTCCTTGATCGTCCCGGCCAAATCGGGCACAAGGCGGCGCCGCCGTTGTGAGCGCGCGGCGAAAAAGTGGAAGCCGGTTTTTCGCGAGACGCGCGCTCGCCACTTTGAAAACGATCAGCTTCTCAGCATTCAGGCGGCGCCGCCCGAACGCCGAGGCTGATCTTGCGGGCGGGAATGAGGAAGACATGGCTGAGATACTTCGCGCCGCCGATGTTTCGAGCGGCGTGCAGGAGCTTCGGGTCGGCATCGCCGGCGTCGGCACCGTCGGCGCGTCGGTCGTGCGCCTTCTGGGGCAGCAGGACGAGGCGCTGCAGGCCCGCACGGGCCGCAAGATCGTCGTCTCGGCCATGTCCGCCCGCGACAGTGCGAAGGATCGCGGCTTCGACGCGTCCGGCATCAAGTTCTTCGAAGACCCGGTCGCGCTCGCCGCATCGGCGGACATCGACCTTTTCGTCGAGCTGATCGGCGGCGACGAGGGGCCCGCGCGCGTCTCGGTGGAGACGGCGCTGAAGCACGGCAAGGGCGTCGTCACCGCCAACAAGGCGCTGCTCGCCAAGCACGGGCTGGCGCTGGCGGCGCTGGCCGAGGAAAAGCGCGTCGCGCTTGCCTACGAGGCGTCGGTGGCCGGCGGCATTCCGATCGTGAAAACGTTGCGTGAAGGTCTGGCCGGCAATTCGATCGAACGCGTTTACGGCATCCTCAACGGCACCTGCAATTACATACTCACCAAGATGGAGACGGAGGAAATGCCGTTCGACGTCTGCCTGAAGGAGGCGCAGCGGCTGGGCTATGCGGAGGCCGATCCCACGTTCGACATCGGCGGTTTCGACACCGCGCACAAGCTCGCCATTCTGGCGACGCTCGCATTCGGCACGGAGATCGACGCCGACGCGATCTCGATCGAAGGCATCGAGCACGTTACGCTGGCCGATCTCAAGGCGGCCGACGAACTCGGCTATCGCATCAAGCTGCTCGGCGTCGCCCAGCGCACGCCGCACGGCGTCGAGCAGCGCGTGCACCCGACCATGGTGCGCAAGACAACCTCGATCGCGCAGGTGATGGGCGTGACCAACGCCGTCACGATCGACGCCGACGCGGTGCACGAACTGACCCTCGTCGGCCCCGGCGCCGGCGGCAATGCGACGGCATCCGCCGTTGTCGCCGACATCGCCGACATCGCCCGCGGCGTGCGCTCGCGCCCGCTGGGACTGCCGCGCGCCGGCCTGTCGAAGGTCAAGCGCGTGGAGATGCAGCGGCACGAGGGCGGCTATTACATTCGCCTTTCCGTCTACGACAAGCCCGGCGCCTTCGCCGGCATCGCCACCCGCATGGCCGAGCGCGGCATCTCGCTCGAAAGCATCGTGCAGCGCGGTCGGGCCGGGGCCGGCGGCGACAAGCCGGGCGCGCCCGTGCCCGTCGTTCTTATTACCTACGCCACGACCGAGAAACTCGTGCGCGAAGCCCTCGACGCCATCGTGGCGGACGGCTATGTCGCCGAACGTCCGCAATCCATCCGAATCGAGCGCGAATAGGGCAGGGAGATCGCGAATCTATCGAGCGGAGGCGTCTCCCCTTCCCCCGCAAGGGGGAGGGGATTCGATCCGAGATCAGTGCAAGAATTCAGCCCGGGAAAGAAGAGAATGACCGATCTCATCGTCAAGGAAGACAAAATCATCGAGCGTATTCTGTCGACCGAGCTGGTGCGCGTCACCGAGCGCGCGGCCGTCTCCTCGGCGCGCCTGCGCGGCCGTGGCGACGAGAAGGCCGCCGACCAGGCCGCCGTCGACGCCATGCGCCGCGAGCTGAACCGCCTGCCGATCCACGGCAAGGTCGTGATCGGCGAGGGCGAGCGCGACGAGGCGCCGATGCTGTTCATCGGCGAGGAGGTCGGCACCAAGACCGGCCCGCGCGTCGACATCGCGGTGGACCCTCTGGAAGGCACGACGCTTTGCGCCAAGGACATGCCGGGCTCGATCGCCGTGATGGCGATGGCCGAAGCCGGCACGCTGCTCAACGCGCCCGACGTCTACATGGACAAGATCGCCATCGGCCCGGGCTATCCGACCGGCGTCGTCGATCTCGACGCCAGCCCCGCCGAAAACATCAACGCGCTCGCCAAGGCCAAGGGCGTGCCGGCGGGCGAGATCACCGTGGTGATTCTGGACCGTCCGCGCCATGCCGACATCATCGCCGCCTGCCGCAAGGCCGGCGCCTCGATCCGCCTGATCACCGACGGCGACGTCGCCGGCATCATCCATTGCGCGCAGTCGGAAGAGACGGGCTGCGATCTCTATCTCGGCTCCGGCGGCGCGCCGGAAGGCGTACTGGCGGCGGGCGCGCTGCGTTGCGTCGGCGGCCAGATGCAGGGCCGCCTGATCCTCGACACCCAGGCCAAGGCCGATCGCGCCTTCAAGATGGGCGTGAAGGACCCGAAGAAGAAATACGACATGAAGGAACTGGCGTCGGGCGACGTCATCGTCTGCGCCACCGGCGTCACCGACGGCGCACTGCTCAAGGGCGTGAAGTTCCACCCGAAGCTCATCACGACAGAGACGATCATCTACCGCTCGGTCACCGGCACCGTGCGCCGCATTTTCGCGGAACATCGGCAGTTCGAGAAATTCAAGCTGGATTGA
>JBDHTL010000086.1:0-15867 GCA_039808645.1 Rhodoblastus sp. | reverse complement strand
CGCGGCGCCAGCAGAGCGCGGCGCGGGCTGGCTGACGGACCTGCTCGCGCGCGCGTCGCGCGACGAGGAGGTCGCGCGCCCCGCAGCGCCCACGCCGAAGCCGATCGACTCGCTCGACGCGCTGTCGCTCGACATCGCGCGCATGCTCGATCACGAAGCGGTGGTCGACCTGTGGGAGCGCTACCGCCGCGGCGAGCGCAACGTGTTCAGCCGCCGGCTCTACACGCTGCAGGGCCAGCAGGCCTTCGACGAAATCCGCCGGCGCTATCGCGCCGAGCGCGAGTTCCGCGACACGATCGACCGCTACATCCACGAGTTCGAGCGGCTTCTGTCGGAAGTCGGCCGCGACGATCGCGACGGATCGCTGGCCAAGTCCTATCTCGTGTCGGACACGGGCAAGGTCTACACGATGCTCGCCCACGCCGCGCAGCGGTTCGAATAGGAGCCGCGTTCGCGCGAAAAATCAGGGCGGCGCCGCGGCGCCGCCCTTCTTTTGTTTGTGCGCGCGTTGCGCCGGAAGTCGGCTGTGGGCGGATTGCGGACGTTCATTGCGAGCGCCGGCTGAAGCCGTTCCTGCCCCGACACGGACATTGTAGCAAGGCTGCAGTCGGCCTACCTTCGAGTTGAAAAGCGCGAGGCCGAACCATGAGCGATGCCAAAGCAAAGAGCGAAGAGCTTCGCGAGGGCGGATGCTTATGCGGCGCGGTAAGATTTCGGACCTCGGGCCGGCCGATGAAGATCACGGTTTGTCATTGTCCGCTCTGCCAACGCGTTTCTGGAAGCGCGTACACAGTAGAGCTTATTTTTCCTAGAGAAGCGGTAAGCTTCGAAGGGGCTCCACCCGGTAGATACACGTACCGTTCACCGGACCACGGGCGACTTCTGCACTACGCGTTTTGCCCAACATGCGGCTCTCGCCTCGGTGTAGCGCTCGACCGATTCCCCGCCCTTCAATTCATGTATGCGGGCGCTTTCGACGATACATCATGGATAAGACCTGACTCGCACATCTTCACGCGCAGCGCGCCGGCGTGGACTCTTCTTCCCGACGATGTTGACTGCTTCAGCGCCCACATGATCGACGAACAGGGAAAGCCGCAAAAGCCACTCGCCCGCAAATCGTCAGCTGCATCCGTCGAGCCCTGCAAACCAGCCGAGTGACTGCCGTGAATGGCCGCGGCCGCTCACGACGGCCGATGTCCGGAAATGACGCTAACCGGTCGGCTCACCCGCGCTTGGGGAATGTCTGAGTCCGGACGCAGGCTGAACCCTCGCCCGTCAAATCGCCGCGGCGGTCCAGCTCACCATCTGGCGCAGCACGACGGCGAGCGCCGCGTCGAGCGCTTCCGCCGCCTTGCCGTCGGCGGTGCGTTCGGCAGGCGCGGTCGCGCCGAAGACCTTCGCCGCCACGGGCCGGCCGGTGCGGTCGGACATGATGCGCGCCGCCAGTTCGATGCGCGCGACATTGTCCGTCACGTTCACCTCGAAGCGCCTGACCTCCACATGCAGCGAATAGTCCGATGCGCCGCCCGGGCGCACGACCGACTTCATCAATCGCGCGTTCTCGAAGGAGGCGATGATCTTCGCCTGCAGCAGGCTCGGCAGCGTATCGGTCCATTTGGCGCCGGCGAGATAGGCGAGCTGGTCGGGACCGGTGCGAATGACGATGCGCTCGGAATCGAGCGGTCCCTCGGCATTCGGTTCGGCGACCGCCAGCACGCCGCGGATCGCGCCGGCGCGGATTGTCGCGGCCGGGGCGGCGGCGAGATCGAAGCTGGCGAGCTGCCCGCCGCCACAGCCGGCGAGCAGCAGGGCAGGCAGGGCGATGACGGCGAGCCTATGAAACGCGCGTGGAAAAGGGCGCGGGGCGGCGCCTCCCGGCGTCGAGGCGAGCGACCGCGCGGGCGAGAACGGTGTCGGGCCGGGTCGAACGCGCTGCGCCATCAGGGCATCAACACCGACTTTCCCCGCACAGGCAAGGGGAGAACATTGCGGTCGTCAAATTCATCTGCCCCTGTATTCCGGCAGATCGGGCTTGCCGCCGAAGATCACCTGGCTCGGGTCGCGCTTGATCGAACGCACGGCCTTGTTGATCTCGTCGAGCGTCTTGCGGCCGTCGACGGCCAGCGCCTCGTACTGGCGAAGGCCCGGTCCGGTGAAGCGGGCGATGCCGGCGGCGATTTCCTTCAGCCGCGAATCGACATTGTCGGCCACGCGCTTGAACGAGCGGGCGGCGTCGCCGATGTCGACGATGGTCTTGCGCACCTCGCCCTTGCTGTCGCTCAGCAGGCCGTTGACGTTGTCCATCGCCGTGTCGAACTTTCGCGCGGAGGAATTGAGGTTGGCGATCAGCGAACCCATGTCGCTGGAATTGCCGGCGAGCGCGTCGGTGAAGGTCTTCACGTTCGCCACCGTCTTGTTGATGTCGGCGGAATTGCTGTCGAGCAGCTTGTTGGCGCGATCGACGAAGGCGCCGAGCTGATCGGCGAGCCGCTGCCCGGTCTCGAGCAGGCTCTGGAACTGCGAGGGATCGGCGCGCAGCGTCGGGTAGTTTTCCGCCTTCTGGGCGACGAGCGGCGTGGCCGAGGGGCTGCCGCCGTAGAGCGCGAGCGCGGCGACGCCGGTCAGGCCGGACATTTCGAGCCGCGCGCGCGTGTCGGTCTTCACCGGCGTGTTCTTGTCGACGTCGATATGGGCGATCACTTCGCCGGGGTCGGCCGGATTGAGGCCGAGATGCGTGACGTCGCCGACGCGCAGGCCGTTGAAGGTGACGGCGCCGCCGCGCGAAAGGCCGGCGACCGAGCCGCTGAAGACGACGTCGTAGCCGCGCCGCGCCGCCGTCTTCGAGGGGCCCGAGAACCAGAAGACGAAGCCGAAGCCGGCGAGAATCACCGCCACCGTGAAGGCGCCGATCAGCACGTAGTTCGCGCGGGTCTCCATCACGGGCCTCCGGCAGGGCTGGACGCCGGCCGTTCCGCCGGCCGCTCGTCCCGGTTCAAGGCCAGGACGCGCCCGCGCTTGCCCCGGAAATAGGCCTTCAGCCAGGGATGCTGGGAAGACAGCATGGTTTGTATCGTCCCTTCGGCGATCACCTTGCCCTCGGCGAGCGCGGCTATCCTGTCGCAAATCGCGTAGAGGCTGTCGAGGTCGTGGGTGACCATGAAGACGGTGAGCCCGAGCGTGCGCTGGAGCGTCTGGATGAGGTCGTCGAATTCGGCGGCGCCGATCGGATCGAGACCGGAGGTCGGCTCGTCGAGGAAGACGAGATCGGGATCGAGCGCCAGCGCGCGGGCGAGCGCCGCGCGCTTGATCATGCCGCCGGAAAGTTGCGAGGGGAACTTGTCCGCCGCGTCGCGCGGCAGGCCGACGAGTTCGAGCTTGAGCAGAGCCAGTTCGTCCATCAGCCGCTGCGACAGTTTCAGATGCTCGCGCATCGGCGCCTGCACGTTCTGCTTAACCGTGAGGCCTGAAAACAGCGCGCCCTGCTGGAACATCACGCCGTAGCGGCGTTCGAGCGCGCGGCGATCGTCGTCGTCGATCCGGTCGAGATCCTTGCCGAACACCTCGATCTTGCCGGAGCGCTTCGGCACCAGCCCGAGGATGGTTCGGGTGAGCACCGACTTGCCCTGGCCCGAGCCGCCGACGAAGCCGAGAACCTCGCCGCGGCGCACGTCGAGGTCGAGCCCGCGCATGATGATCTTGGGACCAAAACCGACGACGAGGTCGCGCACGCGGACGATGACCTCCGCCTGTTCCTGTCCGTTGGCCGCTTCGATCGCCATGCATCAATACTCTATGGCTGCAAAGAACATGGCGAACAGGCCGTCGACCACGATCACCATGAAGATGGATTTCACGACGGAGGACGTGACCTGACGGCCAAGCGACTCGGCCGAACCCTGAACGGCGAGCCCCTCCATCGCGCCGATCAGGCCGATGACCAGCGCCATGAACGGCGCCTTGATCAGGCCGACCATGAACGTATTGAATCCTATGGCGGTTTTGAGGCGGTCGAGAAAAGCGTCCGGGCTCAGGCCCGCATAGCCCCAGGACACCACCAGGCCGCCGAATATGCCGGCCATGTCGGCCAGGAAGGTGAGCATCGGCAGCGCGACGATGAGGGCGAGCAGGCGCGGGACGACCAGCACGTCCATCGGCGACAGGCCCATCACCTTCAGCGCGTCGATCTCCTCGCGCATCTTCATCGAGCCGAGTTCGGCGGTGATCGCCGAACCCGAGCGGCCCGCGATCATGATCGAGGTGAGCAGCACGCCCATTTCGCGCAGGATCAGGATGCCGATCATGTTGACCGCGAAGGTCTCGGCGCCGAAGTAGCGCAACTGGAAAATGCCCTGCTGGGCGACGATGCAGCCGACCAGGAAGTTGATCAGCAGGATGATCGGCACCGAGCGCAGGCCGAAGCTCTCGAGGTGATAAACCAGCGAGGTCATGCGGAAGAGGTGCGGGCGGCCGAGCGCGCGCAGCAGCGCCACGACGGATTCGCCGAGGAAGCCGACGCCGTGGTTCAGGTCGCGCCAGGCGCTCGCCACGCTGGCGCCGACATCGGCCAGCATGTCGGTCAGCGGATGGCCGGGCGGCGGCTTCGGCGTCTCGAAATCGCGCCAGCCGGCGGCTTCCAGCAGGGTGGACTGGGCGGGGCGGGCGTTCTCGATGTGGCTGTCGACGCCGGCCGCCTGCAAAATCTTGCGGGCGCGGTCGATCAGCCAGGCGCCGCCGGTGTCCATGCGCTCGACATGGGCGAGGTCGATGACAGCCGCGCGCGCGCCGGCCGCCGCGCCGATCAGGCTGTCGGACGAGCGCTCCATTTCCGCGCCCGATTCGAGCGTCCAGTCGCCGCCGAGGGTCAGGCGGGTCTCGTCGCCGGCGCGTTCGACGGAAAATCCGGGCTTGGCGGGCATGAATCTCCACGCATCGCGTCGGTTCCCCAGACCCGCCGCGAGAGCGGGCGGAGACTGTCATATTTCGCGATCACCGGAAAGATTGGGTAAAGAAGCGCCGCGGGCGCAAGCATTTGCGGATGCGCCGCATCCGGAGATTCGCATGATCCGCAGGCTGACCGTCGCCGTCGAGCGCTTTCCGATCGCCGGAACCTTCGCCATTTCGCGCGGCGCCAAGACCGAAGCCGTTGTCGTGACGGCGACGGTGTCCGACGGGGCCGCCACGGGACGCGGCGAATGCGTGCCCTATGCCCGCTACGGAGAGAGCGTCGAAAACGTCGTCGCCGCGATCGAAGGCGCGCGCCGGCGGATCGAGGCGGGCGGCGACCGGTCGGAACTGCAGGCGCTCCTGCCGGCCGGCGCGGCGCGCAACGCGCTCGACTGCGCGCTGTGGGATTTCGACGCCAAGCGCCTGAACGTGCGCGCGTTTCAGATGGCGGGCCTGCATCGCCTGTCGCCTGCGACGACCGCGTACACGATCTCGGTCGGGACGCCGGAGGCGATGGCCGCGGCGGCAGCGCGGGCGGCGGCGCGGCCGACGCTCAAGATCAAGCTCGCCGGCGCTGGCGATCCCGAACGGATCGCCGCCGTGCGGGCGGCCGCCCCCGAGGCGCAGCTGATCGTCGACGCCAACGAGGCCTGGGCGGAAGCCGATCTCGAAAGCCATTTCGCCGCCTGCGCGGCGGCGGGCGTCGCGCTGGTCGAGCAGCCCCTGCCCGCCGGCCGGGACGCGGCGCTCGCCCGGGTGAACCGGCCGATTCCGGTCTGCGCGGACGAAAGCGTGCACGACCGCGCCGGCCTCGCGGCGCTGAGGGACCGCTACGACGCCGTCAACATCAAGCTCGACAAGACCGGCGGGCTGACAGAGGCGCTGGCGCTGGCGGCGGAGGCCGAGCGGCTCGGCTTTTCGCTGTTCCTCGGCTGCATGGTCGGCACGTCGCTCGCGATGGCGCCGGCCATGCTGCTGGCGCCCCGCGCGCAATTCGTCGATCTCGACGGGCCGCTCCTGCTGGCGCGGGACCGGGCGCCCGGCCTCGTCTACGAGGGCTCGATCGTCCATCCGCCGTCGCCGGACCTGTGGGGCTGACCCTGCGGCGGACCGTGGTCACGACAATTAAATTCGTATTTACGTCTGATGCTTAACGTCGGTTCAGCCAAAACAGACGAAGCCCGGCCATGGCCTCACATCCGACGCTTTCCACCGCCGTCCGGCGCGCGCGCCGCTTCGCCCGCGACGCGCAGGGAGCGGTGGCGATCCTGTTCGCGATCGCGATGTTTCCGATCATGATGGCCGCCGGCGGCGCGATCGACTATGCCGCGACGATCCGCGCCAAACAGTCGCTCGACACGCTCGCCGATTCGGCGGCGCTGGCGGCGGCCGAATTCGCGGCGCAGGAATACCGCAACGGCAATGCGGCGTGGAACGCGAGGGGCGTCGCGGCCGGGCAGAAGACCTTCGCCGCCGGCGTCCTGCCCAATCGCGCCGACATCACGGTCGGTACGCCCGGCGTCTCGATCTCGCTCTCCGGGCAGATCATGACCGCGACGGTCTCCTACGCGGCGAGCGTGAGGACCAATCTGCTCAAGATCGCGCGCATCAACGCGATGAGCGTGAACAATTCGATGACGACCAGCGTGACGGTGGCCAAATACACCGATCTCCATGTCGTGATCGACAATTCCGAATCCATGGGCATGGCGGCCTCGGCCGCCGACGAGGCGATCCTCCAGGCCAAGCTCGGCACGACCTGCTTCCTCGCCTGCCACCTGCCGGGCAACGACACGGTCGCTTCCTACCGCGCCGCCGGCGCGACCTTGCGCATCGACGTCATCAAGAACGCCGTGACGCAGTCGCTCAACGGCCTGCTGGCCTCGACCGCGGCCGGCACCGTGCGCGTGGCGCTGTATACGTTCAACAATACGCTGCAGCAGGTGTTTCCGCTGTCCAGCAATCTCTCGGCGGCGATCGCGGCGGTCGGGGCCGTCGACCTGGCGACCGACGGCGGCGGCACCAACATCACCTATTCGTTGAACTCGCTGAATGCGCTTCTGCCGACGCCGGGCTCGGGCATGAACGCGGCGAGCCCCAAGGGAGCGGTGCTGCTGTTCACCGACGCCGTGCAGGACCACGAGAAATTCACGGCGGCGACGAATGTCTGGGCCAATGATCCGAACTGGGTTCCCTATTCGCCGTCGGTCTACAACATGTGGGACTACCAGCCGATCGATCCGCGCGGCTGCGCGCCGATCAAGAGCAAGGGCTATTCGATGCTCGTGCTCAACGCCCAATATGTGATCACGTCCACCGATCTCGCCGAACAGAGCCGCTACGGCGATATCCAGAACATTGTGCTGCCGGCCGTGCCGTCCAACATCCAGGCGTGCTCGACCGGCGCCGGCCACTATTATTCGGCCAATTCGCCGGCGCAGATCACGGCCGCCGTCAACACCATGTTCGCCAGCGCCGCCAACAATATCACGCGCCTGACGCGGTAGCGCGTCACTTCCGATCCCGATGCTGGACGCGCCGCCCGCCCGCCCCATATGCCCTCCGAGCGCGTCCGCGCGAATGGAGGGGGCGATGAGGCTTCTGGCGCTGGTCGGCGTCGTGGCGATTGCCGGCGCGCTCGCCGCCGCCGGCTTTTTCTTCGGCGGCTTTTTCGATATTTCCAGTTCATGGGAAGATCCGGCTCCGGTGACGAAGGCGATCGCGCGCGTGCGCGACGCCTCGATCGCGCGCCGAGCGACGGACAGGCCGCCGGCCGATTTCGCGGCGCCGCAGCGCGTGCAGGCGGGCGCGCGCATTTTCGCGACGCTCGGCTGCGCGAACTGCCACGGAGCGCCGGGCGTGAAATGGCAGAAATTCTCGGAGGGCATGAATCCCGCGCCGCCGGATCTCAAGGAAGAAGCCGGGCGTCTCTCGCCGTCCGAAGTCTTCTGGGTCGCCAGGAACGGCATTCGCATGACCGGCATGCCCGCCTTCGGCGCAGCCGCGTCGGACGAGGACTTGTGGTCGGTCGCCGCCTTCGTGAAGAAGCTGGCGGATGTTTCGGAGGCGGACTTCAAGGCGTGGACGGCCGAAGCGGGCGCGGCGCCGAAGCAATAGTCTCGCGCGGCGCAGCGTGAGCGACGCGCGGCGCGCCCTGCGCATTGTCGTCGTCGCCGCAGGCGTCGCAGCCGCGCTGCTGTTCATCGTCGTCGGCCTCGCGTTCGACCTTCAGACCTATGGTGACGGCTCGATCTTCTCCTACGCGGTCGCGACGCAGGAGGTCTGGGCGTTTCACTGGCGCAACATCGCGACGCGCGTCGCGACCTATGCGCTGACGCTGGCGCCCGGCGAGATCGTCGTCGCGCTCGGCGGCGCGCCTGCCGCCGGCGTCTTCGTCTACGGCCTCTGCCTGTTCTCTGCGCCCGCCTTCTCGCTCGCGGCGACTTTCGCGCTCGATCGCGCGGCCGGACGGCCGTACTTCGTTTTCGCCTGCGCCTCCACGGCGTTGCTCTGTCCGCTGGTCTTCGGCTTTCCGACGGAAATGTGGATCGCGCATGCGCTGTTCTGGCCAGCTTTCGCCGGCGCGATGACGGCGCCTACCGCGTGGCGCGCGAGCGCATGGCTCGCGGCGCTTATGATCGCGCTCGTTCTCGCGCACGAGGGCGGGCTCGTGCTCGGCTTCGGCGTCGTCGTCGCGACCGCGCTGCGGGGTTGGCGCGACGCGCGGTTTAGGCGCGCGTCCGCCTGCTACGCGCTGGGCGCCGTCGCATGGCTGGCCGTCAATCGCCTCGCGCAGCCCGATCTCTATTTCGCCGAGGTGCGGCTGCGCGCGGCGTCGGAATTCTTCCAGGCGAAGGTCTTTGCGAGCCCGCTGCTCGCGCTGCTGTGCGCGACGTTCGCGGGCTACGCATTGCTCTGCCTTGTCCTGTCGCGTCCGGCGCAGCGCTGCGCCCCGCCGCTCGCGACCGTCTGCGTCGCCGCCGCGCTGGCCGTCTGGTGGGCGCTGTTCGATCACGCGCTGCACGCCGACAACCGCTATTACCTGCGTACGGTCCTGCTGATCGCCACCTGCGGCCTCGCGGCCGTCGCCGGCCTCACGCAACTGGCCGGGGAAAGCACGATCGTCGCGCGCCTCGCGCCGGTACAGCGCGCGCTCGCCGCGACGAGCGCCGACGGTTTCGTGCGCGCGACGATCGGCGCCGTCGCGCTGGTCCTCGTCGTTCATGTCGTCGAGACCGCGAAATTCGCGCGCGGCTTTTCCGCCTATCGCGCGGCGGTGCGCGCGCTGGCGCTGGGCCAGGCCGCAGACGTGCAGCTCGGCGCGCCGTTTCTCGTTTCATCGCAGCGCATCGGCGCCGATCTCAATCGCCTGTCGTGGTTCTCGACCACGCCGTACCTCTCCGCTCTCGTTGCGGATTTCGCGCCGAAGAGGCTCGTCGTCGATCCCCGGGGAAATTATTTCTGGCTGTCCTGCGCGACGGCGACCGAAGCCGCGCAGGCGTCGCGCGCGGTTGCGCAGGCGACGCGGGAGATGATCCGCGTCTATTCCTGCCTGCATCGGACGTAGAGCGGTTCATCGTCGGCCGGAACGACGGCGTCACCGCGCGCCAACGGGTCCCGCCGCCGGCGCGCCGGACGACAGGTCCGCGAAACAATCCATCCCTGGACTTGGTGATTGCCGCGTCGGTTCGCTCCTCGCAATGACGACTGCGCGGCTTTGTCTCGCCACGAATTATTCTAGTCGTCCTTGCGCGGATCGAGCGCGGCGATGACGGCGAGCGCGAGGCCCACGGCGGCGACGCCGGACATGAAGAGATAGGCGCCGAGGCCGAACGTCTTCCACAAGGGTCCGCTCATGACGGACACCAGCGCCGTCGTCAGCGCATTGGCGCCGGAAATCCAGCCCTGCGCCTGGGCGCGGCGCGTCTCTCCGACGAGGCGCGTCAGCGCGAAGATCGAACCGAGATGCGTGGCGGCGAAACTGAAGGCGTGCAGCGACTGGCCGAGGAACAGGAGCGCCGTGTCGGTGGTGGCCGCCATCAGCAGCCAGCGCAGCATCGCAAACAGCGCGCCGGCGATCAGCAGGCCGTAGGCGCGGCTCGCGCCGCCGAAACGGTTGGACGCGAGG
Source organism: Rhodoblastus sp. (assembly GCA_039808645.1). GTDB lineage: Bacteria > Pseudomonadota > Alphaproteobacteria > Rhizobiales > Beijerinckiaceae > JAJXWB01. The sequence continues at coordinate 5,792 of JBDHTL010000086.1, read as the reverse complement.
AAGAAGGCGATCTCGGTGGCGACGCCGACCGCCCAGAGCAGGCCGATCATGAAATCGCTGTGGCCCTGCGCGCGAAAGGCGATGGAGCCGAACGTGTAGACGACGGCATGGCTCGCCTGGATGAGCGCGGCGGCCAGCACGACGAGCGCCACGACGCGCGGCCGCGCGATCTTTTCCCGCGCCGCAACGACGTCGCCGTCGCTCGCGCGCGCGTCCTTCGGCGCCAGCGCGATGACGCCGGCGGCCGCGAGCGCCATCACGCCGGCGATGATGAACATCATCGCATCGGGCGGAAACAGGCCGACGAGCCAGCCGCCGACGGCCATCAACACGAGCACGCTGACCGAGCCCGCGCCGCGCACCACGCCGTAGTCGAGCAGGCGCTCGCCGGCCACGACGCGTCGTCGCGCCTCGCGCAGCACGATGGCGTCGGTGAGCGCGATCCTCGGTCCCTGGCTGAAGGCGCTGGCGACGATGCAGAGAAAGACCAGCGCGTAGTGCGGTTGCGCGAAGCCGGCGCCGAGCGCCGCCAGCGTCATGCCGACGCCGCAGAGGCCGAGCAGGCGCGCCGCGGCGCCGCGCCGGTCGGCGAGCGGAGGAACGAAGAGGTTGGCGAGAAAGCGCGCGATCGGCGTAGCGCCCTGGATCAGCGCGATCGATTCGGCCGCAAAGCCGACGCTGGCGTACCACAGCGAGAGAAACGGCAATTGCACGCCGATGGGCGCGAAGACCAGAAGGTTCAACGCGGCGAGGCGCGGCGCCGACGCGCCCGTCTGTGGTTCGGCCCGGGACAATGCGTTTCCACGAGATGCGCGCAGGAGCGCAGGGCGTCCTCATACCAGATTGCGTCGCCGCGCGAAGCGCTTCATCCTCGCGGGCCGACAGGAGGGAGCGCCGTGGCCAAATTTCCGACGACCATCGCCGGCAGCCTGCCGAAGCCCGCCTGGCTCGCCGAGCCCGAGAAATTGTGGGGCCAGTGGCGCGCGGAGGGCGCCGAACTGGACGCGCTCAAGCGCGACGCCACGCTGCTGTGGCTGAAGCTGCAGGAAGATTACGGCATCGACATCGTCGGCGACGGCGAGCAGTCGCGCATCCATTTCGTGCACGGCTTTCTCGAACAGGTCGAGGGGATCGACTGGCGGAAGAAGACCGCGATGGGCATACGCAACAATCGCTATGTCGTGGACGTGCCGACGGTGACCGCGCCAGTGAAGCGCAAGGCCGCGGCCCATGCCAAGGAGGCGGCGGTCGCGCGCGAACATACGAGGGCCAGGCTGAAATTCACGCTGCCCGGCCCGATGACGATCTGCGACACGATCGCCGACGGGCACTACGGCCGGCGCGCCGACATGGCGATGGCTTTCGCGCGCGCCTTGAACGAGGAGGCGCGCGAGCTGGAAGCGCTCGGCGTCGACGTCATCCAGTTCGACGAGCCGGCGTTCAACGTGTTCATGAGCGAGGTCGTGGACTGGGGCGTGCCGGCGCTGGAAGCCGCCGCTGAAGGCCTGAAATGCGAGACGGCCGTGCACATCTGCTACGGCTACGGCATCGAGGCCAACATCAAGTGGAAGGAAACGCTGGGCGAGGAATGGCGGCAGTACGAGGCGATCTTTCCGGCGCTCAACAGGTCGAAGATCGGCGGCGTATCGCTGGAATGCGCAGGCTCGAAGGCGCCGATCTCGCTGATCCGATTGCTCCCGGACAAGCAAATCCTGGTCGGCGCGATCGACGTCGCGACGAGCCGCATCGAGACGCCGGAGGACGTTGTCGCGGTCATGCGCGAGGCGATGAAACATGCCGATTCCGAACGCCTGCAATGCTCGACGAACTGCGGTCTGGCCCCGCTGCCGCGAGGCGTGGCGGAGGGCAAGCTCGCGGCGCTAGGCGCGGGAGCAAGATTGCTGCGGGGAGAGTGAGGGGTTCTCCCTCCTCGCTTGCGGGGAGGGTGGCGCGCGAAGCGCGACGGGCGGGGATGGCCGGAGCGTTGGCGTCTTGATTCCCCAACGGCAATCGGGCCCCACCCGCATTGCTACGCAATGCGACCTCCCCGCGAGCGGGGAGGTAGGCCGCGAACTCTGTTGGACCGCGAGCCTTCAGGCTCGCAAGTCACCGCCACGAAGCGAGCCTGAAGGCTCGCTGTCCAAGGTCCGTCATTCCATCACCGCCGCCTTCAGGATGCACACCATGGTCGCGTGCGCGGGCTTGGCGGAGCGGTTGCGGATGACGTGCGGGCGGTCGCAGCGGTAGCGCAGCGTCTCGCCGGCGACAGCCGTTTCGATCACGCCGGCGACTTCGACTTCCAGCTCGCCCGCGATCACCGACAGGCATTCGACGGAGCCGCGCTGGTGCGGATCGGAGGCAAGCACGCCGCCGGGCGCGGCGGAAAAATCGTACCATTGCAGCCATTCGACCGTCTTGATCCAGCCGATGATGGCGAGCCTGCACTTGCCGTCCTCGGACACCAGGATCGGCGTGTCGCCGCGTGAGGACTTCTCGACGAAGGGCTCGTCCTCGGCGCCCTGCAGCACGCGTTCGATGGAGACGTCGAGCGCCTGCGACAGGCGCCAGATGGTCGAGAGCGTCGGGTTGGTCTCGTTGCGCTCGATCTGCGAGATGATCGACTTGGCGACGCCGGACTGCTCGGAAAGGTCGGACAGCGAGAGGTTGTAGGCCTTGCGCAGGCGCTGGACGGTGCGCCCGAGCTGGCCGGACACGACCTGGGCGCCGGCCTCCAGCGCCTTCTGCTTGTCCTTGCCCTCGACGCCCATGCGCTCCGTTCCCGATCGTTCGGGACAATAGCCGATTTCGTTTGGAATAACGAACGAAAACTCGCCCTTGCGTCTGCTGGCGCCCATAAATTGGGCGCCATGATCACGCGGGAGTCTGGCTCGCGGCGTGCGGATTGCCTTAGCTTCGGTCGAACGATCGCCCTGGAGGAACACGATGAGGCTGAGAGCAATTGCGACTGCGGGTCTTGGCCTGGCGGGCGCGGCGAGCCCGGCGCTGGCGCATACCGGCCACGACGACGCGGCTGGCTTCATCGCCGGCTTCGTTCATCCCTTCGGCGGGCTCGATCACGTTCTGGCGATGGTCGCCGTCGGCCTGTTCGCCGCCCGTCTCGGCGGTCGGGCGCTGCTGCGCGTGCCTGCGGCCTTCGTCGCGTTCATGGCGGTCGGCGGCGCGCTTGGGATGAACGGCGTCGCGCTCGCGCATGTCGAGGTCGGCATTGCGCTGTCGGTCGTGGCGTTCGGCCTCGTCGTGGCGGCCGGCGTCGCGCCTCCGGTCGGAATCGCGGCCGCGCTCGCCGGGTTCTTCGCGGTCTTCCACGGCTACGCGCATGGGGCGGAAACGCCCGGCGACGCCTCGAGCGCGATGTATGCGGCGGGCTTCGTCTGCGCGACGGCGGCGCTGCATGGCGCAGGCATAGCGGCGGGCCGCGGCGCCGCGCGCCTCGCAGATGCGCGCCTTGTCCGGTTCGGCGGCGCGGCGATGGCTGTTGCCGGCGTGGGGCTCCTGGCGGGGTGGATCTAGCGCCCCCGCGGGCTCTTGCGGATCAGCTTCAACTGCCGCTCGCGCCACAGCACGAACAGGCCGGAGGCGATGACGATGGCGGAGCCGGCAAGGATCGCGACCGTCGGCTTTTCCGCGAAGAAGATGTAGCCGAGCAGCACGGCCCAAATGATCGACGTATAGTCGAAGGGCGCGATCACGCTCGCTTCCGCGTAGCGCACGCAGTCGGTCAGCCAGATCTGGCCGACGCCGCCGAGCAGGCCGACGGCGACGAGCCGGAACAGGTCGTACCAGCCGGGCGTCACCCATTTCTGGCTTTCGAAAAAGGCGGCGAGGGGCGCGTTCGCCGGCCAGACGAAGCCCGCCGTCATCAGCAGGAAGCCGAACAGCGTCGTCAGCGCGGAGAAGTAGAAGACGATCGCGCCGGTGTATTCGCTTAGCGCGAGGCGGCGCGTCTGGATTGTGGCGATGGCCGCGAAAGTCGCGGTAGAGACGGCGGCCAGCGCGCCGACGCGCGAGCCCGCGCCTTCGCCGAGATGCTCGCCGACCATGACGATGACGCCGAGAAAGCCGACGATGACGGCCGCCCAGCGATAGGCGCGCACCGTCTCGCCGAGCACGATCGCGGCCAGCGCCACCACCAGCAGCGGCGCGAGATAGCCGATTGCCGTGACATCCGGCAGCGGCAGCAGCGCGACGGCGAGAAAATACGAGAACATGCCGCATGTGCCCGCGAGCCCGCGCCCTAGATGGCCGAGAGGGCGATGCGTGCGGATGGCGTGCGGGAATTCGCCGCGCGAACGCAGCCACAGGACGAGCACGGCCAGCGCGAACAGCGAGCGGAAGAAGACGATCTGGCCGATCGGATAGACGCCGCCCGTCAGCTTCGCGACCGTCGCCATCATGGAGAAGGCGAGCGCGGAGCCGACGCGCATCAGCACGCCCTTGGCGACGCCGGCGATCATGGGAAGATCAGATCACCGTGTTGAAGGCGCCGCCGTCGATCAGGAAGGACTGGCCGGTGATGTAGCCGGCGTGCGCGCTGGCGAGAAAGGCGCAGAGCTTGCCGAATTCGTCGGCCGTGCCGTAGCGCCTGGCGGGAATGCTCTGTTCGCGCAGCTTGCGAAACTCTTCCGGCGGCACGCCCTTCATCGCCGCCATGCGGCCGGTGGCGGTGGCGATGCGGTCGGTGTCGAACACGCCTGGCAGGATGTGGTTGATCGTGACGTTGCGGTCGACGAATTGCCGCGCAGCCGCCGCAAGGAACGCCGTGAGGCCGGCGCGCGCGCCCGACGACAGGTCGAGACCGACGAGCGAGGTGCGCACGGAGGCGGACGTTATATCGATGATGCGGCCGAAGCCGCGCTCGGCCATGCCGTCGATCACGGATTGCACGAGGATGATCGGTGTCATCATGTTGGCGTCGAGGCCGGCGATCATCTCGTCGCGCGTGATCTGCCGGAAGTCCTTGGGCGGCGGGCCGCCGTTGTTGTTGACGAGAATGTCGGGCGCGGGGCAGGCGGCCAGCAGCGCCTTGCGGCCGTCTTCCGTACCGACGTCGCAGGCGACGGGCGTGATCTTCGCGCCGGTGGCGGCGGCGATCTCTTTCGCGGCGGCTTCGAGAATGTCGGCGTTGCGGCCGTTCATCACGACTTCGCAGCCAGCTTCCGCCAGCGCGCGCGCGCAGCCCTTGCCGAGCCCCTTGGAAGAGGCGCAGACGATGGCCTTGCGGCCGGCGATACCGAGATCCATGGCGTTTCCTTTTCCGGCGCGTTGCTGGCGCCGCCTGTCGTGACGGCGGCGCGCGGCGTCGGCGGAGATTAGGCGGGCGGGCGAAGCAAGGACAAGTGCAGGCCCGCCATCGCCGCCATGCCCTCGGCGGGATGCGCCGCGTTCAGAGCTTGGCCCACAGCCCGAATCCTCATCCCGAGAGCCGGGCCATGACTCGAATTTTCATCCTTGGGAGCGCCTGAAAAGGCGCGTCTCGAGGATGGCAGGACCAGAAATCCCCCACCGGCCACCCTTCGAGACGCAGGCTTTCCCTGCTCCTCAGGGTGAAGGGACTTGAGTTTCGAGTCGGTCTCTCAGCAGAACAGCGCGAGTTTCTCGACGATCGGCAGGTCGTCGAGGCGCGCCAGCGCTTTCACGCGGGGATCGCGGTCGGAAACGGTCGCCGCCTGCCGCGGCGTCTCCCACGGGGGCGCCGCGAGCGGCGGCGGCGCGGTCTGCGGGGCGAGGGGGGCCTCGCCGACCCCGGCGCGCGCGCCGGAAGGGCGCAGGCG
>JBDHTL010000085.1:0-15878 GCA_039808645.1 Rhodoblastus sp. | reverse complement strand
CGGCGAGCGGCGCTTCCGTTTCCGCCAGCGTCAGGCCCGCCATGACCTCGTCGAGGAGAATCAGGCGCGGATCGGTCGCCACGCATTTGGCGACTTCCAAGAGCTTCTTGTCCTGCAGCGAAAGCTGCTTGGGCGTCAGTAATTCCTTGCCCGACAGGCCGACGCGCTTGAGGATCAGCGCGGCATAGTCGATCGCCTCGCGCAGCGGGCGGCGCACCAGCGCCGCGGTCGTCACGACATCCAGCGTCGACATGTCCGCAAAGGTCTGCACGATCTGGAAGGAGCGCACGAGGCCCTGCTTCACGAGCAGGTGCGGCGCGGTTCCGACAATCGAGCGGCCTTCGAAACGCACGTCGCCGGCGGACGGCGGGATGAAGCCCGAAATCAGGCCGAACAGCGTCGTCTTGCCCGCGCCGTTCGGTCCGATGATGCCGAGGATCTCACCAGGTTCGACGCTGAACGACACGGAATCGACGGCCACGAGGCCGCCGAACCGCTTCGTTGCGCCGTCCACTTCGAGGATCGCCACGACCCCTCCCCTGCGCGTCGCGCGCTGTTCGAGAGCAGGTCAGGCGCGCGGGCGCGGCTGGGCGTTGGCGAACTGCTCCGGGAACAGGACCTGCTGGCTCTGGTCCTCCATCCATTGCACGAAGAAGGCCGAACCATCCTCCAGCAAGCGGTCGTCGGCGAATTTCACGCCGTTGGGCTTGGCGACATAGAGGTCGGGATCGCCGAACTTGATGTTCACCTTCCCGAAGCCGTCCAGCAGCGCCTTCTTGTCGCGCGATCCCGCGGCCTCGATCGCGCGCTGCAGCACGCGTGCGGCCTGCGCCGATTGAATCGCCGCCTGGCCGATGCGCTGAAGCTTCGCCTGGTCGCGCAGCTCGGCCACGATCGTCTGCATCGAATCCATCTTCGCCGAGGGGCTGAAGCCGGTCATGGCGAAGAGATTGCGGGTGAGCACGGCCTTGGCGATATCGGGCGACAGATCGCGCCACAAGGTGAGGTCGCTGTAGCCGCCGGTCCCGCCGGCGAAGATCGAGCCGTGGTAATTGAGGTTGTAGCGGGCCTGATGCAGCAGCAGGCCGTCGCGCGGCGTCACGAGGCCGAGCGCGAGGTCGGGCTTGGCGGAGCGGATGCGGATCATCGCCGCCGTCTGATCCTGCGCCTTGGTGTCGAGCGGCGCCTCTTCGAGCGTCTTGAAGCCGGCATCGCCCATGCGCTTCAGCAGATGTTTATTGACCTGCTGGCCCGCCTCGTAATTCGAGTAGCACGGAGACCAGGTCTTGATCGCAAAGCCCTTCTTGTCGCGCAGCCAGGTCGCGAAATCGGCCATCGTCTTCGCGTAGCCGCGATCGTAGTCGTAGCCGAGCGTGTAAAGCCAGGAGGATTTCGAGCCGCCCGCCCAGACCGACAGGCAGGGCGTCTGCAATTCGTCGAGCACCGGCGAAATCGCCAGCATCTGCGAGGACAGCATGGTGCCGGTCAGCAGATCGACCTTTTCTTCGGTCACGAGACGGCGCACTTCGGTGGCGCAGCGCGCGGGCTGGCTCGTATCGTCGGCGAAGACCAGTTCGATCTTCGCGCCGCCGAGGCTCTTGATGCCGCCGCCCTGGTTGATCTTCTCGATAATGTAGCGGAAGGCCGGATCGCCTTCCTGCGCATAGGCGGCGTAGGAGCCGCTCATGGAATTGATGACGCCGACCCGGATCGGCGCCTCGGCAGCGCCCGCGCGCCGGACATAAGGCGACGCGACGGCGCCGATTGCAGCCGCGGAAACTCCCGCCGTGAAGGCGCGGCGATTGATCATGGACGTTCCCCTCGTTTCGACGCGCGAAACGCGCGTTCTGATTTTCGCGCCACGATGGGAGATAGGGCGCGCGGAATCAAGTCTTTGTCGCAACTTCGGCAAAGGTTGCGCTTCGACGCGCGACGTCGCGCCCGCTTGCGCGCAGCGACGAACGACCCTTACGGCCTGTCCGCCAGTTCGATCGCCGTGCGCAGCAGGACATTGGCGCCGGCTTCCGCCCATTGCCGCGTGATATCCTCCGATTCGTGATGGCTGATCCCGTCCTTGCAGGGCGTGAAGATCATCGCGGTCGGGCAGACCTTGGCGAGATGGAAGGCGTCGTGGCCGGCGCCGGAGACGATGTCGCGGCCCTTCAGGCCGAGCGCCGCCGTCTGGCGGCGGATGACGTCGAGAATGCCGGCGTCGAACGGCACGGGCGGGTTGTAGGAGACGTCGGTCAATTCGCCCTCCAGCCGCTCCGCGTCGCGACACCGCGCGAAGGCGGCGCGCACGTCGGCGTCCATCGCCTCCAGCGTCGCATGCTCGGGATGGCGGATGTCGATGGTGAAGCGGACCTCGCCGGGAATGATGTTGCGGGAATTGGGCGACGCGTGCATTTCGCCGACCGTCGCCATGCCGGCCGGCCCGTGAGTTCTGCCGATCTTCTGCAATTCGAGAACGAGCCGCGCCGCGCCCGCCATGGCGTCGCGGCGTGTCGGCATGGGCGTCGAGCCCGCATGGCTGCCGAAGCCGCGATAGAGGACGTCGTACCAGCGATGGCCTTGCCCGACCGCGACGAAACCGATGTCGAAGCCTTCCGCCTCGAGGATCGGCCCCTGCTCGATGTGCAATTCGACGTAGGCCGCGATTGTGCGGCCGCCGATCGGCGCGGAACATTCGAGGTCCATTTTCGCGAGTTCGTCGCCGAAGCGCAGGCCCTGCGCGTCGCGGGCGTCGAGCGCGCGGGCGGGCGGCAGGACGCCGGCGAAGACGGCCGACGCCAGCATGGCCGGCGCAAAGCGGCAGCCTTCCTCGTTGGTCCAGTTGACGAGTTCGATCGGCCGGCGCGTGCGCAGGCCGGATTCCTGCAGGACCCGCATGACCTCGAGCGCCGCTAGCACGCCGAGCACGCCGTCGAACTTGCCGCCGGTCGGCTGGGTGTCGAGATGCGAGCCGATGAGCACGGGCGGCAGGTCCTCCATTCCCTCGCGGCGCGCGAACATCGAGCCGAGCCCGTCGACCGTCACCGCGCAGCCAGCCGCCTCGCACCAGCGCTTGAACAAGGCGCGGCCGCGCGCGTCCTCCGGCGTCAGCGCCTGGCGGTTGCAGCCGCCGCCCGGCGTCGCGCCGATCTCGGCCATGTCCATCAGGCTGGTCCACAGCCGGTCGGGATCGATGCGCAGATTGGGGCGTGTGGTCACGGGAGCCTCGCGTTTTCCTGCATCCTAAACGGTAAGCTCGCGGCGCCGCCAATTTGCGTCTAAAAGGGCGCTCCCGCGCCCAAGAGAGTGGTTCCGATGTTCGAGACGCTGACCCCCGCCAAGCCCGATCCCATTCTCACGATCATGGCGGCGTTCCGCGAGGACAAGCGCGCTGACAAGATCGACGTCAGCGTCGGCGTCTACAAGGACGAGGCAGGCGGCACGCCGATCGTCGCCGCCGTGCGGGAGGCTGAATTGCGGCTGCACGCGGGGCAGCAGACCAAGACCTACCTCGGGCCGCTCGGCGACGTCGCCTTCAACGATCTCATGCTCGGCCTCGTCTTCGGGCCGAAGGCCGAGCGCGCGCGCATCCGCACCGCGCAGACGCCCGGCGGTTGCGGCGCGCTGCGGCTGCTGGCCGACCTGATCGCGGCGGCGAGGCCCGACGCGACCGTGCACATCCCCGATCCCACCTGGGTCAATCACGAGCCGCTGCTGGCGAGTTCGGGCCTCGAGCTGAAGACCTATTCCTATTTCGACCGCGCGGGCGGCGGCGTGCGCTTCGACGCCATGATGCAGGATCTGCGCGCCGCCAGGCGCGGCGACGTCGTGCTGCTGCACGGCTGCTGCCACAATCCCACCGGCGCCGATCTCGACATGGCGCAGTGGAGGGCGGTCGGCGCGCTGATGCTGGAGCGCGGCCTGTTCCCGCTGGTCGACCTCGCCTACCAAGGCCTCGGTTTCGGGCTGGAAGAAGACGCCGAGCCCGTGCGGCATCTGGCCTCGATCATGCCGGAGATGGCGGTCGCCGCGTCGTGTTCCAAGAATTTCGCCGTCTATCGCGACCGCGTGGGCGCGGCCTTCATTCTGGCGGCCTCGCCGGCGGCGGCCGACATCGCCGGCGCCAAGCTCGCGACCATCGGCCGCGGCATGTGGTCCATGCCGCCCGACCACGGCGCGGCGGCGGTGCGCATCGTGCTGGAGGACGCCGGGCTGCGCGCCAACTGGAAGACGGAGCTCGACGCGATGCGCGAGCGGATACAAATGTTGCGCGAAAATCTGGCGAGCGAGCTGACGCGGCTGACCAACGCCGATTTCGGCTTCGTCACGCGCCAGACCGGCATGTTCTCCTGCCTGCCGCTGACGGAGGGCCAGGCCCAGCGGCTGCGCGACACGCGCGGCGTCTACCTGCTGCCTGACGGCCGCATCAATGTGGCGGGACTGAACGCGCAGAACACCGCGCCGTTTGCGAAGGCGTTCGCCGAGACGCGGTGATGTCCTCCCCCACCCGGGCCGCGCTAGCGCGCGCCCGGGCGCAGGCTCTTGTGGGGGAGGCCGGCAGAAATCGGCATTGCCGCCCCTCCCCGAACCAGGTCGGCTGGCGCCGACGTCGCTTTGATGTCCAAACCGGCAACAGCCGGTTTGGATGGCCGGGGAGAGGCGCCCGGCGCCCCGCGCCGGAAACCCATTCCTAACCATCTTCTGTAACCATGTTTCGGTCCTGGCCCGAGACACGACGATGCTTGACCGCCGCCATATACTGACCGGAGGCGCCGCCGCGCTTCTTGCGCCCCTCGGCGCCGCCCTGTCCGCCTGCTCCAGCGATGGGCCGCTGACGCTTGCCCCGGAGGCCGGGCCGCCGCGCCGCGCCTTCGCGGGACGAACAATCGGAACGCCCGACTACCGGGCCGTCTATTCGGACTATCCGGGCGAACCCTACGCCATCCGGTCGTTCGACTACGGCCAGCTCGACCCGCGCTGGCTGCGCCAGTCGGTCGAATATCGGGGCTCCGAGCCGACGGGCACGATCATCGTCGATCCCGCCTCCAAGCACCTCTATTTCACGGAGGAGCCGGGCAAGGCCACGCGTTACGGCGTCGGCGTCGGCCGCGAGGGTTTCAGCTGGAACGGCCGCGCCCAGATCAACATGAAGCGCGACTGGCCCGACTGGGTGCCGCCACGCGAGATGGTGGAGCGCCAGCCCGAAATCCGGGCGCAGCTGGAAAAAACGTCGCGCGGCCTCGGCGTGCGCGGCGGCCCGAAAAGCCCGCTCGGGGCGCGCGCCATGTATCTGTTCAGCGACGGCGGCGGCCACGATCTCGGCTATCGCATCCACGGCACGACCGAGCCCGAGACCATCGGCTCCAACGTCTCGTCCGGCTGCATCCGCATGATCAACCAGGACATCGTGCACCTCTACACCCGCGCGTCCGTCGGAACCAAGGTGATCGTGCTGGCCTGACGTCTTGACCCATCGCAACGCCGCGCGAAAGGCCGTGCGTTAGTCGCATCGGTCAGAAGGCCAGTGCGCGAGCGCGCGGCGAGGAAGTGGAAGCCGCTTTGTGGCGGAACGCGCGCTCTACACTCTGAGATCGATCGGCTTTTCCGCATTCGGGCGACGCCGCTCGAGTGCCGGCTGATCTTGAGGCGGCGACGGGTGCAGCGATGAAATTTCCTGACGGCGGCTCTCCGGGCGACACCCACGCAACGGGCCGTCTTCACCGGATGCTGGCGGCGCTGGCGGCGCACCGGTGGTTCGCGCTGGCCGCTGTCGCGCTGCTCGGGCTCGGCGCCTGGCAGGGCCTGCGCGCATGGTACGGGCCGGGCGTCGTCGTCGACCGCGTCGAGCGCGGCGAACTGATCGAGACGGTGGTCGCCAGCGGCCACGTCGAGACGCCCTTCCGCGTCGAGATCGGCAGCCAGATCACGGGCACGGTCGACGACGTGCTGGTCGAGGAAGGCCAGACGGTGAAGAAGGGCCAGCCGCTGATCTCGCTGGAGGCCCGCGAGCTCAAGGCGAGCGTGGTGCAGGCGGAGGGCGCTGTCGCGCAGGCGGAGGCGCGCATGCGGCAATTGCAGGAGCTCACGCTGCCCGCCGCGCGCGAGGCGCTGACGCAGTCGCAGGCCAATCTCGTCAACGCGCAGAAGACGTTCGACCGCACCAGCCAGCTCGCCCACAACGGCCATGCGACGCAGGCCGCGCTCGACGACGCGCAGAGGAATCTCGACGTCGCCAAGACGCAGGCGCGCACCGCCGAGCTGCAGGTCTACACGTCAAGCCCCGGCGGCAGCGACCATGTGATGGCGCAGACCCAGCTCAATCAGGCGCGCGCCAACCTCGACACTGCGAAGTCGCGACTCGACTACACGAGGATCGCGGCGCCGCGCGACGGCGTGCTCATCACCCGCAATGTCGAGCGCGGAACGGTCGCCCAGCCCGGCAAGGCGCTTCTGGTGCTCGCGCCGGCGGGCGATACGCAGCTCGTGCTGCAGATCGACGAGCGCAACCTCGCGCGGCTCGCGCTCGGCCAGAAGGCGCTCGCCTCTGCCGACGCCTATGCCGACAGGAAGTTCGCGGCCGTCGTCTCCTACATCAACCCCGGCATCGACATCGCGCGCGCCACCGTGCAGGTGAAGCTGAGCGTCGCCGATCCGCCGGCCTATCTGCGGCAGGACATGACGATTTCGGCCGATATCGAAGTCGCGCGCCGGTCGCAGGCTCTGGTCCTGCCGGCGCGCGCGGTTCGCGACGCGCTTTCGGGCGAGCCCTGGGCGATGGTCGTGCGCGACGGCCGCGCCGCCAGGCAGAAGGTCGCGTTGGGACTGCGCGGGGCCACGAAATTCGAGATCGTCGACGGCCTGCAGCAGGGCGCGCTCGCGATCCCCGCCAATTCCGGCGTGCGGATCGGCCAGCGCATCCGCCCGATCGCGCCATGAAGCGCTGGCTGCCCTTCGAGTGGATCGCGGCGGTCCGCTTCCTGCGCGAAGGGCGGCTGCAGACGCTGTTCATCATCGGCGGCATTTCGATCGGCGTCGGCGTCATCGTGTTCATGTCGGCCATGCTCGCCGGGCTCGAAGCCAATTTCATCAAGCGCGTGCTCACCTCGCAGGCGCAGATTCAGCTCATCGCGCCGGAGCAGGTCGCGCGACCGCTGCGCGACGCGCCCGGAGAATTCGAGGACGCCGCTGTGCAGCGCCCGAGCCAGCGCATCATTTCGATCGACCAGTGGTCGATGATTCTCGACCGCATGCGCGGCATGCCCGAGGTGACGGCGGCCTCGCCGACCATGTCCGGTTCGGCGCTGGCCATCCGCGGCGACGCCAGCCGCTCGATCAGCGTGGCCGGCGTCGATCCGGCGACCTATTTCGCGATCGTCCATCTGCCCGACTTCATCGTCGCCGGCGAGCCGCGCCTGACGAGCGAGGACATCGTCATCGGGACCGAACTGGCGAGGGCTCTCGGCGCTTCGGTCGGCGACAAGCTGAACGTGCAATCCGCCTCCGGCGCGGTGCGCACGCTGACGATCGCCGGCCTGTTCGATCTCGGCAACAAGGGCGTCAACCTGCGCAACGCCTATGTCGCGCTGCGCACCGCCCAATCGCTGCTCGGCATGATCGGCGGCGTCACGACCATCGAACTGACGGTGCGCGACATTTACGCGGCCGAGGACATCGCCCGCCGGATCGCCGCCTCCAACGCGGTGCAGGCGGACAGCTGGATCAAGACCAACGCGCAATTCTTCACCGCCGTCCAGGCCCAGGGCACGTCGAACGCGCTGATCCGGCTCTTCGTCGCCCTGTCGGTGGCCTTCGGCATCGCCGCCGTGCTGATCGTCTCGGTGATCCAGCGGTCCAAGGACATCGGCATCCTGCGGGCGATGGGCACGTCGCGCGGACAGATCCTGCGCGTGTTCCTGCTCCAGGGCGGGCTGCTCGCGTTTCTCGGGTCGCTGATCGGATCGGCGCTCGGCGCGGCCGCGCTCGTCTACTGGCACGCGGTCGCCCGCCAGGTGGACGGCAGCGAACTCTTCCCGCTGATCCTCGAACGCAGCCTGTTCGTCGTCACGGCGGCGCTGGCTACCCTCACCGGCCTGCTGGCCGCGACGGCTCCGGCCCTGCGCGCCGCGCGCCTGGATCCGGTGGAGGCGATCCGTGGCTGAGGAAATCCTGCGGCTCGAAAAGGTCTGCAAGTCGTACAATGTCGGCCTGCCGAGCGAGACGGAGGTCCTGCACGACGTCGACCTGCGGCTCGAGCGCGGCGAATTCCTGGCGCTGATGGGACCGTCCGGTTCGGGCAAGAGCACGCTGCTCAACATCATCGGCCTGCTCGACCGGCCGACCTCCGGACGCCTCACGATCAAGGACCGCGACACGGGCCGCCTCGACGATGCGGAACTGACCGCGCTGCGCGGCCGCACGATCGGCTTCGTCTTCCAGTATCATTACCTGATCTCGGCCTTCACGGCGGCGGAGAACGTGATGATGCCGATGCTGGCGGGCCGCGGCTTTCCGCATCCCGAAATCGAGGCGCGGGCGCGAGCGCTGATCGAACGGGTCGGACTGTCGGCCGTGGCCGACCACGGCGCCGCCAACATGTCGGGCGGCCAGCAGCAGCGCGTCGCCGTCGCCCGCGCCCTGGCGATGCGGCCGGACCTGGTGCTGGCCGACGAACCGACGGGGAATCTGGACACGAAATCGGCGGACGCCGTGTTCGCCCTTATGCGCGAGGTCAACCGGGAAAGCGGGACCTCTTTCCTGCTCGTCACCCACAACATGGACCTGGCGAAGCGCTGCGACCGCATCATCGAAGTGGTGGATGGTCGCATAGTGAGTTGATTTTCATCGCTCTTTGCGATTGCCGCGCCGTGTGGCGCCTTTTCTCTTGTCGAATGCGCATGGCGAGGCCATGTTGACCGGGCAATGCACGAGACTCAGGAAAACTTCCTCATCGAGGCGCTGAAGAAGGTCGATGCGCTCGGCGACGTCGCTCCAGCCCATGTGCAGGATCCCATGACCATGGTGCTGCGTCAGCGCGCCATCCAGGACGACCTGATGCGCTGGGACGACATGCGCGGCCGCTATGTGCTGACCGGAACCGGCCGCAGCCGGATCGCCGCCCGCACGCGCGGACCGGCGGCGGTGGTGCGCTTCCGCCGTCGCGAGGAAGCGCCCGCGCCGCGCCGCGCGCACGACGGGCAGCAGTAAGGCTTTTCAAGCCCCTCATCCTGATGAGGAGCCTGCGCAGCAGGCGTCTCGAAGGAGCGCGGCCAGCGATCCTCGACCGCCCATGCTTCGAGACGCGCCGCTGCGCTGCGCTCCTCAGCATGAAGGCTTCTGAATCGGCGACTCACTCCATTCGTAGCGTCTTTTTGTCCGACGATCTCGATTCCCGCGCGGCTTTCAATTAGGCTCGCCTCCGAACGCGCCGCCCGCGGCAGAACAATCGGAGGACAGCCCATGAAGACCCGCATCACCGAAATGCTCGGCGTGCAGCATCCGATCGTGCAGGGCGGCATGCATTATGTCGGCCTCGCGCCGCTCGCCGCCGCCGTTTCGAACGCGGGCGGCTTCGGCATCATCACCGCTCTGACGCTCGGCACGCCGGAAAAGCTCGACGCCGAGATCAAGAAGTGCCGGGCGATGACCGACAAGCCCTTCGGCGTGAACCTCACCTTCCTGCCCGTCGTCAATTCGCCCGACTATCCCGGGCTCGTGCGGGTCATCATAGAAAACGGCATCAAGGCGGTGGAGACGGCGGGCAATAATCCGGCGCAGGTCATGCCCTTCTTCAAGCAGCACGGCGTGAAGGTGATCCACAAATGCACCTCCGTCCGCCACGCGCTGAAGGCGGAAGCGATCGGCTGCGACGCGGTGAGCGTCGACGGTTTCGAATGCGGCGGCCATCCCGGCGAGGACGACGTTCCGAACATGATCCTGCTGCCGCGCGCCGCCGACGAACTGAAAATCCCTTTCATCGCCTCGGGCGGCATGGCCGACGGGCGCTCGCTGGTCGCCGCGATGGCGATGGGCGCGGAAGGCATGAACATGGGCACCCGCTTCATCTGCACGAAGGAGGCCCCGGTGCACGAGAACGTGAAGGCCGCGATCGTGGCGGCGAGCGAACTCGACACGCGCCTCGTCATGCGTCCGCTGCGCAATACCGAGCGCGTGCTGCGCAATACGGCGGTCGACCGCATCATCGCCAAGGAAAAGGAACTCGGCTCGGCGATCAAGTTCGAGGACATCATCCACGAGGTCGCGGGCGTCTATCCGAAGGTGATGCAGAACGGCGACATGGAAATCGGCGCCTGGTCCTGCGGCATGGTGGCGGGCCTCATCCACGACGTTCCGACCGTCAAGGAACTGATCGATCGCATCATGGCCGAGGCGGAATCGATTATCCGCAAGCGCCTCGAAGGCTTTCTGGCGGCCTGACGCGACATGCTGAAGGTCGAACAGAAAGGCGCGATCGCCGTCGTCACGCTCGATCGCCCGGACGCCATGAACGCGCTGTCGCGCGCGCTGCGCCGCGCGCTCGACGAGGCGATCCGCAGGATCGCGGCCGATGACAGCGTCAGCGTCGTCGTGCTCACCGGCGCCGGCCGCGCCTTCACGGCGGGCCTGGACCTGAAGGAACTCGGCGGCTCGGTCGACGCCCTGGGCGACGCGAACGCCACGGGCGCAGCGGCCAATCCCGTGCTCGCCATCCAGCAATGCCCGAAGCCCGTGATCGGCGCGATCAACGGCGTCGCCATCACCGGCGGCTTCGAGCTGGCGCTCGCCTGCGACGTGCTGATCGCCTCGACCAATGCGCGCTTCGCCGACACGCATGCGCGCGTCGGCATCATGCCGGGCTGGGGCCTGTCGCAGAAGCTTTCGCGCATCATCGGAATCTATCGCGCGAAGGAATTGTCGCTGACCGGCAATTTCCTGGACGCGCAGACCGCGCTCGACTGGGGCCTGATCAACCGCGTCGTCGCGCCGGAGGACCTGATGCCGGCGGCGATGAAGCTCGCGGAGGACATGGCCTCGATTCCCGCCGATACGCTGTGCCTCTACAAGTCGATCATCGACGAGGGCTATGCGGCGACCCTGGGCGAGGGCCTCGCCATCGAACATCGCCGCTCGAGCGCCAACAACCGCACGGTGACGCCGGAGTCCGTGGAGCAGCGTCGCGCCGGCATTCAGGCGCGCGGGCGGACGCAGGGGTGAACGGACCGCGAGCCTTCAGGCTCGCTTTGTTCGCCTCGCAGGGAGTGCGAGCCTGAAGGCTCGCGGTCCAAGGGTCTTGTCATTCCCGACGCGCGCAGCGCGATCGGGAATCCAGGGGCAAATGAGGAAGACTTGCGGCGTCGATCTGGATCCCCGCTTTCGCGGGGATGACACTACCCCAGCAGCTTCTCGATATCCTTCCTGAGCGATTCCGGGCTTTCCTGCGGCGCGTAGCGCGCGACGGGATTGCCTTCCCTGTCGACCAGGAACTTCGTGAAATTCCATTTCACGCCCTGCGAACCGAGCAAGCCCGGCTTCGCCTTCTTCAGATAGTCGAACAGGGGATGCGTGTGCGCGCCGTTGACGTCGACCTTCGCGAACATCGGGAAGGTGACGTCGTATTTCAGCGAGCAGAAATTCTTGATCTCGTCCGCGTCGCCCGGCTCCTGCGCGCCGAACTGGTTGCAGGGAAAGCCCAGCACCTCGAAGCCGCGGTCGGCCAGATCGCGATGAAGCTTCTCGAGGCCGGCGTATTGCGGCGTGAATCCACACTGGCTCGCCGTGTTGACGATCAGCAGCGCCTTCCCCTTGTAGCCTTCGAGCGAGACGTCCTTGCCGTCGATGTCCTTTGCGGAAAAATCGTAGACGTTCGTCACGCGGAAACTCCTTCGGCTTGATTCACGCAGGCCGACATGTCGGCGACGAGTTGGCGCCAGGCTGCATCCATCTCGCCCGTCCAGTCGGCGCCGACCGCCTCGCGCACGGCTTCTGCGATCACGCGGAAAAAGACCACGAACGTGTCCGGTGGAACGTCGTAGGTGGCGTGCGCCGCCGATTCCGCCGCCACGAGATTGGCGGCATAGGCGCGGTCGCCGATGAAATCTAGAATCGTTTCCAGCGCGCGCGCCAGCATCTCGCCGTGCACGGTCTTCGCATTGTGGCCGAAAGACTGCGCCAGTTCGGGCCGTTCGGAGAAGAGGCGCGCATAGACGCGCGGGGTCAGATCGCCCTCGCGCGCGGCCGCCAACTCCAGGGATTGGGTAATCAGATCGGCCTGCATGGCGCCTCCTCGTCTGCGCGCCGATCATAGCAAGTCCACGCCCGGACGCACATGCGCGCCGGGCTGGACTTGTCTAGACTGGCGCCGCAAGCCGCCGAGACGGCGACGCAGGGAGAAGGACGCGATGGCCTGGACGCCGGAACTGCAGGAACTCGAGAAGCGCAAGGAGCTGGCGGCGCGCATGGGCGGGCCGGAGCGCGTGAAGCGCCAGCACGACGGCGGCAGGCTGACCATCCGCGAGCGCATCGACCGCATTTCCGACAGGGCGACCTTCCGCGAGATCGGCGCCATCGCCGGCGTCGGCGACTATGACGAGAAGGGCGACCTCGAGGATTTCACGCCCGCCAATTGCATCTTCGGCCGGGCGAAGGTCGACGGCCGCCCGGTGGTGATCGTCGGCGACGACTTTACCGTGCGCGGCGGCTCGGCCGACGCCTCGATCCGCGAAAAGCCGATGATGGCTGAGGAAATGGCGCGCACTTACCGGATGCCCATCATCCGCGTGATCGAGGGGTCGGGCGGCGGCGGCTCGGTCAAGACGATCGAGACCAAGGGCCGCTCCAACCTGCCGGGCCAGGTCGGCGAGACGCGGGCCTATCACCTGATGACCGACGCGCTCGGCCATGTGCCGGTAGTCGGCCTCGGCCTCGGCTCGGTCGCGGGGCTGGGCGCCGCGCGCCTGACGTCGAGCCATTATTCGGTGATGACCAAGAGTTCGGCGATGTTCGTCGCCGGCCCGCCGGTCGTGGCGCGGCTCGGCCAGCCGCATTCCAAGCAGGAGCTGGGCGGCTGGGAAATCCAGACGAAATCCGGCGCGATCGACCATGCGGTCGAATCGGAAGAGGAAGCCTTCGATTGCGCGCGCAGGTTCCTGTCGTACCTGCCTTCGTCGGTGCATGAGCTGCCGCCGGTCCTGGCGGCGACCGACCCTGCCGACCGCCCGGTCGAAAAGCTGATGAAGGCGATCCCGCGCAACCCCAGGCAGGTCTACAAGATGCGGCCGATCGTCGAGACGGTCGTCGACGAGGGCTCGTTTTTCGAAATGGGCCAGATGTTCGGGCGTTCGATCATCACCGGCTTCGCGCGTCTGCAGGGCCGCCCGGTCGCGTTGCTGGCGAGCGATCCCTACCACTACGGCGGCGCCTGGACGGCGGAGGCCTGCCAGAAGATCGTGCGCTTCGTCGACATGGCGCAGACCTTCCATCTGCCGGTCGTCTATCTCTGCGACTGCCCGGGCTTCATGATCGGGCTTCAGGCCGAGCAGACAGCGACCATCCGCCACGGCGTGCGCGCCATGGCCGCGCTCAACCAGACCGACGTTCCCTGGTGCACGATCATCGTGCGCAATTGCTTCGGCGTCGCCGGCGCCGCGCATCAGCCGGCCGGACGCCTGTCGCTGCGCTACGCCTGGCTTTCGGCCCGCTGGGGCTCGCTGCCGCTGGAAGGCGGCATCGAGGCCGCCTATCGCGCCGATCTCGAGGCCGCGCCGGACCCCAAGGCAAAGCTCGCCGAGATCGAGGAGCGGCTGGCCAAGCTGCGCACGCCGTTCCGCACGGCGGAAGCTTTCTGGGTCGAAGACATCGTCGATCCCCGCGAGACGCGCAAGCTGCTCTGCGATTTCGCGGAACTCGCCTACCGTGCGCTCGAGCCGGAGGCGCCGAAAGTGTCCATGCGTCCGTGACAGGTTCGTGATCGCGCTCGCGACTTCGTGACTGGCATGTCGGCGGCAGCGCCGGCATTGCTCGCTCTCGCGGCGCAATCGCAGGGAGGTCCCATGATCGTTTCACGCAGACATTGGCTCGTCGCGAGCGGCGTCGCCGCGATGTTCGCGCTCGCGCCGGCGCTCGCTGCGCAGCGCGCCGCCTACACGCCGGGCGCTTTCGAGGCTGCGCAGAAGGCCGGCAAGCCGATCCTGGTCGAAATCCACGCGGCCTGGTGCCCGACCTGCAAGGCGCAGGCGCCGGTCATCGCCAAGCTCGAGGGCGAGCCGCGCTTTGCCGGGCTTGCCGTCTTCCGCGTCGATTTCGACACGCAGAAGGACGCGTTGAAGAAATTCGACGCGCAGAAGCAGAGCACGCTGATCGTGTTCAAAGGCGCGAGGGAGACAGGCCGGTTGGTTGGCGCGACCGACCCGCTGTCGATCGAAGAACTGCTCGAAAAGACGCTCTGATCCGCCGTGCCCATCGGCTCCATCGGGCTTGCCTTTCTGGCGGGCGTCCTCTCGATCCTGTCGCCCTGCGTCCTGCCGCTCGCCCCGCTCGTCCTCGGCGCGGCGGCGGGCGAGCACCGGCGCGGGCCGCTGGCGCTGGCGGCTGGCGTCGCCCTGTCGTTCACCGCCATCGGCCTCTTCGTCGCCCTCATCGGATTTTCGATCGGGCTCGACAGCGAGCGATTTCGCGCGGCGGGCGCGATTCTCCTGATCGCCCTCGGCGTCATTCTTGCCGCCCCGCCGCTGCAGACGCGGCTGGCGGCGGCGGGCGGGCCGGTCGGCGACTGGGCGGAGCGGCGTTTCGGCGGCTTCTCGACCGGCGGACTGAGCGGCCAGTTCGGCGTCGGCCTGCTGCTGGGCGCCGTGTGGAGCCCTTGCGTCGGGCCGACGCTGGGCGCCGCGTCCGCCCTGGCGGCGCGCGGCGAGTCGCTGCCGCTCGTCGCCGCGGTCATGGCGGCCTTCGGGATCGGCGCGGGCCTGCCGCTCGCGCTCCTCGGCTCGGCGTCGCGGACCGCGCTGGCGGCCTGGCGCAACCGGCTGATTTCCGGCGGCAAGGGCGCCAAGATCGCCCTCGGCCTGCTGCTGGTCGCGATCGGCGTGGTCATCCTCACGGGCGCCGACAAGCAGATCGAGAGCGTTCTGGTCGAATGGTCGCCGGCCTGGCTGACTGCGGCGACGACACGGTTCTAAGCGCGCGCGGCGATCGACGGGACCTCGAGGCGATCGTTAACCTTGCGCGAACCATGCTGCGCTAGCTTCCGGCATGACAGGGCGTTCCTGTCGCGTTGTTCGTTCGAGGCGTCCGTGCTTGCTCCCTTCGATCCTCATCCGTCCACGCAGCAGAGCGGCTTCATGGCGGATTCGCGCGGCGCCATGCGCGCCCGGCTCGAAGCGGTGGCGGCGCCGGCCATCCTCGCCGCGATCTTCCTGTTGATGACGGCCGTCGTGATCCTCCGCTCAGCCGGCTAGATCGGCCTGCTCTTGAGCGGAATCGCTCAAAAGCGGAAAAGCTGGCCGGGCAGGAAAACCGGGTTGCACGTCTTCGCCGGGCGCTGGGCTCTGTTGGAGGCCGCGGCCCGGAACCGTTTCCGTCCCGGCGAGGACGGGCCGGCCCCGACCGGAACTGTGACAATCCTGCCGCAGGAACGGGAATTGCGCCGCTTTTCCCGCCGGAGCGCGGGATCCGCCATAGTTTTGATACCTCTGGGAAACTAGACTGCGCGCCGTTGAATTTGCGGCGTTCGCGGCTGGACAGGCGCGTGTCGTCACGTGTGGGGGCGCACGCAGGGATTCCATGGCTCGGTATCTGACGGCGGCATTTGTGCTTGGCCTTGGCCTTGCGGTTTCGGGGTGCGGCGGTTTTCTGCCGGCTCAGGGGCCCTCGGCGAGCGAAGTGGTCCAGCAGGC
>JBDHTL010000084.1:0-16151 GCA_039808645.1 Rhodoblastus sp. | reverse complement strand
TGCTGCGGGGGAGCGCCCTGCGCGGCCTGACCCCAGGGGCCGCCGGGACGCGGCGGTTCGGGCGCGCGCTGCTGAGCGGCCTGGGCGCCGCCGAACAGCGAGCCGAGGCCGCCGAGAAACCCGCCCTGCCCCTGCTGGGCCGCCTGGCCGCCCTGGGCAAGGCGATCCTGCAGGTCGCGGTTTTCGGCTTCGAGCTGCTGCAGGCGCTCGGAGGCTTGCTTCATAGCCTGCTCCTGCAGGAGGACGGCCTGCGCGAGCAGGTAGGGCGCGTAGGGCTGCAGGCGGACGGCCTCCGCGATGAAGGCCTCCGCGTCCCTGTCGCGCGGCTGCGAGGACGCGGCGTTGGTGCGCTGGAAAAGCTCAACGAGCACCTGGCGCTCTTCGGGCGACATATAACTCTCCCCATTGGACGCGCGTTGCGCGCGCCGATGGAATATGGGGGGCTGGCGAACCAGCGCCAAGAGCGGACGGCGGCAAACGGCGCGCGGGCAATGGTTAAATATCGGAAAGGCGCGGCGCGAACCGCGCCGAAACGAAAAGAGCGCGGCCGGGGCCGCGCTCTGACCGCAATCAGTCGACGTGGCGATCCTACTTGAAGGTCGCCGACGAGAAGTCGATCGACAGCGCCGCCACGAAGCGATTGCCGCACCAGTTCGACTTGCCGACGCCGATGAGCGCCGACGAAAGGTTGGCCGCCGGATCGGACGAGTTGACCGCGCAGCCTTCCTTGCCGAGGCTCGAGCCGTAGTAGCGCAAGTCGAGGGTGGCGACCTTGTAGGTATACGAGGCGCCGAGGTTCCAGCTGTTGTAGCTGGCGAACTTGAAGCCGCGCGGAACGCCGTCGAAGAACTGACGCGGATCGACGTAGCTGAAGCCGTACTCCCAGGAGGAACGGCCGAGGTACGAATGGCCGAAGGCGCCCGACACCGCAAAGCCGGTCTCGCCGAAGACGACCTTGGCGTTGATCTCGTTGTAGAGGCCCTTGGCCGCGTAATTGTTCCAGTTCGGGGCGTAGTACGTCGCCGTGCCGATCGACAGGTAGTCGTTGATGGCCCAGGTCGACTTTGCATACCACTCCATGTAGCTCGGATTGGCGGCTGTCGTCGGCGTGCCGCCCGGGGTCCAGAAGGGCAGGACGGGGGCGCCGGCGCCGGCCAGGAAGTAGCGGGTCTTGTTGCCGGGATAGGCGTAGTAGATCGCGCCGAAGTCGAGCGTGAGCGATCCCCACGCCGGACGGACGCCGCCGTAGAGGTCGACCTCGCCGAACGGCTCGGTCGGCAGGCGGGTGTTCCATCCCTGCACGCCGGCGTAGAGCCAGCCGTAGCGCAGTTCGCCGTAAGCCGTCGCGCTCGGACGGCCGGCGGTCTGCGAGATGCCGCGCGACACGTAGTCCGTCTGCACCTTCACGCCGTACGCATAGTCGAACCCCGGACCGAACACGTCGAAATTCGGGGTCGGCCAGACGATCAGAGGCTTCGGCGGCTCCGGCGCGGCCGGAGCCTTGCCGGCGACGTCCGCCGCGAAAGCGCTCGTGCTGAGGACGAGGGCCGCGGCGACTGCAAAGATTCTCATTTCTGTTTCTCCAGCGACTTGGAATTCGGTGTGGCCAAAATGCGTCGTCTGCGCGCGCCTCGACAACGATGTTTGATGGGCGCCCGCTCAAGTTTTGTGCAGAAACCGGCGCCCCATCGTCATCGGTCCACGGGCGTTGCAAAAGCGCCACAAGGCGGCGACCGCGCCGGAGATCGCGTTCTATTCTCGAAACCCGCCGGTCCGGTGGTCCGCGACGAAGTCGCGGAAGCATCGACGATTTTTTGTTTCTGCGGCCGGCCGTCGTGCGCGTTACTTCCCAAACAGTTTCTGCATGCGTCTGACTTAATTGAAATTGAACGAGTTTGCCGCAACGTCGCCGGATCGTATTTCACTGGCTTCGCATGCATGTACAAGCTTCGGGCACTGACATCCGGCCTCCGGAGATTTCGCACGGACCGCAGCGGCGCAGCCGCGGTCATCTTCGCGGTGGCGCTCTTTCCAATGGCGATGGCCGTCGGCGCGGCCGTCGACTACACGTCGGCGATCCGCATGCGCACGACGCTGACCAGCAGCCTCGATTCGGCCGCGTTGTCTGTCGCCGTCGCGCAATCGGCGGGCCAGAACGTCAATCTCGCCAATGCGGCGCTGACCCAGGCCGTGCAGAAGTCCCTGCAAGGCGCGCTCGGAGCGTTTGCGACCAGCGCCAATGTCACGACGACCGCCTCGATTGACGGCTCCGGCGCGCTGGTCGCCTCGGCGCAATTATCCGTGCCGACGCGCCTGATGGCGCTCGTCGGCGTCCGCTCCGTCAACGTGAAGGCGACGACGCGCGTCTCGATGCCGGCCGGACCGGTCGAACTCTCCATGGTGCTCGATACGACGGGGTCGATGGCCGGTTCGAAGATCGCGGCGCTTCAGGCGGCGGCGACGAACCTCACCAACACGATGTTCTCGATCCCCAACGCGACGTCCAACGTGAAGATGGCGGTCGTGCCCTTCACCGATTACGTCAACATCGGCCTCGCCGACCGCAACGCGTCCTGGCTCACCGGCGCGCAGGACTACACGACGCCCGCCACGGGATCCTGCGTCGACTATCCCAACATGGTGTGCACCGGCGGCTATTCGACGGTGAACGCCAATTGCACGAACGACGGGGTCTCCTCGCCCTGCTCGTACCAGACCTGCAACGCCTACACGCAGCAGGGCACGTATCAATCGTGCCCTTCGGCCGTCACGCACACCTGGTACGGTTGCGTCGGCTCGCGCGCCTTTCCGGCGGATACGGCCGCGAACGCGGACAAGGCCGACGCCTCCAGTCCCGTTCCGGCGCTGCTCGACTATAGTTGCTCGACACAATTGCTGCGCCTCACGAACAGCCAGACGGCGGTCCAGTCCGCGATCAACGGGCTCGTCGCCTCCGGCGAGACCTACATCGCCCCGGCGCTGTTGTGGGGATGGCGCACGCTCTCGCCTTATACCCCCTATGCCGACGGCGCGGCCTATGGCGGCCGCACCCGAAAGTACATCGTGCTGATGACGGACGGCTACAACACGCATTCGCCGAACTATCCCGACCACGAGGGCACGAGCACGACGGACGCCAACAATCTGACCGCGCAGACCTGCGCTGCGATCAAGGCCAAGGGCGTCACGATCTTCACCGTCGCCTTTCAGGTGTCCGATCTGACGATCAAGTCGATCCTGCAGAATTGCGCGACGTCGAGCGCCGGTTATTTCGACTCGACCTCGTCGGCCGACCTGCTGGCCGCCTTCCAGGCGATCGGCAATGCGATCACGCAGGTGCGCATCCTCAACTGACGCGGCAACAGGGAGACAGGCCATGAAACGAACCGCATTCGTCGTCGCGCTGGCGCTCGCGCCCGCAGCCGCTTCGGCCGAGACC
This sequence comes from Rhodoblastus sp., assembly GCA_039808645.1. GTDB lineage: Bacteria > Pseudomonadota > Alphaproteobacteria > Rhizobiales > Beijerinckiaceae > JAJXWB01. The sequence goes on along the minus strand of JBDHTL010000084.1, from coordinate 12,712 downwards.
TGGATGGTCGTCGAGGGCGCCGACGGAAAGATGAAGGGCGTTTGGACGGTGACGGCCGCAGGACCGACGATCAACGGCGTGGCGACCATGAAGAACGGCCGCGGCATGGCGGTCGGCTACAAGATCGCCGGCAGCGCGCAGGGCGGAAACTACGTGCTCCAGCGCGTCGATCCGAGCGACGGCGTCGCCTGCGTCTATGTCGGCAAGCCCGCCGGCAAGACGATCGCCGGCACGGCTAAATGCGGTCGCGACAGCGCGCAGTGGAAGGCCTCGAAAACCAACTAGGCTTCGCGAAGAGAAAGCGTGCGCCGGACCCCGCGCCTTTTCGTTCCGTTCGGCTCGCGCCGACCGCGCGGCCAATAAAAGCGGCGCCCGTTTCCAGGCGCCGCGGCGGACCGACATGGGGTCCAGGTCGGCGCTTCCGGGCGAACCCGGAAGCGCTCTCGGCAGGAACTCAGTAGTTGTAGGCGCGCTCGCCGTGGTCGGTGACGTCGAGGCCTTCGCGCTCGGCGTCGGTGGGGACGCGCAGGCCGACGACCAGGTCCACGACCTTGTAGAGGATCGCCGAACCGACGCCCGACCAGATCAGCGTGGCGCAGACCGCGACGATCTGCGAGATCACCTGCTGGCCGAAGGCGTATGTTCCGGCATTGGCGCCCGTGATGTTGGTGTAGTCGGTGATGCCGACGCCGCCGAGAGCCGGGTTGACCAGGATGCCGGTGGCGATGGCGCCGATGACGCCGCCGACGCAGTGCACGCCGAACACGTCGAGCGCATCGTCGTAGCCCAGCGCGTGCTTCACCTTCGAAACGAAGATCAGGCAGACCGGCGAGACGATCAGGCCGAGCACGATCGAACCCATCGGGCCAGCGTAGCCCGAAGCCGGCGTGACCGCGACGAGGCCGGCGACCGCGCCGGACGCCATGCCGAGCAGCGATGGCTTGCCCTTGGCCATCCACTCGACCGTCAGCCAGGAGAAGGCCGCCCCGCAGGTCGCCAGCATCGTGTTGACGAAGGCGAGCGCGGTCGTGCCGTTGGCCTCGAGGTTGGAGCCGGCGTTGAAGCCGAACCAGCCGACCCACAGCAGCGACGTGCCGATCATGGTCATGGTCAGCGAGTGCGGCATCATCGCCTCGCGGGGATAGCCGACGCGCTTGCCGACCATGATGGCGCCGACGAGGCCGGCGATGCCCGCGTTGATGTGCACGACCGTGCCGCCCGCAAAGTCCAGGGCGCCGTTCTGGTTCATCAGGAACTCGCCGATGCCGCGGCCCTGGTTCAGCCAGCCTGCGCCGGCAAACAATTCATCGAGCTTGCCCTGTGCGGCGGCCTTCTTGGCGGCGTCCTCGCCGGCGGCGGCGAGCGCCTTGGCGGCTGCGGCCAGATCGTCCGGCGCGGGCGTCGCCCACACCCAGTGCGCTACGGGAAAGTAGATGAAGGTCACCCACAGGAAGACGAACAGCATGACCGCCGAGAACTTCATGCGCTCCGCGAAGGCGCCGACGATCAGCGCGGGCGTGATCATCGCGAAGGTCATCTGGAAGACAAGGTAGGCGAATTCCGGAACGACCACGCCGTTCGAGAAGGTGGCCGACACGGAATTGGCGTCGATGCCCTTCAGGAAGGCCTTGCCGAAGCCGCCGAGGTAATAGCCGCCGCCATCGCCCAGCGCGATCGAATAGCCGTAGAACGACCACAGCAGGCCGACCATGGCGACGATGGCCATGACCTGGGTGAGGACCGACAGCATGTTCTTGGAACGCACGAGGCCGCCGTAGAACAGCGCGAGACCGGGGATCGACATCATCAGCACCAGCGCCGACGAGATGAGCAGCCAAGCAGTGTCGCCCTTGTTCGCCGTGGGGGCGGCGGGCGCCGCTTCCTTGGCCGCCTCCGCGGCCGCCTGCGCGAGCGCAGTATCGAAGGTCAGCAGGGCGCCCAGCGCGCCGACGCCGAGCGCCGTCAAGGCCGCCTTCTGTAGGGGTCTGAATTTCATTTTCTTGGCTCCTGATTTACGGAAATTCGTTGGCGCGGCTCAGAGCGCCTCGTCGCCGGACTCGCCGGTGCGGATGCGGATCGCCTGATCGAGCGGGGAGACGAAAATCTTGCCGTCGCCGATCTGGCCGGTGCGCGCGACCGAGGAAATGGCGTCGATGACCGCCTGCACCTGCTCGGAAGACACGGCCAGTTCGATCTTCAGCTTCGGAAGAAAGCTGACGGCGTATTCGGCGCCCCGGTAGATTTCCGTGTGACCCTTCTGACGACCGTAGCCTTTCACCTCGGTCACCGTGAGGCCGTGCACGCCGATCGACGTCAGGGCGTCCCGGACCTCGTCGAGCTTGAACGGCTTTATGATCGCCATCACGATTTTCATGTTGTCGCCTCTGCTTGCGCCCTGTTGCACGCGACGGGTTTGCCCCGCCGGAGTTCGTTCCGGACGGTCCGGCGCCGCCAGGACGGGCTGAACCGACCAGTTCGGTAACAAGATGCGTGCCAGACGGGCGGCGGCCCCACACAGCCCTGCAAAATCAGGGCCTCAGCCGGAGGCCTGGCCGTGCGGACGTCAATTCGGAAGCAGATTGATTAAATCGTAGGCGCCGTTGATGGCGGCGCTTACGCCAGATCGGCGGGCTTCGGCCCGCCACAGGCCCAGTCCAGCAATTCGACGGTATGGACCACCGGCGCGGGGCCGTCCTGCGCGAGTTGCGCGATGCAGCCGATATTGCCCGCCGCCACCGCCTGCACCTTCAGCCGCGCGATGTTGGCCTGCTTGCGCTGGCGCAGCCGCGCGGCGAGTAGGGGTTGCATGATGTTGTAAGTGCCGGCCGAGCCGCAGCAGATATGGCTCTCGGGAATGTCCTTCACCGTGAAGCCCGCCTTGCGCAGCAGGTTCTTGGGCAGGTCCGTGATCTTCTGGCCGTGCTGCATCGAGCAGGCCGAATGATAGGCGACGGTCATCTGCGGCGCAGCGGCCGGCGCCCAGTCGAGCGTCGCCAGATATTCGGTCACGTCCTTGGCGAGCGCCGACACGCGCGCGGCCTTTTCGGCATAGGCCGCATCCTCGCGCAGCATGTAGCCGTAGTCCTTCACCGTCGTGCCGCAGCCCGACGCGGTGATGAGAATGGCGTCGAGCCCGCCGTCGTCGATCAGCCGCGTCCAGGCGTCGACATTGGCGCGCGCGAAATCGAGCGCATGGGCCTCGCGGCCCATGTGATGGACGAGCGCGCCGCAGCAGCCTTCGCCCGGCGCGGCGGCGACCTCGACGCCGCAACGCGCGAGAATGCGGCGCGCGGCGGCGTTGATCGAGGGTTTCAGCGCCGGTTGCGCGCAGCCCTCGAGAATGGCCACGCGGCCGCGCCGCTGCTCCGGCAGGGCGACCGATGCAGACGGCGCAGCGGGCGCAGATGACGGCGCGAGTTGCAACATGGCGGCGAGACGCGGGCCGACGCCCGGCAGCAGGCGCACGAGCGGCGCGAGCGGCCGCCCAAGTCGGCCCGCCGCCAGCGCCAGCTTGAAGCGCCGCGGATAGGGCAGGACGAAAGCGAGAATTTCGCGCACGACGCGATCGGACAGCGAGCGCGTAAAGGTCTGCTCGATATGCGCGCGCGCATGATCGACGAGATGCATGTAGTGCACGCCGGACGGACAGGTCGTCATGCAGGACAGGCATGAGAGGCAGCGGTCGACATGCTTGACCACTTCCGCCGTCGCGCGCTTGCCGCCCTCCAGCATGTCCTTGATGAGATAAATGCGCCCGCGCGGCGAATCGAGTTCGTCGCCGAGCAGCAGGTAGGTCGGGCAGGTGGCCGTGCAGAAGCCGCAATGCACGCAGGTGCGCAATATCTTTTCCGATTCCCGCATGTGCGGATCGGCGAGCGCGGCGAGGGTGAAGTTGGTCTGCATCTTGGACTCAAACTCCCGCGTACATGCGCCCTGGATTCAAAATGCCGTCGGGATCGAAACTCGACTTGACGCCGCGCGTGAGTTTCATCAGCGGTTCTGCGAGCGGTTGAAAGACGTCGACATGGGCGCGCGTTTCTTCGGGCGCGCGCACCAGCGTCGCATGGCCGCCGCAGGCCGCCACCGCGCCGCGCACGTCCTTTTCACGCGCATCGCCCGCTGCCTCGACCGCGAGCCACACGAGGCCGCCGCCCCAATCGTAGAAATGCGCGACCGCGCCGGCGCGCTGCACGAGGCGCACGAGATCGGGCGCGCGCGACGGCGCCGTCGAAATGCGCCAGATCGCGCGAGAATCGGGCGAGGCGAAGAAGGCGCATTCGGAAATGTCGCGCCAGAGCGCGCGCGAGGCCGTGTCGCCCAGCGTCGCGTCGCCGCCGACGAGCTTGCGCAATTCGGCGATGCGATAGGCGACGGAATTCTCGAAATTCTCGATGCGCAACAAGGTGCGGGCGCGATCGCCGCCGACGCCTGCCGGCAGGTGCGCCGCGCCGCTGACCTCGAAGGGCGAGCCCAGCGCCTGCGACAGGACCTGCACCGCGCGCGCATCGTCCAGCCCATCGATGACCAGCGTCGCGCTCGTCTCGGGCCTTGGCAGCAGTTTGAACGTCACTTCGGTGAGCGCGCCGAGCGTGCCATGCGCGCCTGCGGACAATTTCACGAGATCGAGGCCGGTGACATTCTTCATCACGCGGCCGCCGCTCTTGATCGCCTCGCCCGCGCCGTTGACGAGGCGCACGCCGATCAGGCTGTCGCGCGCCGCGCCGGCCGAAATGCGGCGCGAGCCGGAGAGGTTGCAGGCGGCGACGGCGCCGATCGTCGGCGCGCCGCTGGAGCCGTAGAGGCGACGATGATCCGGCGGCTCGAACGGCAGGATCTGGTTGCGCTCGGCGAGCATGGCCTCGATGCCGGCGAGCGGCGCGCCGGCGCGGGCGCAGATGACCATTTCGGCGGGCTCGTAGAAGACGATGCCATCGAGCCCGCGCATCGAGACGGTGTCGGCGGTCTGCGACAAGCGGCCGAGGCCCGCGCGTGTGCCGCCGCCCTCGATGGCGAGCGGCGTCTTGTTCGCGCGCGCGTCGGCGACGATGGCGCAGAGGTCGGATTCAGTTGCGGGCGTGTGGGTCATGGAGAACGTCGTTCACGAAACGAGAATGTCATCCTCGCGAAAGCGGGGATCCAGAAAAAGTCGCAGCGTGGCTTCTGGGTCCCCGCTTTCGCGGGGACGACAGACCGGGGCGGAAAGATCACGCCGCCCTCCCCTCCAGCGGAAACACCTTCGCCGGATTGAGCAGCCATTGCGCATCAAAAGCCGCGCGCACGCGCATCTGCTGATGGAGGTCGGCGGTGTTGAACTGGCGCGTCATCAGATCGCGCTTCTCGATGCCGACGCCGTGCTCGCCGGTGAGGCAGCCGCCGACGTCGACGCAGAGCTTCAGCACGTCCTCGCCGGCCTTCTCCGCCTTTTCCTGCTCGGCGGGATCGTTGACGTTGTACATGATGAGCGGATGCATGTTGCCGTCGCCGGCGTGAAACACATTGGCGACGCGCAGGCCGTAGCGGTCGACGATCTTGTAGGTCTCGTCCAGCACATGGCAGAGCCGGCTCGTCGGCACGGTGCCGTCCATGCAGATGTAGTCTGCGACGCGGCCGGTCGCGCCGAAGGCGGACTTGCGGCCCTTCCAGATGCGCGCGGCTTCCATCGCGCTCTGGGATTCGCGCACCGTCTTGACGTCGTGCTTGCGCGCGATGGCGACAATCTTCCTCAACTGCGTTTCCATCTCGTCGTCGGAGCCCTCGACCTCGACAATGAGCAGCGCGCCGGCGTCGAGCGGATAGCCGGCATGCGCGAAGGCCTCGCAGATTTCGATGGCGAGCTTGTCCATGAATTCGATAGCGACGGGAATGATGCCGTGGCCGATGATGTCGGAGACGCAGGCGGCCGCGGCTTCCGGCGTCGCGAAGCCGAACAGCACGGGCCGCGCGCCCTCGGCCTGGCGCAGCAGGCGCACGGTCGCTTCCGTGACGATGCCGAGTTGGCCTTCGGATCCGGTCACGAGACCGAGGAAATCGTAGCCCGCAGCGTCCAGCCAATCGCCGCCGATCTCGACGATGGTTCCGTCGACCAGCACCATTTTCACGCCGAGCACGTTGTTGGTGGTCACGCCGTATTTCAGGCAATGCGCGCCGCCGGAATTCATGCCGATGTTGCCGGCGATGGTGCAGGCGAGTTGCGAGGACGGGTCGGGCGCATAGAAGAAGCCGTCGGCCGTCACCGCATTGGAAATGCCGAGATTGGTGACGCCCGCCTCCACGCGCGCGATGCGGTCGGCATAGTCGATCTCGAGAATCCGCGACATCTTGGAGACGCCGATCACCACCGCGTCTTCCTGCGGGATGGCGCCGCCCGACAGCGACGTGCCCGCGCCGCGCGGCACGACCTTGACGCCCTCGGCGTGCAGATAGGCCATCACCCTGCTCGTCTCTTCCGTGGAGCGCGGCAGCACGACGGCGAGCGGCAGGCGGCGATAGGCGGTCAGCGCGTCCGTCTCGAAAGCGCGCCGCTCGTCCTCGCTGACGACGAGACATTCCGGCGGCACGAGCGCGGCGAGGCCGGCGACGATCTGGTCGCGCTTGCCGAGAATCTTCGGGTCCGGCGCGGGAAAGGCGATGGCGGACATGGCGGCCTCCTCAGCAGGCGACGAAGATAGACAGACGACGAGCCATCGTCACGCGTCCACGACGCCGGCGCGGGCGACGAGGTCGGCGCGGTCGAGGCGACTCAGCGACGTCTCCAGCCGTTCGCGGTCGCGGCGGATTTCCTCGACCGTCTCGAAGGTGAAGCGGATGTGGGCGTCGGCGGCGCGCTCGGCGGCTTCGACGTCTCCGGCGAGCACCGCTTCGGCGATGGCGACATGCTGGGCGAGCAAAAGATCGCGCGCGCCGGCGCGGCGGTAGAGCTGATCGCGATTGTACAGCACGCCCTCGCGCAGCAGTTCCGCCAGCACGCGCATGACGTGCAGGAACACGATATTGTGGGCCGCCTCGTAGATCGCGATGTGAAGCTCGACATCGACATCCGCCTCCTCGCGGGGATCGTCGATGCGATGCGCAGCCGTCATGCGAGTCAGAATCCCGGCGATGGCCTTTCGATCCGGCTCGGTGGCGCGCCGGGCGGCAAGGCCCGCGGCGCGCGCCTCGACGACGCGGCGGAACTCGAAATAGTCCGCCGTGACACGCGGCTTGTCGGCGAACAATTCGCCGAGCGGCGCCGAAAACGGCTTGAGAAAATGCGCGACGGTCGCGCCGCCTCGCCCGCCGACGATCAGGCCGCGCTGCTCGAGCGAGGCGAGGGCCTCGCGCAGCGATGGCCGCGAGACGGCGAGCTTCTGCGCGAGATCGCGCTCCGAGGCGAGACGCTCGCCCGGCCGCAGGACCCCTTGCAGGATCATCTGCTCGATGCGCTCCGCGATCGCATCCGCGACCCGCTGCGTTCTGACTTCTCCGTTCATCCCTCGCCCGACGACCCGATGCACAGGAGTCGATGGTATGACGCTTCACCCATGTTGACAAGATGGTAAAATAAAATTACCAAATAATCCGCTTGGTATGGCCATAGCGACCAACCTTGTCGGGACATCGAGTTCGGGAGGAACCCAATGTGGACGCAAGTATATGATCCATTTAATAATTTCTGGCTTTCGACGATCGTCGCGGCCATCCCCGTCGTCACCCTGCTGGCGCTGATCGCCACGGATGCGGTCAAGGCGCATTGGGCGGCGCTAATCGCGCTTCTGGTGGCGCTGGGCGTCGCCATCTTCGCCTTCACCATGCCGGCCGGTCTGGCGGTGCGCGCGGCGGGCTTCGGCGCCGTCACCGGCCTGTTCCCGATCGGCTGGATCATCCTCAACGTCATCTTCCTGTACCGGCTGACGGTCGAGAAAGGCTGGTTCGACATCGTTCAGCAGTCGATCGCCGGCATCACGCCGGATCGGCGCATCCAGCTGCTGCTGGTCGCCTTCGCCTTCGGCGCCTTCTTCGAGGGCGCGTCGGGCTTCGGCACGCCGGTCGCCGTCACCGGCGCAGCGCTGATGGGCCTCGGTTTCTCGCCGCTGGCGGCCTCGGGCCTGTCGCTGATCGCCAATACGGCGCCGGTGGCCTATGGCGCGCTCGGCACGCCGATCGCCGGCCTCGCCTCGGTGACGGGCCTCGACCCGTACACGCTCGGCGCCATGGTCGGCCGGCAATTGCCGTTCTTCTCGCTGATCGTGCCGTTCTGGCTGATCTGGGCCTTCGCCGGCTTCCGCGGCATGATCGGCTGCTGGCCGGCCATCCTGGTCACCGGCGTCTCCTTCGCCGTGTCGCAGTTCTTCTTCTCGAACTACGTCAATCCGTGGATCGTCGACATCGGCGCCTCCATCGTCTGCATGGGCTGCCTCGTCGGCTTCCTCAAAGTGTGGCAGCCGAAGGAGGTCTGGGAATCGCCTGCCCTGCGCGGCGCGGATCATTCCGCTTCGTCCGAGCCGCCGAAGCCTTTCGTGCGCACCGCCACCAACGAACAGATCGCGTGGTCGTGGGTTCCGTTCGGCATCCTGTCGATCGTGGTCGGCGTCTGGGGCACGGGCTGGTTCAAGGGGCTCGTCAATCCCTTTGCGACCATCAACATTCCAGTCGACGGCCTGCACAATTTGATCCAGAAGGCTCCGCCGGTCGTCGCCAAGGTCGCGACGGAAGGCGCGGTCTTCTCGTTCACCTGGCTGTCCTACACGGGCACGGGCATCCTGATCGCCGCGATCATCTCCGGCCTCGTGATGCGCTTCTCGCCCGCGCGCCTCGTCAAGGCCTATTTCGAGACGCTGTGGGTGGTGCGCTGGCCGCTCTTCACCATCGTCTGCATGCTGGCGATCGGCGTGCTGACGCGCTACTCGGGCCTCGACGCGACGCTCGGCCTCGCCTTTGCCTACACCGGCTTCTTCTATCCGTTCTTCGGCACGCTGCTCGGCTGGCTCGGCGTCGCGCTGACGGGATCGGACACGGCCTCGAACGTGCTGTTCGGCGGCCTGCAGAAGATCACGTCGGAACAGCTCGGCCTGTCGCCGGTGCTGATGAGCGCGGCCAATTCGTCGGGCGGCGTCATGGGCAAGATGATCGACGCGCAGTCGATCGTCGTGGCGGCCACCGCCACCAACTGGTTCGGCCACGAAGGCTCGATCCTGCGCTTCGTGTTCAAGCACTCGATCGCGCTTGCCTGCCTGGTCGGCGTGCTGGTGATGCTGCAGGCCTATGTCTGGCCGTTCACGGCGATGGTGTTGAAGTAACATTCCAGCATTGACGCTGCGCGCTCCGTCCTTTCAGATGGCGCGCAGCGTCGCCCGGTTCGCGGTGCAGGAGGCAAAGAAAAAATGGTCGAGGCGGGAACGAAGAAGCGCGTCGGGCTGATGGCGACATGCCTCGTGGACCTGTTTCGCCCAAGCGTCGGCTTCGCGGCGGCCAAGCTGCTGGAGGACGCCGGCTGCACGGTCGACGTGCCGAGCCAGACCTGCTGCGGCCAGCCCGCCTACAATTCCGGCGACAAGGCCGACGCACGCGCGCTCGCGCTGCAGGTCATCGACGCCTTCGAAGGTTTCGACTACGTCGTCGCACCGTCCGGCTCCTGCGCCGGCATGATGGCCAAGCACTATCCCGAACTGTTCGAGGGCGACCCGGAACTGCAACGCCGCGCGCGAAGATTTTCGGCGAAATGTTTCGAGCTGGTCTCGTTTCTCACCGACGTGCTCGGCGTGCAAAGCGTGCAGGCGGAGTTTCCGCGCAAGGTCACCTATCACGACTCGTGTTCGGGCCTGCGCGAAATGGGCGTGCAGACGCAGCCGCGCAAACTGCTCGGCACGGTCGGCGGGCTCGAACTCGTCGAGATGAAGGATTCGGACGTGTGCTGCGGCTTCGGCGGGACGTTCGCGGTCAAATTCGGCGAAATCTCCGGCCAGATCGTCGACCGCAAGACTCAGGACATTCTGGCGACCGAGGCGCCCGTGCTGCTCGCCGGCGATCTCGGCTGCCTGATGAACATGGCGGGCCGCCTGTCGCGCAAGGGCCGCGACATGGAAGTGCGGCACGTGGCGGAAGTGCTCGCCAACATGACCGACGAGGCGCCGCCGATCGGAGAAGCTGCGGGGGCAAGAACGTCAGAGGCGGGCCGATGAGCGTCCACGCCAATCCGACCACGCCGCAGTTCAAGGACAATGCCCACAAGGCGCTGGGCGATCCGCAATTGCAGGAGGCGATGGGGAAACTCCGCGTCGGCTTCAAGTCGCTGCGCGAGGCCGCGGTCGCGCGCCTGCCGGAATTCGAGGCCTTGCGCGACAGCGCGCGCGACATCAAGAACCACACGCTCGCCCATCTCGACCTCTATCTCGAAGCCTACGAGAAGAAGGTGACGGAATCCGGCGGCCATGTGCATTTCGCGCGCACCGCCGAGGAGGCGCGCGCCATCATCCTCGACATCTGCAAGACGCGCGGCGCGAAGACCGTCACCAAGGGCAAGAGCATGATCTCCGAGGAGATCGCGCTCAACGACGCGATGGAGAAGGCTGGCGTCACGCCGGTCGAGACCGATCTCGGCGAATACATCATCCAGCTGCGCGGCGAAATTCCCTCGCACATCATCGCGCCTGCCGTGCATCTCACCAAGGAGCAGGTCGAAGGCGATTTCCGCCGCGTGCATACGCACCTGCCCGCCGATCGCGATCTCGCCGAGCCGACGCAATTGCTCACCGAAGCGCGTGGCATGCTGCGGCAGAAGTTCCTGGCCGCCGACATCGGCATCACCGGCGCGAATTTCCTGATCGCGGAAACCGGCACGTCGATCATCGTCACCAACGAAGGCAACGGCGACCTGACGCAGCTCCTGCCGAAATGCCACATCGTGATCGCCTCGCTCGAGAAGATCACGCCGACGCTGGAAGACGCCGGCCAGTTGCTGCGCGTGCTGGCGCGCTCCGCGACGGGCCAGGAGATGAGCGTCTACACGACGCTGTCGACCGGCCCGCGCCGTCCCGGCGACGTCGACGGCCCCGAGGAATATCACGTCGTCCTGCTCGACAACGGCCGCTCCTCGATGATCGGCACGGAATTCCAGCACATGCTTCGCTGCATCCGCTGCGGCGCCTGCATGAACCATTGCCCCGTGTATCACGCGGTCGGCGGGCACGCTTACGGCTGGGTGTACCCGGGGCCGATGGGCGCGGTGCTGACGCCCTCGCTGATCGGCGTGGAGAAAGGCGGGCAATTGCCGAACGCCTCGACCTTCTGCGGCCGCTGCGAAAGCGTCTGCCCGATGCGCATTCCGCTGCCCGGCATGATGCGGCACTGGCGCGAGCGCGAATTCGAACGCCACCTGACGCCGTCGGTCGCGCGCTATGGTCTCGGAGTATGGGCATGGGTCGCGAAACGGCCCGCGCTTTATCGCTTCGGCACACGAATCGCGATGCACGTGATGGGTTTCTACGCGCGAAAAACCGGGAAGTTTCACGCCATGCCGTTCGCCTCGGGCTGGACGGACTGGCGGGACCTGCCGGCGCCGCAGGGCAAGACGTTCCAGAGCGAATGGAAGAAGCGGAGGGGAACGAAGTGAGCGCGCGGGACGAGATCCTCACAAGCCTGCGCCGCTCGCTGCGTGTGAACGGCGCCGAAGGCCCGCGCCGCGCCGCGGTCGCCGCGCGCCTGTCCGGCGCGCCGCGCGGCGTCATTCCGGCGCGCGGCCAGCTCGACCGGCAGGAACGGATCGGCCTGTTCAGAAAGATGGCGGAAGGCGCCTTCGCCAGCGTCGCCATCGTGCCGAGCGCGGGCGACGTGCCGGCGGAAGCCGCGCGCTGGCTGCGCGACAACAACCTGCCGGCGACGCTGCGCATGGGCGAGGACAGGCGCCTCGCCGACATGCCGTGGGGCCAGACCGCGCTCGAGATCGCCAAGGGCGCCTCCGACGGGCGCGATCTCAACGCCGTCTCGCATGCTTTCGGCGGCGTGGCGGAATCCGGCACGCTGATCATGACCTCGGGACCCGAGAACCCCTCGACGCTGAATTTCCTGCCGGACAATCACATCGTGGTCCTGTCCGGCGCGGACCTCGAAGGCGACTACGAGAGCGTGTTCGACCGCCTGCGCGAAAGATACGGCAAGGGCGAAATGCCGCGCACGGTCAACATGATCACAGGCCCGTCGCGCTCGGCCGACATCGGCCAGACCATGCTGCTGGGCGCACACGGGCCCCGCAAGCTGCATATCGTGGTGGTGGACGCGGCCTGAAACGAAATCCGCCCGGCCACGTTTCGACCCCGATGGAGGGTCACATGGGCGAAGCAAGGCGCAAGCAGCAGCAACGGAAGGCCAGCGAGAAACGCCGGCTGGACGAGGGCCTGAAAGAGACCTTTCCGGCGAGCGATCCGCTGGCGGAAACGCAGCCGGGCGGCGGCATCACGGGCGACGAACCCGCCAGAGACGGCCAGAAAACAGGCCGATAGGCCCGTTTCGACTGCTTGTTTGCGCTGGAAAGCGCGCGTCGGCCGGCTTATGGATAAGCTCGGGTTAACGATGGCGCGGAACTGCGCGAGTTGGCGATCATGAATTTTCTGGACCGCACGAGGTCGCTCGGATTGATTGTTGCGCTCGCGGCGCTGCCCGTGGGCGTGGCGGCCCTGGCGCAGCCCGCGCCAGGCCAGATGGCGCCGCGCGCCACGCCGACCGCGCCGCCGCCCAACGT
>JBDHTL010000083.1:0-16179 GCA_039808645.1 Rhodoblastus sp. | reverse complement strand
GCACGCGCACGTTGTCGAAGAAGGTTTCGCAGAATTCCTCGTGGCCGCCGAGCGTCATGATCGGGCGGCGCGTGACGCCGGGCGTCGAAAGGTCGACGAGCAGGAAGGAAATGCCTTCCTGTTTCTTCGCCTGCTTGTCGGTGCGCACGAGCAGGAAGATCCAGTTGGCGTCCTGCGCCAGCGTCGTCCAGGTCTTCTGTCCGTTGACGACCCAATGATCGCCGTCGAGCACGGCTTCCAGCCGTAGCGAGGCGAGATCGGAGCCGGCGTTCGGCTCCGAATAGCCCTGGCACCACACGTCCTCGCAGGCGAGGATGCGCGGCAGATAGGTCTGGCGCTGCTCTTCCGATCCGTAATTGATGAGCAGCGGGCCGAGCATGACGATGCCCATGTCCGGCGCGCGGGGCACGCCAGCGCGATCGAGCTCTTCGAGATAGGCGATCTGCTTTGATACGGACATGCCCATGCCGCCGTATTTCTTCGGCCATTGCGGCGCGAGCCAGCCGCGCTTCGACAGCTTCAGGCTCCAGGGCTTGACTTCATGCCAGCGGATGCGCCGCGGCAGATGGCGGATGTCGGGCGGGCATTCCGCCTCGATGAAATCGCGGACCATCGTGCGGAATTCCGCATCGGTCATCGCGTCGTAGTCGTCTCGGGCAGTCGCGGTCATGGGAGCCTCAAACCTGTTCGAGCGCGGGCGAAAGCGCCGCATAGCGCTTGCGATGCTGCGCGCCGTTGCCGAGCCATGCGGACAGCTTGATCGCGCGCCGCACGAACAGCCCGATGTCGTGCTCGTCGGTATAGCCGATGGCGCCGTGCATCTGGATCGCTTCCTTGGCGATCTGCAGGGCGCCGTCCGAACAGCGCGCCTTGCAGGCCGACGCGATCAGCGCCTTTTCGCGCGCGTCGGCGGCTTCGAAGGCGCGCGCCGCGCGGTCGATCGCCGCGCGCATCATTTGCGTCGTCACGTAGAGATCGACGGCGCGATGCTGCAGGGCCTGGAACGAGCCGATCGCCTTGCCGAACTGCTTGCGCTGGCGCAGATAGTCGAGCGTCATGTCGAGCGCGCGTTGCGCCAGGCCGAACATTTCGGCCGAGGCCGCGATCCGCGTTTCGTCGAGCGCGGCGTCGAGCGCGGCCTCGCCCCGGCCGGGCGCCGCCACGCAGGACTCGCCGGCGACCTCGGCGTCCTGCAGGTGCAGGCGGTGGCAGGTCGTCCCGTCGGTGAAATAGCGGGTCTCGAGCTTCACGCCCTTGGCGCCGGGCTCGACATGGAAGAGGCCGACACCCTCGGGCGCGCGCGCGGAAACGATCAGTCCGTTCGCCCGCGCCGCGCCGTGCACATAGTCCTTCACGCCCGTCAGCCGCCAACCGTTCGCCGTTGGCGTCGCGCGCGTTTCGCATTCGCTCGCGTGCAGCGCGCCGGCCGCCTCCTGCCAGGCGACGGCGATCACGCGGCCGCTGTCGGCAAGGCGCGCCATCATCTCGGCGTTGGGCTTTCCCCCGCCGTTGGCGAGCGCCCGCATCGCGAGCACGCCGACGGCGGACAAAGGCTCCGGGCCGATGCCGCGGCCGGTCTCGGCCAGAAGCGCGACACATTCCTCGAGGCCGAGCGCCATGCCGCCGCAGCTCTCGGGCGCGCGCAGGCCGATCCAACCGAGCTGCGCCATTTCGCTCCAGCGCGCGGCGTCGTAGCCCTCCGGCTTGTGACGCCAGGCGCGCACGTCGCGCGCCATGTCGGAGCGGTTCACATAGTCGGCCGCGCTGTCGCGCAGCATACGCATAAGGTCGTCGGCGTCGCCGGAACTCATCGTCTCGTCTTTCTGCTTATTTGCGGCCCTTCACGCCGACGAGCGACACGACCTTGCGTGCGATCTCGACGAGCCGCGGTCCGTAGATTTCTTCGATGTCGCGGGCCTTCAACAGATAGGCCGGCCCGCCGCAATTCAGCGCGTAGAGGCCCGCGCCGTTGGGCAGAACCAGCGGCGCGCCCGCGCCGTTCACGTCCTTGCGCCATTCGCCGATCGACGTGCAGAAGCCGCGCTTCTCGATGTCCTTGAACGACTTTTCCATGCCGCGCAGGATCTTTGCCTTGTCGTCGGGATATTTGCGCAGCACCTGGTCGATCAGCGGGGCGCGCTCGCGTTCCGACAGCGCTGACAGATAGGCGCGGCCCATGGCGGAGACGCCGAGCGGAATGCGCGAGCCGACCGTGACGCGCAGCGCGACGATGTTCTGGCCCTCGCAATTCTCGATGTAGAGCATGTTGAGACGGTCGCGCGCGCCGAGCGCGACGGCCGCGCCGCATTCGTCCGCCAGCTCCTGCATGAAGGGACGTGCGACGCGGCGCACGTCGAGCTGCGCCAGCGCGACATAGCCGAGCGCAAGTACGCCGCCGCCCGGCGAATAGACGCCGAGCTTGCGATCGTAGTTGAGATAGCCGAGCTGGGTGAGCGTGTAGGTCAGCCGCGAGATCGTCGGCTTCGGCAGGCCCGTCCGCTTGGCGAGCTCCTGATTGCCGAGCGGCCCGTCCTCGGGCCGAAACACCCGCAGGATATCGAGGCCGCGCGCCAGCGCGGTGACGAACTGCCGATCGTTCGCGCGCGCGTGATCCGGTCTGTCGATAGCCGCGTCCATGATTTCCTCAGGGCATTTTCGCCTCTTTGCCGCGATTTCGCGAAAACATCAAGTGCTTTCGCATTGCGGAATGAAGCTTTCGCAAATTGACGGGCGCCGGCCCCTGTGTAATCTCGCCGCGCAAGAAGGACCGATGCGAGGAAATGGCCCCGATGGCGCTCGACTATCATAAGCTGAAGAATTGGCCGCTGCCGGAAATCCGGCAGAAAATCGAGCCCAAGGACACGATGCTCTATGCGCTCGGCCTCGGTCTCGGTGCCGATCCGATGGACACGAAGCAATTGCGTTTCGTCTACGAGGAAAATCTCCTCGCTCTGCCGACGATGGCGGTCGTGCTGGCGCCGCTCGGCTTCTGGATGAAGGATCCGGCGGTCGGCGTCGACTGGAAGAAGCTTCTGCACGGCGAACAGGGTTTTGTGCTGCACAGGCCGATCCCGGCGCAGGGCGAGGTGATCGGCCGTTCGCGGATCGTCGAGATCGTCGACAAGGGCAAGGACAGGGGCGCGCTCGCCTTCATCGAGCGCACGATCACAGATGCGGCGACCGGCGAGACCATTGCTACGCTGAACTCCACAAGCTTCTTGCGCGGGGATGGCGGGTTTGGCGGACCGACGGGCCCGACGCCCGCGCCGCACAAGCTGCCGGAGCGCGCGCCCGACAATGTCTGCGATCTCGCCACCCTGCCGCAGCAGGCGCTGATCTACCGGTTGAGCGGCGATTACAATCCGCTGCACGCAGATCCCGAGGTCGCCACCCACGCCGGCTTCAAACAGCCGATCCTGCACGGGCTCTGCTCGCTCGGGGTCGCCGGCCACGCCATTCTCAAGGTCGCCTGCGGCTACGATCCGGCGCGCCTCCGCTCGCTGAAGCTGCGCTTCTCCTCGCCGGTCTATCCCGGCGAGACGATCCGCACGGAAATGTGGATCGACGGCAAGGACGTGTCGTTCCGCGCGCGCGTGGTCGAACGCGATATCGTCGTGCTCGACAACGGGCTTGCGACGCTGCGGTGATCAGAGCGGCAGGAAATAGACGGCCGCGCAGAACAGGACAAGCGTCGTGAGCGCGAACGCGCCGTTCCAGCGGATCGTGATCGTCTCCGACGGCCGCCCCATGACGCCGCCGAGCAGAACCATGGAACTGTTCAGTGGCGACATGCCGTTGCTGAGCGACCAGGCGCCGACGATGACGAAGACGAGCTTCAACGGCGACAGCCCGGTGGCCGGCGCATGCGCCAGCGCGCCGACGAGCATCGTCACCGTGACCATGGCGTTGATGCCGACGACGCTGAGAGCGGCGATGACGAGCACGATGGCGACCGCGAGGACAGAGGGCGTCAGATGAAGGCTCGTGACGAGAGCGACCAACGCGTCCTCACGCACGACCAGGGGCGTCATCGCGCCGAGGAAGCCGGCCGTCGCGAACAGAGCGACTTCATTCGCATAGGCCGGGAAACCAAGCCTGGAACGTTGGATCAGCGTCACTGCCGACTGCTTCAGCGCCTCGAGCGGACCGAGCGCGGCGTCCTGCAGGGCGAGCCAGGCGAGCGCGAAGACCGGCACGACGACGAGTATGTGGATGGTGAAGCGCACGCCCGTGATCTGCTCGAGCAGAAGAGCGATCAGCGTGATCGCGGTCACCTGGCCCAGCATGGCGAAGGCCGCGCGCCAGCCGCCGGGATCGTCGTTGGCGGGCGCTGCGCGGGCGCGCGGGAACTGAACGAAATCGAACAGCCAGCCGAGCGCGAGGAAAACCGCGGTGAGCGCCAGCCCGTACGGCGCATATTCGCTCCAGCGCGCGCCCGGCGTCAGCGAGAACAGAAGCGCCATGGTGATCGACAGTGGGCACCACATGGCCATCGAATGGAAGCCGCGCAGCACGGCGAGCGTCATGCGCTTCTCGCGCAATTCGAAACGGTCCTGATCGCCGCCGGCGGCGGCCAGCGTGTTCGTCTGCTTCAGCATCGAGGCGAGCAAGGCGAGGCCGCCGAGGTTGAGCAATATGCCGAAGACGTGGCCGCCGAACGTGAGCGCCGCATAGCGGCGGCCGGGCGGCTGCGCAACGAGATAGCGGCCCGCGCGCTCGACCATCGGCGAGGAGGCCGCGGCGTCGCGCAGGAAACTCAGCGCGGCGAGAAAGGCCGGATAGAAGCACGACGCCGCAAGCCCGTCGCCGACCCGGCGCCAGGCGCCGGTGGAGAAGCCGGCATAGAGACCGAGCGCGACGCAGGCGACGACAAGAAACCGCGCATTCCCCCGCAGACGCGGCCATTCCAGCGCGATGTAGGCGACGAGCGCCGGCGCGGCGACATGGCCGGCCAACGACCAGCGCGTATAGGCGTGCAGCGTTGCGCCGGCCAGCGTGATCGCCAGCAGGGCGGCCGAGCGCGCGCGCGCGAATTCCATCAGCCCCGACGCCATGCGCCCTGCTTAGCAGCGCGCCGTCGCGTGGAACAGTTGCGAAACCGCCTTTCGCCATGCGAAGTTCGCAAATCCCCCCACCGTTTCTCTCGCAGCAGACTTCGCGCTTGAAAACGCCCCGACGCCTCGCGCCATCGGCCGCCCTTTCGCTGCTCGAACCCGGCATGCGCGTGTTCGTCCACGCGGGCCCCTCCGAATGCATGACATTCGTCGAGGCGCTGAAGCGCGATCCCGAACGCGCGCGCGGCGTCGAATTCGTCGGCGTCTTCATCCCCGGCCTCAACACGACCGACTATTCCGCCCTCGCGCCCGACGCCCGCATCGCCTCGACCTTCGTCTCGCCGCCGTTCGCCGGCGCCTTCTCGTCCGGACGGCTGCGCTATCTGCCGAAGGCCTACAGCGGCTTTGCCGGCGTTCTCGCGCGCATGAAGATCGATCTCGCCGTGCTGCGCGTGTCGCCGCCGGGCGCCGACGGGCGGATGTCGTTCGGCGTCAACCAGGATTACGCGCCGATCGCCGCGCGCACGGCTGCCCGCGTCCTCGCCTTTGTCGATCGCTCCATGCCGCATGTCGCGGGCGAGCCGGGCCTGCTCGCAGAAGATTGCGACGCGCTCGTCGAGATCGACGACGGCTTGCAGCCCTTCCCCGCGGCAACCGCCAGCGGCACGCTGGAAAAGGTCGGCGCCAACGCCTCTCGCCTCATTCGCGACGGCGACACGATCCAGATCGGCATCGGCAAGGTGCAATCCGCCGTGCTCGCCAACCTCTTCGACCGCAAGCATCTCGGCCTGCATTCCGGCATGATCGACGATTCCATCGCCGCGCTGATCGACAAGGGCGTCCTCGACAATTCCGCCAAATCCGTCGATCGCGGCGTCGCCGTCACCGGCATGGCGATCGGCGCGCAAGCGACCTGGGCCTGCGCGCAACGGCCCGACATGCGCTTCCGCTCGGCTGACTACACGCATGCGGCCGCGGTCATCTCGGCGCAGGACAATTTCGTCGCCATCAATTCCGCGATCGAGGTCGACCTGCTTGGCCAGTGCAACGCGGAAATGCTCGGCGGACGGCAAATCAGCGGCGCCGGCGGCTTCCACGATTTCCAGCGCGGCGCCGCAGGCTCGAAGGGCGGGCGCGCCATTGTCGCGCTTCCGGCGTCGGCCGGCGGCGCGAGCCGCATCGTCGCGCGCTTGGCCGCGGGCGTCGCCACTGGCCCGCGCAACGACGCCGACTATATCGTCACCGAATACGGCATAGCAGCCCTGCGCGATCTCGATCTCGACGCGCGCGCCGAAGCGCTGATCATGCTCGCCGCGCCGCAGTTCCGCAGCGAGCTGGCCACGGCCTGGAAGGACATGCGCGCGAAATTCTGAAGACGCGAAAGCGACTGCAAACGAACGAGAAGAGAATGACCGCTGAAAATGTGGACGGCCTCGTCAGCGGCGATCGCCGCATGAGCCGCGCCGAACTGGACGAGCGCGCCGCGCGCGCCGCGCAGGGCTTTCGCGACATCGGGGTAGAGCGCGGCGATTCGATCGCGCTTTTCCTGCGCAACGATTTCGCCTTTTTCGAAGCCTCGCTCGCCGCGCAGCGGCTCGGCGCCTATGCCGTGCCGATCAACTGGCACTTCAAGGCGGAGGAGGTCGAATACGTCCTGAACGATTGCGGCGCGCGCGCCCTTGTCGTGCATGCCGATCTGTGGCCCGTCGTAGCCCATGTCGTGCCGTCGGGCATCCATGTCTTCATCGTGCCGACGTCGCCGGAACTCGCCGCCGCTTATGGCGCCTCGCCGCAGGACTGCGTCGTGCCGGCGGAGGCTCAGAACTGGAACGTCTGGGTCGACGCGCACAAGCCTGCCGAGAACCTGCCGCCGCCGGCTACCGACAGCATGATCTACACGTCCGGCACGACCGGAAATCCCAAGGCGGTGCGCCGAAATCCGGCGACGCCGGAGCAGATGGAAAAATCCGTCTGGGTGCGTCGCACGGTCTACGGCTTTGCGCCCGACATGGTCGCCGCCGTGCCCGGCCCGCTCTATCATTCCGCGCCCAATTCCTTCGGCCTGCGCGCCGCGCTCAGCGGCAAGGGCGTCGTGCTCGTTCCGCGCTTCGATCCCGAAGGCCTGCTCGCGCTCATCGAGAAGAACCGCATCTCGCACATGTTCATGGTGCCGACCATGTTCGTGCGCATGCTGAAGCTGCCGAAGGAGACGCGCGAGAAATACGACGTCTCCTCGCTGCGCTACATCATCCATGCGGCCGCGCCCTGCCCGCCGGAGGCCAAGCGCCAGATGATCGAATGGTGGGGGCCGATCATCCACGAATTCTACGGCTCGACGGAATCGAGCGCGGTGACGCTCGCCACGAGCGAGGACGCGCTGAAGAAGCCCGGCACGGTCGGACGTCCGATCGAGGGCGCGGAAATCGTCATCGTCGGCGAGAACGGCGAGACGCTGCCGCGCAACCAGACCGGAGAAATCTTCACGCGCATCCACGGCATGCCGGACTTCACCTATTTCAACAAGCCGGAGAAGCGCGCGGAGATCGACCGCGACGGCCTCATCACATCGGGCGATGTCGGCTATCTCGACGACGACGGCTATCTCTTCATCAACGACCGCAAGCGTGACATGGTGATTTCCGGCGGCGTGAACATCTATCCCGCCGAGATCGAGAGCGTGGCGCTGCACATGCCCGACATCAAGGATTGCGCGGTGTTCGGCATTCCCGACGCCGAATTCGGCGAATCCCTGATGGCGGTGGTCGAGCCGCAGCCCGGGCGCGACCTGAAGCCCGACGAGGTGCGCGCCTATCTCAAGCAGCATCTGGCCGACTACAAGGTGCCGCGCCACATCGAGATCGGCCACAATCTGCCGCGCGAGGATTCCGGCAAGATATTCAAGCGCCGCCTGCGCGATCCCTATTGGGCGAAGGCGGGCCGCACGATCTGACGCCGCGCGAACCCCGATTTCGCCCGCGCGAAGCAAAACGTCGAGACGCTTTCCATGAATTACACGCACGAACACGAAGAACTGCGGCGCTCCCTGCGCAAGTTCGTCCAGACGGAAATCGACCCACACGCCGACGCATGGGAAGAAGCCGGCATCTTTCCGGCGCACGAATTGTTCAAGAAGGCCGGCGCCGCAGGGTTTCTGGGCATCAGCAAGCCGGAAGCCTATGGCGGGTTGGGACTCGACTATTCCTATTCGATGATCGCCGCGGAGGAATGGGGGCGCGCGCTCGCCGGCGGCGTCGCAACGGCCTTGGGCGTGCAGACCGACATGGCGACCCCAGCCCTCGCCAAGCATGGCTCGGACGCTTTGCGGCGCGAATTTCTCGCGCCCGCGATCGCCGGCGAGATGGTCGCCTGCATCGGCGTTTCGGAGGAAGGCGCGGGCTCGGACGTCGCCTCCATCCGCACGCGCGCGGTGCGCGACGGCGACGATTATGTCATCACCGGCTCGAAAATGTGGATCACCAACGGCGTGCAGGCGGATTTCATGTGCCTGCTCGCCAATACGTCCGACGGCCAGCCGCATCGCAACAAGTCGCTGATCATCGTGCCGATGAAGACGAAGGGCGTCGAGGTCGCGCGAAAACTGAAGAAGCTCGGCCTGCATGCGTCCGACACGGCGCAGATATTCTTCGACCATGCGCGCGTGCCCGTGCGGCATCGGATCGGCGAGGAGGGACGCGGTTTCACCTACCAGATGGAGCAGTTCCAGGAGGAGCGGCTCTATGCCGCCGCGAAGGCGGTGGCCATGCTCGAGACCGCCATCGCCATCACCATCGACTACGTGCGCGAACGCAAGGCCTTCGGCTCGGCGCTGATCGACATGCAGACGATCCAGCACAAGCTGGCCGCCATGCATTCCGAAGTCGAGGCGCTGCGCGCGATCTCCTGGAACGCGGCGGAGCTCTACATCGGCGGCGGCGACGTGACGGAAAAGGCGTCGATCGCCAAATATCTCGCCGGCAAGCTGGCGCTCGAGATTCCCAACGCCTGCCTGCAATTCTGGGGCGGGCAGGGCTACATGTGGGAATCGCGCATTTCGCGCATCATGCGCGACATCAGGCTCACCGCCATCGGCGGCGGCGCCAACGAGATCATGCTTCAGGTGATCGCCAAGCAGATGGGCCTTTCGAGCGGCAAGGGCCGCAAGGCGCAGGCGGCGCAGTAGGCTTGCATCCTGTCATCCCCGCGAAGGCGGGGAGCCGGCATCACGGATGTTCGTCATTGCCGTCGAATCCCGGACCAGCCCTGCGGGCTGTCCGGGGTGGCGCTGCGCCTCACTTGTACGTCCGCTCGTCCCACCACGGGAAGTAGGGCGGCATGTTCGCCGACACCTTGTCGGGAAAGCGCGGCGGACGCTTTTCCAGGAAGCTCATCACGCCTTCCTTCACGTCGGCGGAACGGCCGCGTTCGAAAATGCCGCGCGAATCGATCTTGTGCGCTTCCATCGGATCGTCGGCGCCGAGCATGCGCCAGATCATCTGACGTTGCAGCGCCACCGAGACGGCGGATGTATTGTCGACGATTTCCTTGGCGATCCTGCGCGCCTCGGGCAGCAGTTCTTCCGGCGGCAGGACGCGCGAGACGAGCCGGCCGCGCAGAGCTTCGTCGGCATTGAACACACGACCGGAAAAGACCCATTCCAGCGCCTGCTGCGGGCCGACGAGACGCGGCAGAAACCAGCTGGAGGCGGCCTCCATGACGATGCCGCGACGGGAGAAGACGAAGCCCATGCGCGCCTCCGTCGAGGCCAGGCGAATGTCCATCGGCAGCGTCATGGTTGCGCCGATGCCGACGGCCGGCCCGTTGATGGCGGCGATGACGGGCTTCAGCGACTTGAAGATGCGTAGCGTCACGCGGCCGCCGCCGTCGCGGATCGCCTCGTCGGAATAATCGGTCCCGCCGTCCGCGCTTTCCTTGGGTTGCGCGCGGTCCTTGCGCTTCGACAGTTCGAATGTGCTGGCGCCGGCCGACAGATCGGCGCCGGCGCAGAAGGCGCGGCCCTCGCCGGTCACGATCACGACGCGCACGTCGTCGTTGGCGTCGGCTTCGTCGAAGGCGGCGATCAGCTCGTGCATCATCTGCCCGGTGAAGGCGTTGAGCTTGTCCGGACGATGCATGACGATGGTCTGGATATTGTCGGCGACCGAGACGCGGATCTGTTCGTATGTCATGGCGTTTCCCGATTTCTTGTCGTCGCACAGAATCGGGACGCGGCCGACATTGTCAATTGCCGGCGACGCAGACGGGACGGACGCAATTTGCATCCGTCCCGCTCCGCGTCAGGCGTCAGCGGCCCCCGCCGCCGCCCCCACCGCCGGCGCCCCCGCCGCCGGACACGGACCCGTTGCCCTCCGGATGGATTTCGTAGCGCGGAACCTCGGGTTGCGGACGCGGCGGCGGAGGCCGGACGAAGACGATGCGGCCTGCGCGCACGCGCTCGATCGCCGCGCCGCTCTTGACGCACTGGTTCTTCTGCCAGCCGTCGATGCACTCGTACCAGGTCTCGGCGCGCGGCGCCGCAGGCGCTAACGTCAACAAGGCGGCGCTCGCACAGGCCGCCGCAAACGCGGTGGTTGCAAGTGTCCTGATCATGGCGTTTCCCCAATTTGAACGGCGTCGATCAGTCGTCCGCCGTTGCAGGAACATGGGTAGCGCTTCGTTAACCATCGCGCGGCGCCAAAGTGCACATTGTGCGCGCAGGCGCGCCGAGCCGCGCGTTTGCTCATTCCGCATCGCTTACTACAATGGCGTCACAACCATCGTCTCAGGAGGAATTCGTGTCGCTCTTCGATCTCACCGGCCGCGTCGTCGTCGTCACCGGCGGCAACGGCGGCATCGGTCTCGGCATGGCGCAGGGCATGGCGGCCGCCGGCGCGGCCGTTTCGATCTGGGGCCGCAACGAGGCCAAGAACGCCGCCGCGCTGAAGACGCTCGCCAACGGCAAATGCGAAGCGCGCCATTGCGACGTATCCGACGCCGCGTCGATCGAGCGCGCATTCAACGAGACGCTCGCCAAATACGGCCGCATCGACGGCTGTTTCGCGAATGCCGGGATCGGCGGGGGCGGCCGCAGTTCGTTCATCGACCGGCCGCAGAGCGAGTGGCGGCAGATGCTCGCGACCAATCTCGACGGCGCCGTTCTGACCCTGCAGCATGCCGCGCGACAAATGCGCGACCGCGCGGAGAAGGGCGACGCGTTCGGCCGGCTGGTCGCCACGTCCAGCCTGGCGTCGATCTCGGGAACCGCGCGCAACGAGCACTACGCCGCGACCAAGGGCGCGCTCAATTCGATCATCCGCGCTCTCGCCGTCGAACTCGCGCGCTACGGCGTGACCGCGCATTGCGTACTGCCGGGCTGGATTCAGTCGGAGATGACGGACGGGCTGTTCCACAACGACAAGTTCGTCGCCAACGTCATGCCGCGCATTCCGATGCGCCGCTTCGGCAAGCCGGAGGACTTCGCGGCGGTGGCCGTCTACATCATGAGCGCGGGTTCGTCGTACCACACCGCCGAAATGTTCCTCATCGACGGCGCCTATTCGATATTCTGAGCGCCAGGTCGACGCGCGCCGCTTCATATTCGGCGCGCGTTCGCGCGACGAGGTCGGCGACCGAACGCACCTGATCCACGCCCGAGACGCTGTGGCCGGCGCTCCAGACGTCGCGCCAGCGCTCGGGCTTCGCCGCGCGGGCCTCGACGCTGATGTCCCTGGCGATGTCGATGGCGCCGCGCGCCGGCAGGTTGTCGGGATCGAGACCGGCCGCGACGATCGAAGGCCGCAGCATGTTGGTTTCGAGCCCCGTGAAGGCGCGCGTCAGCACGATCTCGTCGGCGCGCGCGGCCACCAGCATCTGTTTGTAGGCGTCCTTCGCCATGCTCTCGCGCGTGGCGATGAATTTCGTGCCCATGTAGGCGAGCGCGCATCCCGCGGCTTCGGCGGCAAGCAGGGCTGCGCCGTCGGAAACGCCGCCGGCCAGCATGAGCGGACCGTCGTAGAAGGCGCGCACGGCGCGCACGAAGGCCAGCGGATTGAGCCAGCCGGTCTGTCCGCCGGCGCCCGCCGTCAGCAGCACGAGGCCGTCGGCGCCGGCCGCGACGGCGCGCTCGGCGTGGCGGATGGTCGCGACGTCCACCAGGACGCGCGCGCCGGCGTCGTGCAGCGGGCCGATGACGGGCGCGGGAGAGCCGACGGAGGCGATGACGAGTTCCGGCTTGTGGCGCACGAGCGCGGCGACGTCGTCCATCAAGCGCGTGTTCGACTTGTGCACGACCAGATTGGCGCACCAGGGCGCCGGCGCCTGGCCGGTCCGTTCGGCGGACGCGGCGTTGCGGTCCGCTATCTCGGTCAGCCACAGATCGAGCTCGCCGGTCGTGCGGCAATTGACGGTCGGAAAGGCGCCGACGACGCCCGCGGCGCAGGCCGAAGCCACGAGATCGACGCCGGAGACGAGAAACATGGGCGCGGCGATCAGGGGCAGCGTCAGGCGCGCATCCACTTCGTCCAACCAGTTCGTCGTCATGTCCGGCCTCAGAGATCGAGCGCGTCGGCCGCTTCCGCGAAGGAGCGCGCGGGATCGGCGACGTCGAAGCGGATGGCGGTCAGGCCCGCGCGCGTCGCGCCTTCGACATTGCGAGGCTGGTCGTCCACGAAGACGACCTGTTCGGGCGGGAGGCCGAGCGCCGCGCAGCCAAGCGCATAGGCGCGGGGGTCGGGCTTGAGTATCTTCGTATGCGTCGCGTCCACCAGACCGTCCATCAGTTTCAATATGTCGAGCCTGGCCATCGTGTCGGCGCCGTAGAACAGTTCCAGCTCATTCGACAATATGCCGACGCGGCGGCCGGCCGCCTTGGCGAGAAAGACGAAGTCGCGGGCTTCCGGCCTTATGTGCAGATTGGGATCCTCGCCCATCGTGCGGCGGATCATCGCGAGCATGTCCCAAGTCTCGCCGACGCGTTCGCCGGTTTCCCGGGCGCGCAGAGCCCAATAGTCGCGCTCGCCGATGCGCCCCTCCAGCATGTCGCGCCAGAGGTCGTCGCCCTGCGGGTCGAACGGCCCGCGCCAGGTCAGCGTCCCCTCGGGCAGGCCGAGCAGGCGCTCGCTGCGGCGATGCCGTTCGAACAGCGTGACCGAGATGACGCCGCCGAAATCGAGCAGCAGGCCGCGTTCGCTCCCGACGCTCATTTCGCGGGATCGAGGCGCACGCTTTGCAGGGCATGCGCGACGGCGTCGACGATCGTCTGCGAGTCCTTGCGCTCCAGAACGAGCGGCGGCGAGATGATCATGTTGTTTCCCGACACGCGCACCAGCGCGCCCGCCTCGTAGGCGGCGTCGGCCAGCGCGGCCATGTAGGTCTTGCCGGCGGCGGTCTTCGCCGCGCGGTCCGAAACGAACTCGATCGCGAGCATCAGGCCCTTGCCGCGCAGGTCTCCGATCGTCTCGCGCCGCGTCGCCAGATTGCGGAAGGCGTCGAGGATGAAGCCGCCCTCGCGCGCCGAATTGCCCGGCAGGTCGCGCGAAAAGGTCTCATCGAGGCAGGCAAGGGCGGCCGCGCAGCCGACCGGATGCCCGGAATAGGTATAGCCGTGATAGATCGCGGCCAGGGCGTCGTCCGACTGCATGAAGGCGCTCTCGATCTTCTCGTTCACCATGCAGGCGCCGAGCGGGAAATAGCCCGACGTGATCGCCTTGGCGATGCACATCATGTCCGGCGCAAACCCGTCGAGGCGCACGCCGAACCATTCGCCCGTGCGGCCGAAGCCGGTGATCACCTCGTCGGCGATCATGAGAATGTCGTGGCGGTCGAGCAGCGCGCGAACCTTTCCGAAGAAGCCCCGCGGCGGCACGATCACGCCGCCCGCGCCGAGCACGGGCTCGGCGATGAAGGCGGCGATCGTGTCTGCGCCCTGGAATTTGATCTCGTCCTCCAGCGCCGCTATGCAGAAGTCGGCCAGCCGTTCGGGATCGGACTCGTCGAAGGGGTTGCGATACGAATAAGGCGAGGGCGCGTGATAGACGCCGGGAAGCAGCGGTTCGTACGCGCGGCGGAAGTTCTGGTTGCCGTTGACGGAGGCGCCGCCGAAATGCGTGCCGTGATAGCCTTTCTTCAGCGCGAGAAACTTGGTCTTGTCGGCCTTGCCCCGCACTTTCCAGTATTGCCGGGCGATGCGCAAAGCGGTTTCGACGGAATCCGAACCGCCCGATGTCAGCATGGCTCGGCGCATGTTCTCGGGTTTCAGGACATCGACGAGACGGGCGCCGAGTTCGATGAGACGCGGATTGGTCGTGCCGCGAAAGGCCGAGTAATAGGGCAATTCGGCGAGCTGGCGCGCGATCGCTTCCTTGATGCGCTCGTTGGAATAGCCGAGGTTGACGTTCCACAGGCCGCCGACGGCGTCGACCACCCGCTTGCCGTCGAGATCGACGATGTTCACGCCCTCGCCGGCGACGATGACGCGCGGCGGCGTCGCCTCCATCTCCGCGGGATGCGCCATCGGGTGCCACACCTGACGGGCGTTGTTTTCACGCAGAAAATTCGAGGAGGCTTCGTTCATCGGTTTCGTCCCGCATGCGCTGTTGGGCGCGCTCGCGGACAATTATAGACTGCGCGCGGCAAAGCGCGACAGGGGAGAGGCGGGGCATGGCCGGACGGGCCAATATCCTTTTGATCGGCACGGCCGACACCAAGTCGCCGGAACTGTCCTTTCTGCGCGACTGCATTGCGGAGGCCGGCGGCGCGACCGTCTTCATGGATGTCGGCGTGCTGGCGCCGGGCGCCTGCGCGCCCGATGTCGGGGCCGGGGAGGTCGCCGTGGCGGCCGGCGTCACGCTCGACGCGATCAGGGCCTATGGCGACGAGAAGCGCGCCATGGCGAAAATGGCGGAAGGCGCCGCGGCGATCGCCGGGCGATTGCGCCGCGAGGGCCGCATCGACGGCATGCTGGCGCTCGGCGGCACGATGGGCGCCGATCTCGCGCTCGACGTGGCCGCGGCTCTGCCGCTCGGCACGCCCAAATGCATCGTTTCCACGATCGCCCATTCGCATCTCCTGCCGCCGGAGCGCGTGACGCCCGATCTCATCGCCATGCTCTGGGCGGGCGGGCTCTATGGGCTCAACGCCATCTGCCGCTCGGCGCTGGCGCAGGCGGCCGGCGCGATCGTCGGCGCCTGTCGCGCGGCGCGCCCGCCGTCCGGCGATCGTCCGCTGGTCGGCATGACGTCGCTGGGCAAGAGCTGCCTGAGCTACATGGAGCCGCTGCTGCCGGCTCTGGAAGCGCGCGGCTACGAGGTCGCGGTCTTCCATACGACCGGCATGGGCGGTCGCGCCTTCGAGGCGCTCGCGGCGGAGGGCGCGTTCGCGGCGGTGATGGACTTCAGCCTGCAGGAACTGGCCAATCACTTTTCGGGATCGGTCGTCACCGCCGGGCCGACGCGGCTCGAAGCGGCGGGGCGGAACGGCACGCCGCAGATCGTCGCGCCCGGCGCGATCGACATGATCGATTTTCCGGCGTGGCGACCGGACGGCAAGGCGGATCCGGCGCGCGGATTTCACGCCCACAACCGTCTCATCGCCTCGATCGCCGCCACGGCCGAGGAGCGGCGCGGCGTGGCGCGCCTGATCGCGGACAAGCTTGCGCGCGCCGTGGGGCCGACCGCCTATATCCTGCCGCGCGACGGTCTCGAGGCGTGGGATCGGCCCGGCGAACCGATGCATGATCCAGCCGCGCTGACGGCCTTCCTCGAGGAAGCGCGCGCGACCGTTCCCGCCAATGCCGACCTCGTCGAGATCGACGCGCATATCAACGATCGCGCCTTCGCCGACGCGGCGATGGCGATCTTCGATCGCTGGGCGGCGGCCGGCATGATCGCGCCGGCGCGCTGACCGCGACCTGTTCAGCCCTGCCCCTGCCGGCTAGTCTCGACGCCGGACAGTCGCGCCGCAGACGCGCGAGCCGGAGGACGCCATGCACGATCTTATCCATCACGGCCCGACCGTCGGCGCGCAGGCGCTGCGCGCGCTGGCGCGCTATCCCGATCGCATCGCCTTCGTGGAAGGCGACAGGCGCACGACCTATGCCGCCGCGCTCGACACGATCGCGCGCATCCAGGGG
>JBDHTL010000082.1:0-16244 GCA_039808645.1 Rhodoblastus sp. | reverse complement strand
CCTTTATCTCGACCCCCGTTCCGACGCGCCGCCTCGTCCGCGTCCGTTGGGGGATAGTTCAACGGTAGAACAGCGGACTCTGACTCCGTTAATCTTGGTTCGAATCCAGGTCCCCCAGCCATTTTCTCCCGCAGCTTCGGCACCCCGATCCGTCCGCGCCTTGACGCGCGGCTGGCGACCCGGTCTGCTGGCGCCGGAGGGTTGCCGCGCGAAACGGCGCAAGTCCGAAGCGGCGCGATCGAGAGGGAGGATTTCATGCTGCATCGTCGGCAGGCGCTGAAAGGCGCGGCGGCGCTCGCCCTGTCGTCGGCCGCGCTGCCGGCGACGCGCGCCTTCGCCCAGGAAAAGTCCGAGCTGGTCGTCAGCCGGCAGCCGGGCATTCTCTACATGCCCCTGCATGTGATCGAGAAATACAGGCTCGTCGAGAAACATGCCGCCAAGGCCGGCGTCTCGAATCCGTCCGTGAAATGGGTGAGTTTCGCCAATGGCGGGGCGCAGCAGGACGCGCTGATCGCCGGCGGGGTCGACGTGGTCAACACGGGCTCCGGCCAGTTGCTGCTGCTGTGGGACCGCACGCGCGGCGGCGTGAAGGGCATCTGCGCGACCACGGCCGCGCGCCTGACGCTGATCAGCCGCGAACCGCGCATCAGGTCGCTGTCGGATTTCAAGGAAGGCGACAAGATCGCCGTGCCGACGGTGAAGACCTCGACCCAGGCGATCCTGCTGCAGATGGCGGCCGCCAAGATGTTCGGGCCCGACAAGTTCGGCCATTTCGACGCGATGACGACCCAGCTCGGCCATCCCGACGCCTATGTGGCAATGAAGAACCCCACCCACGAGATCCGCAGCCACTTCGCGGCGCCGCCCTTCCACTATTACGAATTGCGCGACGTGCCCGACGCGCATGTCGTGACGGATTCGGCCGAGATCATCGGTGGCCAGCTTACGCAGGGGCAGTTCTTCACGACGACGAAATTCGCCGAAGCCAATCCCAAATGGATCGCGGCCGTCTTCGCCGCCGCCGAGGAGGCCAAGGCGATGATCGCGGCCGACCCGGAGAAGTCGGTGGAAGCCTACAAGGAACTCAACAACGACAAGACCGAGACGAAGACGCTGGTCGATCTCGTGAAGACGCCGGCGATGGGGGACTGGAGTCTTCATCCGCAGGGGACGATGAAATTCGCGGAGCATCTCGCGCGCATCGGAACGCTGAAGACAAAGCCGGCGTCGTTCAAGGACTATTATCTGCCGACCATCCACGGCGCGGCTGGAAGCTGAAATGTCCCAGGCTCCCCTGCTCGACGTCGACGGCGTCACGCTTCGCTACAAGACGCCGGGCGTCGTCGTCACCGCCACCGAACGCGTCAGCTTTCAGGTCGGCAACGCCGACCGCTTCGTGCTGCTTGGCCCCTCCGGCTGCGGCAAATCGACCATCCTCAAGGCCGTCGGCGGCTATCTGCACCCCAGCGAAGGCTCGATCACGATCAAGGGCCGCAAGGTCAGCGAGCCCGGCCCCGACCGGATGATGGTGTTCCAGGAGTTCGACCAGCTCCTGCCGTGGAAGACGGTGCTCGAAAACGTCGCCTTCCCGCTGATGGAAGCGCGCAAGATGTCGGCGAAGGACGCGCGCGAGCGGGCGCGGCGCTACATCGAGAAGGTCAATCTCACGCGCGCCCTCGATTCCTATCCGCACATGCTGTCGGGCGGCATGAAGCAGCGCGTGGCGATCGCGCGCGGCATGGCGATGGAGCCCGACATCCTGCTGATGGACGAGCCCTTCGCCGCGCTCGACGCGTTCACGCGGCGCACCTGCCAGGACGAATTGCTGCAATTGTGGGAGGAGACGCGCTTCACCGTGCTCTTCGTCACCCATTCGATTGCGGAGGCGATCAAGATCGGCAATCGCATCCTGCTGCTTTCGCCGCATCCCGGCCGCGTGAAAGCTGAAGTGGTCGACGTCGACACGACATCGCCGACCGACGGC
This sequence comes from Rhodoblastus sp., assembly GCA_039808645.1. Lineage (GTDB taxonomy): Bacteria > Pseudomonadota > Alphaproteobacteria > Rhizobiales > Beijerinckiaceae > JAJXWB01. Next base: position 14,260 of record JBDHTL010000082.1, on the reverse strand, counting down.
AGCGCCGGACGGCTGGAGCAGCAGATCCACGACCTCCTGTTCGCCGACGCGGGGCATTGAGATGAGCACGTCCACCGCACGCATCGTGATGCGCGACGAGACCGCGGCCGCAACCGGCGACGTCGAGCGGAAGCTCTCGCTTTTCGAGACGCTCTGGGATTCCGCCTTCGTGCGCAAGACGATGCTCATCGTCGTCCTGGCGCTCATCTGGGAAGCCTACGGCCGCTGGCTCGACAATCCCCTGCTCTTCCCCACGCTGACCGACACGCTCGCCGCCTCCTGGGAGAACATCAGGAACGGCGTGCTGCCCGCGCGCGCCTGGGCGTCCGTTCAGGTGCTTCTGATCGGCTATGCCGCGGGCGTCATGCTCGCGGGCCTGCTGACGGTGCTCGCGATCAACACCCGCGTCGGCTCCGACTTCCTCGAGACCATGACGGCGATGCTGAGCCCGCTGCCGGCAATCGCGCTCCTGCCGCTCGCGCTGATCTGGTTCGGCCTCGGCAACGGGTCGATCGTGTTCATCCTCATCCATTCCGTGCTCTGGCCGGTGGCGCTCAACACGCATTCCGGTTTTCGCGCGGTGTCGCAGACGCTGCGCATGGTCGGGCGGAACTACGGCCTCAAGGGATTCCGATATATCGGCAAGATTCTCATCCCTGCCGCCTTCCCCTCGATCCTCGCGGGACTCAAGATCGGCTGGGCCTTCGCCTGGCGCACGCTGGTTGCGGCCGAACTCGTCTTCGGCGTCTCCTCCGGCAAGGGCGGGCTCGGCTGGTTCATCTTCGAGAACCGCAACCAGCTCGACATTCCCGCCGTCTTCGCGGGGCTTCTGACGGTTATCGTCATCGGGCTCGTCGTGGAAAACCTCATCTTCCGCACCATCGAAAGGCGCACGGTGCTGCGCTGGGGCTTGCAGGGCTGATGACGCGCAAGACGCTCGATCAATTGCGCTCGGCGCGCTGGTTCGCGCCGGACGATCTGCGCTCCTTCGGCCATCGCTCGCGCATGGCCCAGATGGGCTACGGACCGGAAGAATATCGCGGCAAGCCGGTCATCGCGATCATCAACACCTGGTCCGACCTCAACCAGTGCCACGCGCATTTCAAGGCGCGCGTGGAGGACATCAAGCGCGGCGTGCTGCAGGCCGGCGGCTTTCCCGTGGAACTGCCGGCGATCTCGCTGTCGGAGAGCAACGTCAAGCCGACGACCATGCTCTACCGCAACTTTCTGGCGATGGAGACGGAAGAACTGATCCGTTCGCATTCCGTCGACGGCGTCGTGCTGATGGGCGGCTGCGACAAGACCACGCCGGGCCTGCTGCTCGGCGCGACGAGCGTCGGCGTGCCGGCAATCTTCGTGCCGGCAGGACCCATGTTGCGCGGCAACTGGCGCGGGCAGACGCTCGGCTCCGGTTCCGACGCCTGGAAATACTGGGACGAGCGCCGCGCGGGCGCCATCTCCGACAAGGACTGGTCGGAGATGGAGGCGGGCATCGCGCGCTCCTACGGCGTGTGCATGACCATGGGCACGGCGGCGACGATGACCGCGCTCGCCGACACGATCGGCATGACGCTGCCCGGCGCCTCCTCGATCCCCGCGGCCGATTCCAACCACATCCGCATGTGCGCGGCGGCGGGGCGGCGCATCGTCGAGATGGTGTGGGAGGACCTGACGCCCGAGAAAATCCAGACGCGGCAAGCCTTCCTCAACGCCATCGTGGTCGCGATGGCGATGGGCTGCTCGACCAACGCCGTCATCCACATCATCGCGATGGCGCGGCGCGCCGGCCACGATATCGGCCTCGACGACTTCGACGCCGCCAGCCGCACGACGCCGGTGATCGCCAACATCAGGCCGAGCGGCGACACCTATCTGATGGAGGACTTCTACTATGCCGGCGGCCTGCTCGGCATGATGACGCGCCTGAAGGACAGGCTCGATCTCACGCCGATCAACGTCAGCGGCAAGACGTGGCGCGAGAGCCTGGAAGGCGCGCAAGTCTACAATGACGACGTCATCCGCGCGCTCGACAATCCGATCTACAGCGAAGGCGCGCTCGCTGTGCTGCGCGGCAATCTCGCGCCCGACGGCTGTGTCATCAAGCCGTCGGCCGCCGCGCAGCGCTACCTGCGCCATACCGGTCCGGCCCTCGTCTTCGACGACTACGCCGAGATGAAAGCGAATATCGATCGCGACGACCTCGACGTGACCGCTGATACCGTCCTCGTCTTGCGCAACGCCGGCCCGCTCGGCGGTCCGGGCATGCCGGAATGGGGAATGCTGCCGATACCCAAGAAGCTGGTGAAACAGGGCGTGCGCGACATGGTGCGCATTTCCGACGCCCGCATGAGCGGAACGAGCTATGGCGCATGCATCCTGCATGTCGCGCCGGAATCATTCATCGGCGGACCATTGGCGCTGGTCAGGACCGGCGACATGATTTCTGTCGACGTTCCCGCGCGAAAAATCTCGCTGGAGGTCGGCGATGCGGAGCTGGCGCAGCGTCGCGCGGCCCTGCCCGCGCCGAAACCACGCTACGAACGCGGCTACGGCTGGATGTTTTCGCGCCATATCCGGCAGGCGGACGCGGGCTGCGATTTCGACTTTCTCGAGACGACCTTCGGCGGAAGGGTCGACGAGCCGTCGATCTACTGAAATTCACTCGGCCGCTTCAGGCAGCCGCGCCGACATCTGCGCCGACCCGACCAGACGCCCGATTTCCGGGCGGCACGATCCGCAGCCCGTGCCGGCGGACGTCGCGGCGCCGATGGCGGCGACGTCGCGGCAGCCGCTCTCGATCGCGTCACGGATCGCGTTCGCGCCGACGTTGAAGCAGACGCAGACCTTCCGGCCGGGGTCTCTCGCCTGCGCCGCAGGCCGACCCGCGAGCATTATCGCCGGATCGGAGCGCGGGTCGGCGAAAAGTTCGCAAAGCCATGCGCGCGCAACCGCGATCGGCTCGCGCGCTACGAGGAGAACGCCGACGACCGCGCCGTCGCGCACGGCCACGCATCGATAGGTTCCCGCGCGAGCGTCCTGCGCCGAGGCGAGAAACAGACCTTCGTCCGTGTCGCGCCCGAACAGGGTCCGAGCGCGCGTCTCCCAATCGGCGCCCGGCTCGAGCCCCGCGAGTTCGGCGCGCCATCCGCCGTCCGTACGCGCGAGGGCCCAATATTCGGCGTCGATCCGCTCCGGCCTTGCGCGCATCAGCGCGAAGGCGAACCAATGCGGCGCGAGCGCCGCCATCTCGACAAAAGCGCCCTTCGATTCCGGCTGACCGGACACGGGATCGAGAGCCGGCGCCACGAGCGCATCGACGCGCGCATTGCTGGCGAAACGATCCGTGAAATGGATCGGCGCGAAGACGCTGCCCGCGCGTTGCCGATCGGTGACGAGCGCGCGCAGCGTGACCGCGCCCCGCGCGTTGGACAGCCGCACGAGCCCGGCGGGCGACACGCCCAGTCGCGCGGCGTCCTTCGGATTGATCTCCGCGAAAGGCTCTGCGATGTGCTGCGACAGGCGCGCGGCGACGCCCGTACGCGTCATCGTGTGCCAGTGATCGCGAACGCGGCCGGTATTCAGCACGAATTCGCAGCGTCCGCCCTTGCGGCCGGCAAGCCCGCGAAACGGCGTCGCGACGATTTTCGCGCGACCGTCAAGGGTGAAGAAGCGGCCGTCCGCGAAGAAGCGCTTCGGCGCCTCGCTCGCCGCTTCGCCTGCGCGCCAGGGCCACTGGAACGGGCGCAGCGCGCGGTAGTCTGCATCCGTGACGTCGGCGAGCGCCGAGATATCGAAGCCGCGCGCGCCCTTATTGCGATAGCCCGACAGCGCCGCATGCTCGCGAAAGATCGCCGCCGGGCCCGCATAGTCGAAAGCCCTGGCGAAACCCATGCGCCGCGCAACCGCGCAGATCGCCCACCAATCGGGCATCGCTTCGCCCAGGGGCGCGCGCAGCGGACGCTGGCGCGAGATGCGGCGCTCCGAATTGGTGACCGTCCCGTCTTTCTCGCCCCAGGCCTGCCCCGGCAAGAGGACATGCGCAAGTCTGGTCGTGTCCGTCCGCTCGACCACGTCCGAAACGACGACGAAGGGACATGCTGCAAGAGCGGCCGCGACCCGGTCCGCATCCGGCATGCTGTCGACGGGATTGGTGCCCATGATCCAGATCGCCTTGACGCGCCCTTCGCCGATCGCGCGGAACATGTCGACCGCCTTGAGGCCGGGGCGCGTCGGCATGCGCGGAGAGCCCCAGAATTCCTGCACCAGCGCGCGATGGGCGGGCGTCTCGATCTCCATGTGCGCGGCCAGCTGGTTGGCGAGGCCGCCGACCTCGCGGCCGCCCATGGCGTTCGGCTGGCCCGTGACCGAGAACGGGCCGCAGCCGGGCTTGCCGATCCGACCCGTGACAAGATGACAATTGACGATGGCGTTGACCTTGTCGGCGCCGACGCTCGACTGGTTCACGCCCTGCGACCAGACAGTGACCGTCTTTCGCGTACGTGCGAACCGATCGAAGAAGGACTCGACGTCCGCCGGCGCGAGGCCGGCGCGGCGCGCAACCGCACCTTGCGTCCAGGGCGCGGCGGCGACGAGAGCCTCGTCCAGCCCGAGCGTATGATCGCTCACGAAGTCCGCGTCGAAGGCCGTCGATTTAGAAAGGCGCCGCAGCAGGCCAAGAAACAAGGCGACATCGGCGCCGGGTTCGATGGCGAGATGCAAGTCGGCGATCTCGCTCGTCGCGGTGCGACGCGGATCGATATTGACAATGAAGGGCGCGCCGCCGCGTTTCTCGCGCGCTTGCGCGAGGCGCTGGAACAGAACCGGATGACACCAGGCGAGATTGGAGCCGACGAGAACGACGAGATCGGCCGTCTCGATATCCTCGTAGACGCCCGGCACGATATCGGCGCCGAAGGCGCGGCGATGGCCGGCGACGGACGCCGCCATGCACAACCGCGAATTGGTGTCGATATTGGCGGCGCCGACGAAGCCCTTCATCAGCTTGTTGGCGACGTAATAATCCTCGGTGAGAATCTGGCCCGATACGTAGAAGGCGACGGAGTCCGGCCCGTGCGCCTCGATCGTCTGGGCGAAACGGCGCGCGACGAGATCGAGCGCCTCCGACCATGTCGCGCGCCTGCCGCCGATCTGCGGATGAAGCAGGCGGTCTTCGGGACCGAGCGTCGCGCCGAGCGCGGCGCCCTTCACGCAGAGGCGTCCGAAATTGGCGGGATGATCGGGATCCCCCGCGATGTCCGCCTTCCCCCGCGCGTCGATCCTGGCGCTGACGCCGCAGCCGGTGCCGCAATAGGGGCACGTCGTGTTGATCGTCCGTTCCGACATGGTTTTCCCCCGCTTCGGAAACGGCCGGCTCAGGCCGGCGCCGCCACGCCCATGTCGAGATAGATGCGGCCGTTTTCGAGCTTCACCGGAAAGCTGCGCGCACAGCCCTTGTCCGCGCCGGTCGCCTCGCCGCCCTCGAGATCGATGATCCAGTTGTGCAGCGGGCAAGCCACCTTGCGGCCGTGCACGATGCCCTCGCTCAGCGGGCCGCCCTTGTGCGGGCAGCGGTTTTCGAGCGCGAAGAATTCGTCGCTCGCCGTGCGGAAGACCGCGATCTCGCGGCGTGGCGTCCGCACGGTGCGGGCGCCGCGCTTGGGTATGGCCTCCATCGGGCCGAGATCGAACCAGAAGCGGGCTTCGTTGCGCATTGTCATTGTCCTATTCGGCGGCGACGGGCATGAGCACGGCGAGCGGCGCGAATTCGCGGGCGTCGCGGCCGGCGGCGCGCTCGGCCCAGGGATCGCGGCGAGCGACGCGCTGCGAGATCACGAAGCGGTCGTAGAGCGCCTTGCGGTTGGCGTGATCGTCCATGATCGCCGCGCGAACGCGCTCGAGCCCGGTCTTTTCGACCCACTTGTAGAGCCTGTCGAGATATGCGGCCTCCTCGCGATACATCTGGATGACCGCCGCCACATGTTCGAGCGCGGCTTCCTCGGTAGCGACATGGCCGAGCACATCGGTCGCGCGGACATGCAGGCCGGCGGCGCCGGCGACGTGAATGTCGTAGCCGGAATCGACGCAGATGACGCCGACGTCCTTCACGGTGACCTCGGCGCAATTGCGCGGACAGCCGGAGACCGCAAGCTTGACTTTCGCAGGAGTCCACGAGCCGCAGAGCAGGCGTTCGAGCTTGACGCCGAGACCCATGGCATCCTGCGTGCCGAAGCGGCACCAGTCGGAGCCGACGCAGGTCTTCACCGTGCGCAGCCCCTTGGCGTAGGCGAAGCCGGAGACGAGGCCGGCGGCGTTGAGCTGCGCCCAGACGGCCGGCAGGTCTTCCTTCTTCACGCCGAGCAGGTCGATGCGCTGACCGCCGGTGACCTTGACGGTCGGAATGCGGAAGCGGTCGGCGACATCGGCAATGGCGCGCAATTCGTCGGGCGTGGTCAGCCCGCCCCACATGCGCGGCACGACCGAGAATGTGCCATCCTTCTGGATATTGGCGTGCACGCGCTCGTTGACGAAGCGCGACTGATAGTCGTCGCGATAGTCGTAAGGCCAGGCGCACAGAAGATAGTAATTCAGCGCCGGTCGGCAGGACGGGCAGCCGCACGAGGTCTTCCAGGCGAGTTCCTGCATGACCGCAGGCAGAGACTTCAGTTCCTTCGCCTTGATCTGCTGCCGCACCTCTTCGTGCGTGAGGTCCACGCATTTGCACATGGGCCTGCGGTCGCCCGCGACGTATTTGTCGCCGAGCGTCGCCGCCAGCAGCGTCTCCACCTTCGAGGTGCACTGGCCGCAGGAGGCCGAGGCCTTGGTCTTTGCGCGGACCTCGTCGATCGAGGTCAGGCCGCCGCCCGTGATCGCCTGGACGATCGTTCCCTTGCACACGCCGTTGCAGCCGCAGATCTCCGCATCATCCGGCAAGGCTGCAACGGCCGCCGTAGGGTCCAGCGGAGAGCCTCCCTGATAAGACTGGCCGAAGATGAGCGTGTCGCGCATGGGCCCGACATCGAGGCCCTTCTTCAGCATGTCGAAATACCAGGCGCCGTCGGCGGTATCGCCGTAGAGAACGGCGCCGACGACCTTGTTGTCGCGCAGCACGACGCGCTTGTAGATCTGCCGGGCGGGATCGCGCAAAACGACTTCGTCGTTCTCGTCGCCTTCGGAGAAATCGCCGGCGGAGAACAGGTCGATGCCGGTGACTTTCAGCTTGGTCGAGGTGATCGAGCCGGCGTAGCCCGCTCCCTCCTCGCCCGCAAGCTGGCCGGCCAGAACCCTGGCCATGTCGTAGAGCGGCGCGACGAGCCCGTAGCAGGCGCCGCGATGTTCGACGCATTCGCCGACGGCGTAGATGTCGGGATCGCTGGTGCGCATGAAATCGTCGACCACGACGCCGCGCCTGGCGTCGAGACCGGAATTCTTCGCGAGCGTCGTGTTCGGCCGGATGCCGACCGCCATGACGACGAGATCGGCCGGCAGGATACGGCCGTCGTCGAGCAGCACGCCGCTGACGCGCTCGTCGCCGACGATCGACTTGGTGTTGGCCGAGGTGACGACCTCGATGCCGCGCCCTTCGATGGCGCATCGCAGGAGATAGCCGGCGTTCGGATCGAGCTGCCGCTCCATCAGCGTCGGCATGAGATGCACGACCGAGACGCTCATCCCCTTGGCGGCGAGGCCCGCCGCGGCTTCCAGGCCGAGCAGGCCGCCGCCGATCACGACGGCGCGCCCGCCGCCGGCGGCGGCCGCGAGCATGGCGTCGACGTCGTCGAGATCGCGGAAGGTGACGACGCCCGGCAGACCGGCGCCCGGCACGGGAATGATGATCGGCATCGAGCCGGTCGCGACGATCAGCTTGTCGTACGGTTCGACGGCGCCCGCCGCGGTGCGCACGAGGCGGTTGACGCGATCGATCGCGACGATCGTCTCTCCTCTGCGCAGCCTGACGTCGTTCGCCGCGTACCAAGCTTCGTCGTGGATGACGATGTCGGCGAACGTCTTCTCGCCGGCGAGCACAGGCGAAAGCATGATCCGGTTGTAGTTCACGCGCGGCTCGGCGCCGAAGACCGTCACCTCGAACCCGCCGGGCGACTTCCTGAAAAGCTCGTCGAGGACACGGCCGGCGGCCATGCCGTTCCCGATCACCACAAGTTTCTTCCGCATCGGCCCTGCTCCGAAGGATTCTTCGAAACCAACCTCGCAAGCCGCGTGCCAAATAGACGTGTGTTTTCAATTCATAAGAAACTTGATAAATATCATTTCCGACATTGACGATCTTTCGATTCCGCCCTCGCGGCGCCGCTTCGGCGGGCGCCGATGACGTCGATCGCATTGCAGCGCGCTTCCTTTGTGCACTGCATCAATAGCAATCAATTGCCTCCGATTTCACATCCCTGCGCAAATCCGCGGCGCTCCGGGGCGCTCGAGAAAATCCATCTCTTCCGCAGGTCATGTTTGGCAGGTCTTTCTCTCCAACCCCGATTGAGACAGGAGCCCGCGGGACGTAGGTGATGCTCGACCATGCGGGCCTTGCGGCCCCTTCCGCGTTTCGAGAGGGAAAGCCAGATGTCTGCGACCAAGGGCCAGCCGCTGCCGGCGATCCTGATCGCCAACGATTTGCGGGAAGGCCACGTGGTCTTCCGCACCGCCGTCGGCTGGACCCGCGATCCCGCGCGGGCGCGCGTCGCGACCGACCGGGACGCGGCCGACGTTCTGGCGGTCGAAGCCGTGCAGGCCGTCGCGCGCCAGGAAGTGATCGACGCCTACCTGATCGATGTCGACGTCAGGAACGGCGTCCCGGTGCCGCGTCATTTTCGCGAGCGGTTCAAGACGCTCGGCCCGTCCGTCCATCCCGAACTCGGCAAGCAGGCGGAATTCGCCGCTTACGCCAGCGCCGCCGCGGAGTAATCCATGTATCGCTACGACGAATTCGATGAGCGCTTCGTGCGCGAACGGGTGGCGCAATTCCGCGACCAGGTCGACCGCCGCCTCTCGGGATCGCTGACCGAGGACGAGTTCCGACCGCTGCGCCTGCAGAACGGCCTCTACCTGCAATTGCATGCCTACATGCTGCGTATCGCCATTCCCTACGGCTCGCTGTCATCGCGCCAGCTGCGCCAGCTCGCGCGCATCGCCGACGCATACGACAAGGGCTACGGCCATTTCACCACGCGCACGAATCTCCAGTTCAACTGGATAAAGCTGCGCGACGTGCCCGATATCCTCGACCTCCTCGCCGACGTCGAGATGCATTGCATCCAGACCTCCGGCAACGACGTCCGCAACGTCACGGCCGACCAGTTCGCCGGCGTCGCGGGCGACGAGATCGAGGACCCGCGCCCGGTCGCAGAACTGCTGCGCCAGTGGTCGAGCCTGCATCCGGAGTTTTCGTTCCTGCCGCGCAAGTTCAAGATCGCCGTCATCGCGTCCGCCGCCGATCGCGCGGTCTTGAAGTCGCACGACGTCGGCGTGCGCATCGTGCGCAACAAGGCGGGCGAAATCGGTTACCAGATCCTCGCCGGCGGCGGCCTCGGCCGCACGCCGATGGTCGGCAAGGTCGTGCGCGACTTCCTGCCGCGCGGACAATTGCTCGCCTATCTCGAGGCGCTGCTGCGCGTCTACAATGCCGACGGCCGGCGCGACAACAAGTTCAAGGCGCGCATCAAGATCCTCGTCCACGAGATCGGCGTCGAGACGTTCCGCGAGCGCGTCGAAGCCGAATTTGCGGCCGGCCCCTCCTATGCCGACGACGAGACCGCGGAACTCGCGCGCATCGCGGCGAGCTTCGCGCAGAAGAACTACGAGCGCCTGCCCGCACGTTCCGAGACATTCGAAGCCGCGCGCAAGACCGATCCCGCTTTCGCCGAATGGGTCGTCAACAGCCTGTTCTCGCACAAGGTCGACGGCTATGCGGCGGTCACCGTGTCGCTGAAGCCCGTCGGCGGCGTGCCGGGGGACATGACCTCCGCGCAGATGCGCCTGTTCGCCGATCTCACCGATCGTTATTCGCTCGGCGAATTGCGCGTCACGCACGCCCAGAATCTCGTGCTGCCCTACGTGAAGCAGGACGAATTGCACGCTCTCTGGAAAGAGCTCGCCGGGGCCCGGCTCGCGACGCCCAATGTCGGCCTCGTCACCGACATCATCTCCTGCCCCGGCCTCGACTATTGCGCGCTGGCGACGGCTCGTTCGATCCCGATCGCGCAGGCGATCGCCACGCGTTTCGCCGACAAGGCGCGCCAGGCGGACATCGGGCCGCTGCAGATCAAGATATCCGGCTGCATCAACGCCTGCGGCCATCACCATGTCGGCCATATCGGCATTCTCGGCCTCGAGAAGCGCGGGCAGGAATCCTACCAGGTGACGCTCGGCGGCGATTCCTCGGAAAACATGGCGATCGGCGAATTGCTCGGCCCGGGCCTGACGGCGGACGAAGTGCCGGACGCCATCGAGCGCGTCGTCGGCGTCTATCTGGCGCAGCGCCGAGCCGGCGAAACCTTCATCGAGGCCGTCAAGCGCCTCGGCGTCGGCGCCTTCAAGGCCGCATTCCTGGGTGGAGCGCAAAATGAAGCTGCTTGATCGCGCCGGATATCGGACGGACGATTTTTCGCGCGACGGCTCGGGCGGGTCGCCCATCGTGCAACTCGCGGAGGTCAACGCGGCTCTCGAAGCGCGCGGCGCCGATGCGCCGGTCGGGGTCGAGGTCGCCAACAATACCGATGTCGAGCGGCTGGCCGCCCTGTTCGATCGCGTCGCGCTGATCGCGATCGTCTTCCCGGCCTTCAGCGACGGGCGCGGCTTCTCGCTCGCCAAACGGCTGCGCCAGGACGGCTTCAAGGGAAGGCTGCGCGCGGTCGGGCCGCTGATTCCCGATCAGGGCCCCTACGCCTTCGCTTGCGGGTTCGACGAGATCGAACTGCCCGAGGCGATCGCCGCGCGCCAGACGGAAGCGCAATGGACGAAGGCGTTCAGCGCCATCTCGCTGCCCTATCAGCCCGGCTACGCCAGGCCGGCCACCATTCTCGAACGGCGGCTCGAAGCCCGCCGCAAGGCAACCGAAGGCGCACGCCATGCATGACAAGGCCGCTTCCCTCAACCTCGGATTCCCCGGTCGCGATCCGCTCGCCCGCCTGATGCTTCTGCGCGCGCAGGTCGACGGCCGGATCGTGTTCACGACCAGCTTCGGCATCGAGGACCAGTTCCTCACCGACCTGATCTTCGCCAACGATCTCGAGATCGAGATCGCGACACTCGACACCGGGCGGCTGTTTCCCGAGACCTACGCGGTCTGGGCGGAGACGGAGCGCAAGTACGGCAAGAAGGTGCGCGCCTTCTATCCGGGCGCGGCCGCGCTCGAAACGCTGGTCGAGACGCAGGGCATCGACGGCCAGTACGAGAGCGTCGCACAGCGAAAGACGTGCTGCGAGGTTCGCAAGGTCGCGCCGCTGCGCCGCGCGCTCGAGGGCGCCGGCGCCTGGGTGACGGGCCTGCGCGCCGACCAGTCGGACAATCGTCGCGGCATCCCGTTCGTGACGTTCGACCCGAGCTTCCGCATCCTCAAGGCCAATCCGCTCGCCAGCTGCTCGCGCGACCAGATCGTCGCGGAGGTCGAGGATCGCGGCGTGCCGGTCAACGCGCTGCATGCGCAGGGCTTCCCCTCCATCGGCTGCGCGCCCTGCACGCGCGCGATCCGGCCGGGCGAAGACGAGCGCGCGGGCCGCTGGTGGTGGGAGAACGACGACAAGAAAGAATGCGGCCTGCATCTCGCGCCAGACGGAAAGATCCTGCCGCGCGGCGCGGCCGAGGGGGACAGCCAATGGGCCGTCTGACGCATCTCCAGGCTCTGGAAGCCGAAGCGATCTTCATTCTGCGCGAGGTCGCCGCCACCTGCGAACGGCCGGTGCTGCTCTATTCGATCGGCAAGGATTCTGCGGTGCTGCTGCACCTGGCCATGAAGGCCTTCGCGCCGGGCAAGCCGCCCTTCCCGCTGCTGCATGTCGACACCGGCTGGAAGTTCAGGGAAATGATCTCGTTTCGCGACGAGACGGCAAAGCGGCTCGGACTCGAACTGATCGTGCACATGAATCAGGAGGGCGTTGCGGCCGGCGTCAATCCGATCGCTTCCGGCTCCGCCGTCCATACGGACGTGATGAAGACGCAGGGCCTGAAGCAGGCGCTCGACAAGTACGGTTTCGACGCGGCGTTCGGCGGCGCGCGGCGCGACGAGGAGAAGAGCCGCGCCAAGGAGCGCATCTTCTCGCTGCGCACGCCCGATCATCGCTGGGATCCGAAGGCGCAGCGGCCGGAGCCGTGGCGCGCGTTCAATACGCGCAAGCGCAAGGGCGAGAGTTTTCGCGTCTTCCCGCTGTCCAACTGGACCGAAGCGGACGTGTGGGACTACATCGCGCTCGAGAAGATTCCGGTCGTTCCGCTCTATTTCGCAAAGCGTCGGCCGGTGGTGGAGCGCAGCGGCGCGCTGATCATGCGCGACGACGAGCGCCTGCCGCTGCTGCCGGGCGAAGTTCCGCAGATGAAACTGGTCCGCTTCCGCACGCTCGGCTGCTATCCGCTGACCGGCGCCGTCGAAAGCGCGGCCGCCACCCTGCCCGAGATCATCGCGGAAATGCGCGCGTCGCGCTCCTCCGAACGTCAGGGCCGCGTCATCGATCATGACGGGGCGAGCTCGATGGAGCTGAAGAAGCAGGAAGGCTATTTCTGATGCGTCCGAACCTGAAGCTCGTCGACGCCGCCCCCGACGAGAGAAAAGACGTGAAAGCCGTTGCGACCGTCGCCGCGCCGCAGCGCTCGCTCCTGCGCTTCATCACGTGCGGATCCGTGGACGACGGCAAGTCCACGTTGCTCGGCCGCCTGCTGTTCGAGACGGGCTCCGTGTTCGAGGACCAGCTGGAGGCGCTGAACCGCGACAGCGCGCGCTTCGGCACGACGGGCGAGGACGTCGATTTCGCGCTGCTCGTGGACGGCCTGTCCGCCGAGCGCGAACAGGGCATCACGATCGATGTAGCCTACCGCTATTTCTCCACCGCCAACCGCGCCTTCATCGCCGCCGACACGCCCGGCCACGAACAATATACGCGCAACATGGCGACCGGCGCCTCGACGGCCGACGTCGCGATCATTCTCGTCGACGCCCGCAAGGGCATCCTGCCGCAGACGCGTCGCCATTCCTACATCGTCTCGATGCTCGGCGTGCGTCGCGTGATCGTCGCCGTCAACAAGATCGACCTCGTCGGCTACGACGAACAGACGTTCCGCAAGATCGAGGCGGACTACAGCGCGCTCGCCGCTTCGCTCGGCTTCGTCGAAACGAACATCATTCCGGTCTCGGCGCGCTTCGGCGACAATGTCGTGGCGCCCTCGGCCCGGACGCCGTGGCGCAAGGGACGCTCGCTGCTCGAATTGCTCGAGACGATCGAGGCCGCGCCAGCGGGGGACGACGAATTCCGGTTTCCGGTTCAATGGGTCAATCGGCCGAATCTCGACTTCCGAGGCTTCTCGGGCTCCGTGGCGTCGGGCGCGATCGAGGTCGGCGACGCCATCGTCGCGCTTCCGCGGGGCAAGATCACGCGCGTTTCCGGCATTGTCGGGCCCTCCGGGCCGCAAGATCGCGCCGGCGCCGGCGAAGCGATCACGCTGACGCTGGCCGATGAAATCGACATTTCGCGCGGCGACGTCATCGTTCGCGTGGATTCGCCGGTAAAGGCGCGGCGGCAACTCGACGCGCGCCTGCTCGCGCTCACCGACGCGCCGGTCACGCCGGGCCGCAATTATCTCGTCAAGATCGGCGCCGCCGTCACGGCCGCGCGCATCGTCGCGCTGCATCACGCGGTCGACGTGCACACCTATCAGCCGGAGCCGACGACCTCTCTGGCGATGAACGGAATCGGGCTCGCGACCCTGCGTTTCGAGACCGACATCGTCGCCGCCGACTATGCGGCGAACCAGTCGCTCGGCGGCCTGCTGCTGATCGATCCGCACAGCAACGACACGGTCGCGCTCGGCGTGGTCGAGCCGCATGTCGAGCAGGAGCAAGATACGATCGAGGCCGGCGAGCGGCTGGTCTCCGCGCTGGCGAACATCGGCCTCGTCGAACGCGGCGCCACGCCGGACGACCTGCGCCGGCGCGCCATAGAGCTCGCGGCCGGCGCCGGCCTCACGGGGCTCATCGTGTTTGCGCTGACCTGGCGGCCGGCGCTTGCGATCGGCGCTGCGCTGGCGGACGTCGTGCTGCGCCCGG
>JBDHTL010000081.1:0-16887 GCA_039808645.1 Rhodoblastus sp. | reverse complement strand
TGACGCGCTGAACCGCGGCTGAACGGCGGAGGCGCTGCATTGACCGGCGATTGCGCGCCACTTAGGTTGCGCCGCAAAATCGGCAAGCGATCTCCAAGACCCTCATGACCACCAGCGCCGTCAACGACCCCCGCAAGAGCTTTCAAGGGCTGATCCTCACGCTCCAGAATTTCTGGGCGGAGCAGGGCTGCGTCATCCTGCAGCCCTATGACATGGAGGTCGGCGCCGGCACGTTCCATCCGGCCACCACGCTGCGTTCGCTCGGACCGAAACCCTGGAAGGCCGCCTACGTGCAGCCCTCTCGCCGGCCGAAGGACGGGCGCTACGGCGAGAACCCCAACCGCCTGCAGCATTACTACCAGTTCCAGGTCATCCTGAAGCCCTCGCCGCCCGACCTGCAGGGCCTCTATCTCAAGTCGCTCGCGGCGATCGGCATCGACCCGCTTCTGCACGACATCCGGTTCGTGGAAGACGATTGGGAGAGCCCGACGCTCGGCGCCTGGGGGCTCGGCTGGGAATGCTGGTGCGACGGCATGGAAGTCTCGCAATTCACCTACTTCCAGCAGGTCGCGGGGTTCGAATGTTCGCCGGTCTCGGGCGAACTGACCTACGGGCTCGAGCGCCTGGCCATGTACCTGCAGGGCGTGGAATCGATCTACGACCTCAATTTCAACGGGCGCGACGGCGCCGAGAAGGTGACTTACGGCGACGTCTTCCTGCAGGCGGAGCAGGAATATTCGCGGCACAATTTCGAACACGCGGACACCGACCGCCTGTTCCGCCATTTCAAGGACGCGGAGACCGAATGCCGCGCGCTTCTGGCGGCGGGCGACAGGGGCGAGCGCCACGACATGGCGCTGCCCGCCTACGACCAGTGCATCAAGGCGAGCCACACGTTCAACCTGCTCGACGCGCGCGGCGTGATCTCGGTGACGGAGCGCCAGAGCTACATCCTGCGCGTCCGCGAACTGGCGAAGGCCTGCGGCGAGGCCTGGCTGCGCACCGAAGGCGGCGGGCTCGCGAAGGCGGTTTAGCTTCGCCCGTCATTGCGAGCGCAGCGAAGCAGTCCATCCGCCGGGACTGACCAGATAGATGCGAACACGGTGAGGAAGCTGCTACCCCAGCGCCTTCCCCACAATCTCCCCCACACGCGGCGCGAGGGTCAATCCCAGCGCCGCCGTGTGCCCCGCCTCCGACATTTTGCGCCAGGTCTTCTGAACGATGTCGACGCTCTTGGCTTCCGCGTATTTGGCCAGGAACGGTTCCGAATAGAATTCCAGAAACACCAGGCAGGCGACGTCTTCCAGCGTCTGCGCCTCCGGATCGGTCCGGGGGCGTTCCTTTCGCACGATCTGCCCGACCCGTTCGGCCGCCTCCGGCCCATAGCCCGCCGCGCCCATGATCTCGGCCAGCCGCTGCGCGTGGCGCTCCTTCAGCGCGTTGCGCCAGCGGAAATAGCCGGGCTTGTCCATCGGATAGTCGGCGCGCGGGATCGCCCATCGCTCGATATGCTGGCCGCGCGCCGCGATCTGCAGGTTCTCGCTCGCTTGCGGCGCAAACCGCGCCAGCCGCTCGCTCATCCGCCGGCCGTAGAGCAGGGCGGCCGGCCCGCCGTCCTCCAGCGTCGGATCGCCGGAATTGGCGGCGTCGATCGCGCCGAGGACATTGTCGAGCTGGCTCATCTGCAGTCCCGGATTTGGCCTGTTGCGCTCCCGCATTGGACAGGCGAGTTTAGGATCGTTCTAAAGAGTGCATGCGGTCGTCGCGCAGGCAAACACGAGAGGAATCCATGTCGCAAGCCGTCATCGCCCAGAAGGCGCCGATCCCGGTCGAAGTGGAGGCCGGCAAGACCTATTATTGGTGCGCCTGCGGCAAGTCGGCCAAACAGCCTTTCTGCGACGGCTCGCACAAGGGGTCCGAATTCGCGCCGCTGGCCTGGACCGCGCCGGAGACCAGGACCGCCTATCTGTGCGCCTGCAAGCAGACCGCCAAGGCGCCGCTCTGCGACGGCGCGCACAAGGCGTTGTGACCTCTCATTTTTCGGACTGAGGCGCCGCGCAGCGCGCTGGGACGAGAACTCCTCCCCCAAGGCTGGACGCGGCGATTGGCGGACGCATCGATGTCGCCGCCGTCCGCGTTGACGGCTCCCGACCGATCTGGAACATTTCCGCGCGACCTGTAGCGAGGTCCCGGCTCGGCAATACTTGCTTTAGGGACCTCCGCGGGACGTATTTTTCGTGAATTGGGATTTGAAGCGTTTGCGGAAATTCGTAGCGAGACTCTGTTTGGCGGCGGCCTGCGCAGCAATGGGCGGGGCTGAGCCGCGCGCTGCGGAACTGGTCACGTATAGGCCGATCGAATCAGTCGCTGGCTGGACCGCTCCTGATTCGTTCCAGTTCTTTTCGCCGCTCGAAGCCAAAAACTGGAAGCTGGGCGGCTACGCGGGCCCGTATAACCACGGCCGCCTGCTCTACCTTGCGTATATGCCGTGGCGTACGCGGCTCCACGACATCGACTTCGCGGGGGCGCTCCTCGCATTCAACGCGACGTACCGCGTCCTCGATTTCCCTTATCTGCCAATCAGCATCGAATTGGATGGCATGATCGGCGCACATGTCGGCCAGCAGGGCTTTGCGGAATTCGGCATGCTGCCGATGTTCCGCTGGCGATGGTTCCCCTGGAATGATTGGGTCTACACGACATATCGCATGGGCGTGATCGGGGCGAACTACACAACTGCGATTTCTAGACTTGAACAAGGCGACACCTGGCATCATCGCACGACGCGCTTTCTAAACTTCTATGTCTCTGAATTCACATTTTCTTCATCGGAAAATTCCATGTGGGAAGCCTTCGCCCGAATCCATCACAGATCCGGCGCCTACGGACGGGTCAACGGCGTCCACGGCGGCTCAAATTATGTCGCGATCGGAGCCCGTTTCGCGTTGAAATAGGCGATTGGGCGATCCGTCCGCGATGAGCTCGCTTGGGGGGGGAGGCCTCGCAACGGCTTTCACAGGGCCGGAGCGAAATCTTCGCGGAGCGCGGAGCGCGGGGTCCAAAAGTCGCCACGTCGGGACGAAGGTCGCCGCTACAAACACCAGACGCCGGCGACCGTCGTCCGGGCCCTCGAATGGCGCGTCAAGCGGACCAAAGGACGCGGGGACGCTTACGCGCGGCTGCTCCGTCTCCATCAGGTTTCTTCTTGCTTCGCGCCGCCGCATGCGGGAGAAGACGGCGCGTTTTCACACTCGCCGGTTCCAATGCCCGACCTTCTCCTCGAACTCTTCTCCGAAGAAATCCCGGCCCGCATGCAAAGGCAGGCGGCGTCCGACCTCGAGCGCCTGGTCACCGGCGCGCTGATGGAGCGCGGGTTGAAATTCGAGGGCGCGGTCGCGCACGCCACGCCGCGTCGGCTCGCCCTGCATGTCGCGGGCCTGCCCGGGCGCCAGCCCGATGTTCGCGAGGAGAAGAAAGGCCCGCGCGTCGGCGCGCCGGAAGCCGCCGTCCAGGGCTTCCTGAAGAGCGCCGGCCTCGCCTCGCTCGATCAGGCCAGGATCGAAAAGGATTCGAAGAAGGGCGAATTCTACGTCGCGGTCGTCGAGCGCGCGGGCAAGCCGACGCTCGACCTGCTCGCCGAAATCCTGCCTCCGATCATCCGCGCCTTCCCCTGGCCGAAGTCGATGCGCTGGGGCGCGGCTTCCGCGCGTCCGGACGCGCTGCGCTGGGTGCGCCCGCTGCACTCGATCGTCGCGACTTTCGGCGCCGAAAACGAAGAGCCCGACATCGTGCCGTTCGAGGTCGACGGGATCGCGGCGGGAAACACGACCTACGGCCATCGCTTTCTCGCGCCCGCCGCTATCAAGGTGCGGCGCTTCGACGATTATCTGCCGGCGCTCGAACGGGCGAAGGTCGTTCTCGACGCCGAGCGTCGCAAAAATATCGTGCTGCACGACGCGCGCGATCTCGCCTTCGCGCAGGGGCTCGAATTGGTGGAAGACGAGGGGCTTCTGGACGAGGTCGCCGGCCTCGTCGAATGGCCGCGCGCGCTGATGGGCGCGTTCGACGCCCGCTTTCTCGACATCCCGCCGGAAGTGATCCGCGCGACCATCCGCGCCAACCAGAAATGCTTCGTGCTGAAGCGCGGCGAAGAGCTCGCCGACCGCTTCATCCTCGTGTCCAACATCGAGGCGAAGGACGGCGGCAGTGAGATCGTCGCGGGCAACGAACGCGTCGTCGCCGCGCGCCTGTCCGACGCGAAATTCTTCTGGGACAGCGATCTCAAGGTCCGGCTCGACGATCGCGTGATGAAGCTCGACCAGATCGTGTTCCACGAGAAGCTGGGCTCGCAGGGCGAGCGCGTGAAGCGCGTCGAGGAGCTGGCCTCCGACATTGCCGAGCGCATCGGCGCCGATCCGGCCAAGGCTGCGCGCGCCGCCCATCTCGCCAAGGCCGATCTCGTCTCCGAGATGGTCGGCGAATTCCCGGAACTGCAGGGCCTGATGGGCCGCTATTACGCGACGGCGCAGGGCGCCGATCCCTCGGTCGCCGCCGCCATTGAGGAGCACTACAAGCCGCAGGGCCCGAACGACCGCATTCCGACCGATCGCGTGTCGGTGGCGCTCGGCCTCGCCGACAAGATCGATACGCTCAGCGGCTTCTGGGCCGTCAACGAAAAGCCGACGGGCTCGAAGGACCCCTACGCGCTGCGCCGCGCCGCGCTCGGCGTCATCCGTCTCGTGCTCGAGAACGATCTGCGCCTGCCGCTGCTCTACATGATCCGGCTCGCGCAATCGCGCCTGCACAAGCACGCCAACAACGGCCCGGACCTGCTCGCGTTCTTCGCCGACCGGCTGAAAGTCTATCTGCGCGACAAGGGCGCGCGGCACGATCTGATCGACGCGGTCTTCGCGCTCGAGGACCAGGACGATCTGCTGATGATCGTGAAGCGCGTCGACGCGCTCGCGCGCTTCCTCGACACGGACGACGGCAGGAACCTGCTCGCCGGCGCCAAGCGCGCCGCCAACATCCTGCGCGCGGAAGAGAAGAAGGACGGCGAAGGCGCCTTCGACGAGCCGGCGAACATCGAATTCATCAGCGAATACGAGGAGCGCGCGCTGAAGGCGGCGATCGATCGCGCGAGCGCCGAAACCCGGGAGCGCGTGAAGGCCGAGGATTTCGAGGGCGCGATGCACGCCCTGGCGCGGTTGCGCGCGCCGGTCGACGCCTTCTTCGACAAGGTGACCGTGAACGCCGACGACCCGCGCCTGCGCAGGAACCGGCTGCGGCTGCTCGGCGAGCTGCGCGCCGCCATGCGGCGTGTCGCCGATTTCTCGAAGATCGCGGGCTGACCGGCCGGCGTCGTCGAAACCTTAGGCGCCGCCGAACCGGTCGCGCCAGCTCGGCAGCGCGCCGGCAAAGGGCAGGGCGGTCGCCGCATGCACGCCGCGCGCGATGGCGCGCGCCAGGCAATCGGAGGCGAGCGCGCAGAGTTCGATGAATTCCGCGGCGGGATCGCCGAATGCGCGCCTGCCGGTGGCTGCCGCGAAGACCGTGTCGCCGTCCCATATGGCGTGCGCCAGCCGCAGGCCTTTCGACAGGCCGCCGGAGGCAGCGATCGCCATGCGCTTGGCCTGCGCCTTGGTCAGCGTGGCGTCGGTCGCGACGAGGCCGATCGTCGTGGCCGGCGTGGCGGGCCGCCCCTTCCAGGCCAGCGCGGTCGAGGGATGTTTCTGCGATCCGTAGCCGCCGAATTCGTTGCCGATCTCCCAGGGCGCGGCCCAGAAATGCGGCCCGCCGCCGACCGCCGCCGAGCCGATGGCGTTGACGACGACGAGCGCGCCGACCGTGTGGCCGGCCGACGTCACGACGCTGGCCGAGCCCAGGCCGCCCTTCAGGTCGACGGTGGTCGCGCCATAGCCGGCGCCCGCCGTCCCCAGCGCGAAATCGCCGCCGGCGGCGCCGCAGGCGTCATAGGCCAGTTCTCGATAGGGCGGAAACCGGCCCCAGTCCTTGTTCCCGCCGTTCATGAGGTCGAAGCAGATCGCGCCCGGCGCCTTGGGAACGACCGTATTGCCGAACAGTACGCCGCGGCCCTGTTCGCGTAGCCAGGCCTGCGCGCCGGTGGCGGCGTCGAGGCCGAAGCTCGAGCCGCCCGACAGCACGACGGCGTCGATCGTCTCGATGAACGCCTCGGGGGCGAGGCATTCCTGGTCGCGCCCCGCCGGCGCACCGCCGGTGATCGCGACCGAGGCGACCGCTTCCGGCTCGAACAGCGCGACGCTGACCCCGCTCGCCAGCCGCTCGTCATGCCGGTTGCCGACGAGCACGCCCGCGACGTCGGTGATCAGGTTTCTGGGCCCGGTGCGCATGATCTGTCTCCTGCGCGACATTTCGCACGAGGCGCGCGAGCCCCGCAATGTGCGGAATGACGCCGCGCGGCGGTCAGGATTTCGGCTGAATTACGGCGTGGTCGCTCATCACACGTTCATGCGCCGGATGCGAAACCCTTGCCGTCGGCGCTGATGCAGACAAGAGAGATCGAGAAAATGGATACCCCTTCGCAAGACGCCCCGAGCCCGCTCTCCTTCCGCCTGAGCCGCGGCCAGGGCGCGTCCTTCGTCGTCACGGAAGCGCACGGCCGGATCGGCGGCGTGTTCGGCGATCTGTCGTCCGCCCTGCGTTTCGCCCGCCTCGAAGCCGTGCATCGCGGCCGGCCGCTCGACCTGCGTTTCGACGAGAGCCTCGCGCTCATCCGGGCCGCGGGTTAATCGCGCGCCGCGCACGCGCGGCGTGGATCGGCGCGCCGCCTGCGCTATCTTCGTCGCATGCCGCCCGCCCAGAACCTTCTCTCTCGCGAAACCTCCCCCTACCTTCTCCAGCACGCGCACAACCCCGTGCACTGGCGTCCCTGGGGCCATGCCGCGCTCGAAGAAGCGCGCGCGCTCGACAGGCCCATTCTCCTGTCGATCGGCTACGCCGCCTGCCACTGGTGCCATGTGATGGCGCACGAGAGCTTCGAGAATCCGGAGATCGCGGCGCTGATGAACAGGCTGTTCGTCAACATCAAGATCGACCGCGAAGAGCGGCCTGACATCGACCACATCTACATGAGCGCGCTTCACGCGATGGGCCAGCAGGGCGGCTGGCCGCTTACAATGTTCATCGCGCCGGACGGCGCGCCCTTCTGGGGCGGCACCTACTTCCCGCCCGAGCCGCGCTACGGCCGGGCCTCGTTTCCGCAGGTGCTGGACGCCGTTCACGCCGCATGGCGCGACAGGCGCGAGACGGTCGCAAAGAACGGCCGCGCCCTGAGCGAACATCTCGCCGAACTCGCTGCGACGACGCCCGGTGCGGCCTTGGGGCCGGCGCAATTCGCGCAATTCTCCGGCGCGCTGCTGGCGCAGGTCGACCGCACGCACGGCGGCATCGGCGCAGCGCCGAAATTCCCGAACGCGCCGATCTTCCGCTTCTTCTGGCAGGAGCGCTGTCGCACGGGCCGCGCCGATCTCGACGACGCCGTGCGCCACATGCTTACCTCGATGTGCGAAGGCGGCATCTACGATCATCTGGGCGGCGGCTTCGCGCGCTATTCAGTCGACGCCGAATGGCATGTGCCGCATTTCGAGAAGATGCTCTACGACAATGCGCAGATCCTCGACCTGCTGGCGCTGACCCACGCGGCCGAACCCTCGCGCCTTTACGCAGAACGGGTGAAGGAGACGGTCGGCTGGCTGCTGCGCGAAATGCGCGGGCCGGCCGATGCGAACGGCGACCGCGCCTTCGCCGCTGCGCAGGACGCCGACCAGGAAGGCGAGGAGGGCCTGTTCTACACCTGGACGGCGGATGAGATTCGCGCAGCGCTCGGCGACGAGGCGCAAGCCTTCGCAGAGGCCTACGACGTGCGCGCCGGCGGCAATTGGGAAGGCCGCAACGTGCTACGGCGCGTTGCCCCTTACGGCGACGCCGGCTCCGAGATCGCGCTCGCCGCGAGCCGCGCGAAACTGTTCGACTTGCGCGAAAAACGCGAAAAGCCGGCGCGCGACGACAAGGTCCTAGTGGACTGGAACGGCCTGACGATCCGGGCGCTCGCGCGCGCCGCCGTCGTTTTTGACCAGTCGGAATGGCTCGCGGCGGCGCAGGGCGCGTTCCGCTTCGTCGACAAGGTCGCGCGCGAGGAAAGCGGGCGGCTCGCCCATGCCTGGCGAGGGCGCGTTTCGGCTGCCGGCCAGCTCGACGACTACGCGTCTTATGCGCTCGCTGCGCTCGGCCTGTTCGAGGCGACGGGGGAGCGCGACTATCTGGCCCGGGCGATCGCGACGGCGCGCGAGGCGATCGACTTGTTCGGCGACGACGACGGCAGCCTGTTCATCACGGCGCAAGGCGCGGCCGACGTGCCCGTCGCGCGCCCGCGCCATGCGCGCGACAACGCGACGCCCTCAGGCGTCGGCCTGATGGCCGAGGCTTTCGCGCGCCTCCATCACCTGACGGGCGATGCGACGTGGCGCGGCGCCTGCGAAAGATTGATCCGCGCCTTTTCCGGCGCAGGCGCCGCGCTGGCGCTCAGCCCGACGCTGCTTGCGGCCGCCGATCTCCTGGAGCGCGCGGCGGTCGTGGCGGTGGCGGGAGAAGATGCGCGGGCGTTGCTGCGAGCCGCGCTCGCCGCGCCGGACCCCGCGATCTGCGTCCTGCGCACGAAGGACGGCGCCGATTGGCCGGCGATGAGCCCGGCGCATGGCCGCGCGCCGGTCGATGGCGGGGCGGCGGCCTATGTTTGCCGTTCCATGGTCTGCGGCCTGCCCGCGACGGATGCGCAAACGCTTGCGCGCGATCTGCGCGCCGGCGCGTCCGGTTAGGTCAGAGCCGCGCGGCGCGCCACCGGCCGGAGCAGGACTGGCCCGGCGCGTCCCACCGGCCGCTGCCGGACCTGGCCTGCATCAGGCCGTCGGCGTTGACCATGCTCGCCACCTGAAAGCGCGCCTGGCCGCGCGCGTCGATCGAGCCGGACGCGCTGACCGGCAATTCCTGCACGCGCTGCAGGCGGCCGTCGGCGACGATCACCGTCCAGGTCTGCGGATTGCAATTGCCCTTTTCGGCGACGACGGAAACCGACCAGGCTCCATCATACTTGCCCTCGGAGCCGGCGAGAGCGGGGGAGGCGGCGGTCAGGGCGAGCGCAAGCGCGAACGCGCGATTTCTCGTGAGAGGCATGTATCGTTCCGATTGGTTTCAGGGGCGATCGGAAGACCCGGCGGCCTTCGGCCCGGCGCGGTTTCGATCGTTGGCGCGCCGTTTCGCACAGGTTTGCGGCGGGAATTCGACGCGACGCTAGCTCTGCCGGAATGGCTTGATGTCGCGAACCGTCCAGTCGTCCGTGCCGCCGGTGCGACAGGCGGAGCCCTGCACGACTTCCTTGCTCTCGCCGCTGTCGATCCTGGCGATGAAGGCCCGGCACACCTGGCCCTCGACCGGGTAGGGCGCGGCGACCGGTATGAACGAGCCCTTGCTGCCCGTCTGCGGATTGTCCCAGGCGACGGTCGCGCCATTGCCCTGCGGGTCGAGCGCGGTTGCGAGCGCGGCGCGCGCGCGCCTCCAGTCTTCCACGTCGAGATTGCGCGACACGGGCGAGGCGGGGGCAGACGCGGCGGCCGGGGCCTTGGCGATCGTGCCGGTCGGCTCCAGGTCGACGCCGGACAGCGACGCGGCCCCCATCATCGGCAGGGATAGCGAACAGCCGCCGCCCGCGAGGCCGAGCGCACAAACGACCGCGGCCGCAGTCGCCTGCGTGGAAAGGCAAATGCGCGCTATATGGGAAATCGCAGTCGGGCGTCGGGGGATACGCACTCTGTTCCGCCGTGATACAAGGAACCGTCATGGATACTCCCCCAGAGCAGTTAACGGCCGGTGACTTCACGGACGCCGACGAGCCCTTCGCCCTGTTCGAGCAATGGCTGGCGGAGGCGAAGACCAAGGAGATCAACGATCCCGAGGCGATGGCGCTGGCGACCGTCGACAGCGACGGCCTGCCGAACGTGCGCATGGTCCTGCTGAAGGATTTCGATTCGCGCGGGCCGGTTTTCTACACCAACGCCGAAAGCGCCAAGGGCCGGGAATTGCTCGGCGCCCGCAAGGCGGCGGCCCTGTTCCACTGGAAGTCGCTGCGCCGGCAGGTGCGAATTCGCGGACCGGTCGAGGTCGTCGACGAGGCGCAATCCGACGCCTATTTCGCCTCGCGCCCGCGCGACAGCCGGATCGGCGCCTGGGCGAGCCAGCAGTCGCGCCCGCTCGAAAGCCGCTTCGCGCTGGAAAAGGCGGTTGCGAAATTCGCAGCCCGATATCCGGTGGGCGACGTGCCGCGGCCGGCCTACTGGAAGGGCTTCCGCATCCGCCCCGTGCAGTTCGAATTCTGGTCCGACCGCCCCTTCCGCCTGCACGAGCGCATCGACTTCCGCCGCGACGCGCCCGAGGGCGAGTGGCGCAAGCAGCGCCTCTATCCGTGAGACGCCGGCGATGAGCGAGGCGGCGCCCACCCTCGACACGGACGACCGAACCTATCCGGCCCGCCCGATCCTGGCGGCCTCCATCGCCGTCTTTCGCGCGGGCAGGGTGCTGATCGCGACCCGCACCAAATCGCCGGGCGCCGGCGTCTGGTCGCTGCCCGGCGGGCTGGTCGAGGCCGGCGAAACCATCGAGGAGGCCGCTCTGCGCGAATTGCAGGAGGAGGTCGGCGTTCAGGCCCGCATCGTCGGCTTCAACCGTCATGTCCAGCGTATCGATCGCGACGAGCAGGGCCGCGTGCGCCATCATTTCGTGGTGGCCTCCTTCGTCGGCGTCTGGACCGGCGGCGAGGCGACGACGGGGCCGGAAGCGGGCGAGGTCCGCTGGGTCGATCCGCGCGATCTCGGCGGTCTCGACACGACGCCGCATCTGGCGCGCATTCTCGCGCGCGCCGCCGACATCTGCGAGCAGGACGCTTGAGGCCGCCGCGCTTGTTTTTCTGCGTCGTCGCGCTCGCGCTGGCCGCCTCGCCCGCGCATTCGGTCGAGCGCAAGCCTGCGCGCCCGCCCGTGACGGAGAAGAAGACGCCGGAAAACAAGCCCGAGGCGTCGCCGGAAGCCGCGCCCGGCGCGCCGCTCTACGAGAACCAGCTGCTGCGCCTCTCCGAGATCATGGGCGCGCTCGCCTATCTGCGCGACCTCTGCGGCGACGGCGACGGCGCCGAATATCGCGCGCGCATGGCGACGCTCCTGGACGCGGAGGGGACGACGCCCGACCGCCGCGAAAGGCTCGCCGGCGCCTACAACCGCGGCTACCGCGGCTACGAGACGACCTACGGCCAGTGCACCGCCAACGCGCGCGCCGCGATCGCGCGCTTCGTCGCCGAAGGGGGCCGCCTTTCGCGCGATATTTCAGACCGCTACGGCGGCACCTGATTTTGCGGACACGGTTAATCCGAAATTGACGGGCCGCGTTAACCTTCCATCAAGACCCCAATCGCGTGAACGACTTCGGCCGTATAGGTTGCGGCCATGACCCTGCTTTCGCCCGCCAATTCGCTCGACCTCGACATCGCCACGGAAGACCGCCGCGCGGCGCTCGTCTACGTGAACGACGCATTCGTCGAGGCGCTGATGGCGGGCCTCGATACGGAATCCTTCGCAGACGCCGCGATCACCGCCGGCCTGCAGGAACTGGTCGCGCGCTACGGCGAGGACGCGGTGGCGAATTTCTGCGCCAGGCTGCCGGACCGCGTGCGGCGCGGAGAATTCACGGTCGGCGTGCGGCACTGAGGACAGGGCGCCGTCAGCGCGGACGGCGTCGACACGTCGGACGCGAAAACGCCACGCGACCGGTCTAAGAGAATCGCGATGGCGAATCCGAAGCCCCCAGCGCAGCCGAACGTCTCCGAGCCGATGACCGACGCGGCGGCGCTGCCGCGCCCTGTCGCCGCCATCCGCCAGAAGATCCTGCAGGCCTGCGCCACGCGCGACATCGAAGCCCTGCGCATTCCCATCGACTGGAACGAAGTGCGCCCGTTGTTCGAGCGCGGCGCGAAGCGCGCGCCGGGCGAAGACCCGATCGAGCGGCTGAAGGCGTTGTCCTTCGATCGCAGGGGCGATGAGATTCTGACGCTGCTGCGCAACGTTCTGCGGCAGGCCTTCGTGATCGAGACGCGCGGCCGGGCGCAGATGTTCGTCTGGCCGGCCTTCGCCTTGAAGCCGCCGAACGATCCCTCGCCCGAAGAGCGCCAGGTCATGCTCGCCTGCGTCCGCTTCGCCGACCTCGGGCGCGTCGACGGATCGGGCCGTCCCATGCCGATGCGCGCCGGCATTTCGGCCGATGGCGTCTGGCACTATTTCTGGTCCGCCGATCCGGCGTGAGGCGGCCGACGTGCGCGGGAATATGCGCTCAGAGGGCCGCGTGAAACCGCACGGCGGCGCCGCGCGCGGGCGTCATGATCTCGCCATGCCACATCACCTTCGCGCCGCGCACGAAGGTTCCGACCGGCCAGCCCGTGACGCTCTTGCCGTGATAGGGCGTCCAGCCGGCGCGCGAGGCGATCCACGCGTCCGTGATCGTCTCCGTGCGCTTCAGGTCGACCACGGTGAAATCCGCGTCGTATCCGACCGCGACACGCCCTTTGCGCGCGATGCCGAATAGGCGCGCAGGCCCCGCGCTCGACATGTCGACGAAGCGCTCGAGCGTCAGCCGGCCGGCCGCGACATGATCGAGCATGACCGGCACGAGCGTCTGCACGCCGGTCATGCCCGACGGGCTTTCGGGATAGGGCTTGGCTTTTTCGTCCAGCGTATGCGGCGCATGGTCGGAGCCGAGAATATCGGCGACGCCTTCCGCCAGCCCGCGCCAGATGCGGTCGCGATGGAAGGTCTCGCGCACCGGCGGGTTCATCTGCAATTTCGTGCCGAGACGCGCGTAGTCGTCCGACGACAGGGTGAGATGGTGCGACGTCAGCTCGACCGAGGCGACGTCCTTGTGGCGGCTGAGAAAGTCGATCTCTTCGCCCGTCGAGACATGCAGCACGTGGATGATTGCGCGTTGCTCGCGCGCGATGCGCACGAGGCGCTGCGTGCATTGCAGCGCCGCCGTCACGTCGCGCCAGACGTGATGCGACGTCGGGTCGCCTTTTACACGCAAGGGTTTTCGCTCGTTGAGGCGGTATTCGTCCTCCGAATGGAAGGCTGCGCGCCGCCGCGTCGCGCCGAGGATTCGCGAGACTCCCGCATCGTCCTCCACCAGCAGCGAACCGGTCGAGGACCCCATGAATACCTTGATGCCCGCGGCGCCCGGCAGGCGCTCGAGATGCGGAATATCCGCGACATTCTCGTGCGTGCCGCCGACCCAGAAGGCGAAGTCGCAATGCATCCGGTTCTTCGCGCGAGACACCTTGTCGGCGAGTTCGGCCTCGCCCGTCGTCAGCGGATTGGTGTTGGGCATTTCGAACACGGCGGTTACGCCGCCGAGCACGGCGCCGCGCGAGCCCGTTTCCAGATCTTCCTTGTGCGTCGGGCCGGGCTCGCGGAAATGCACCTGGCTGTCGATCACGCCCGGCAGGATGGTGAGGCCGCGGCAGTCGATCCGCTCGCCGGCCGAGGCGCGCGAGAGATCGCCGATGGCGGCGATCGTGTCGCCGATGACGCCGATGTCGCGCTGGCCGCGCCCGTCCTGGTTGACGAGTTCGCCGCCGGAGAGAATGAGGTCGAAGGTCTGGGTCATCGCGGGATCCTTGGATTGAACCGGGTTTAGACCAACCTGCGCCGAGGGGAAACCGCCGGCCCCGGCTTGACTTGGCCGCGCCCCGCCACAATTTGCCGGGAGCCACAGGACCATTCATGCCCGCCGTTCTTCTCGCCGACCGCGCCGTCCTCTCCGTTTCCGGCGCCGAGGCCCGCAATTTCCTGCAGGGCCTCGTCACCTGCGACATGGACAAGGTCGCGCCCGACGCGCCAGGCTTCGGCGCGCTGCTGACGCCGCAGGGCAAGATTCTCTTCGATTTCTTGATCGCGCAGGACGGCGAGCGCTTCCTTCTCGACACGGCGCGCGAGAGAGCCGTTGAACTGCTGAAACGCCTGGCCTTCTATCGTCTGCGCGCCAAGGTCGATCTCGCCGATCTCTCCGCCGAGGCGAAGGGCGATGAAGCGCTGGCCGTCGTCGCGCTGTTCGGCGATGCGCCGGCCCCGCCGGCCGGCGCGATCCTATTCGACGATCCGCGCGCGCCTGCGCTCGGCCGGCGCGCGCTTCTGCCTGTCGCGGCGGCGCTCCCCTTCGCGGCAGATGATCGCGAAAAATACGAGGCGCATCGCATCGCCTGCGGCGTACCGGCCGGCGGGCTCGATTTCTCCTACGGCGACGCCTTTCCGCACGAGGCGAACATGGATTTGCTGCACGGCGTCGCCTTCGACAAGGGCTGCTATGTCGGGCAGGAGGTGGTCTCGCGGATGCAGCACCGCGGCCTCGTGCGCAAGCGCGTGGTGAGGGTGGCGCTGGAAGGCGCGGCGTCGCCGGGCGCCGAGATCCGTGCGGGAGAAATCGCCATTGGCGTGCTCGGCGGCGCATCGGGAGGGCAGGGGCTGGCGACGGTGCGGCTCGACCGGCTGGACGACGCCAAGGGCGCGCCGCTCGCAGCGGGCGCAGCCCGGATCGACGTGCTGGACCGCGAGCCATCAGGCTCGCGCTAGGCCGACGAAAGCGAGGCTGAAGCCTCGCGGTCCAATCGCGGTCCGATCTTCCCCGATTCTCTCGTTTTCGCTATGCACGTCACATGGCCAAGAAACCCGAGCCGCGCCCCGCGATCCTGCACGACGACGGCCTTGCGCGCTGTCCCTGGCCGGGCGTCGATCCGCTCTATGTCGCCTACCACGACGAAGAATGGGGCGTGCCGGAACGCGATTCGCGCGCCTTGTTCGAAAAGCTGCTGCTCGACGGTTTCCAGGCGGGCCTGTCGTGGATCACCATCCTGCGCAAGCGCGACAATTTCCGAAAGGCCTTCGACGGCTTCGAGCCGACGAAGATCGCGCGCTATTCGCCCGCGAAACTCGAAAAGCTGATGGCGAACGAAGGCATCATCCGCAATCGCCAGAAGATCGAGGGCTCGGTCCTCTCGGCGCGCGCCTATCTGGCGATCGAGGAGAAGGAAGGCTTCTCGAATTTTCTCTGGAAGTTCGTCGACGGCAAGCCCGTGCAGAACAGGTTGCGCGACCTCAACGACATCCAGGCGGAGACCGAGACGTCGAAGAAGATGTCGAAGGCGTTGAAGGCGGCGGGCTTCAAGTTCTGCGGCCCGACCATCGTCTATGCCTTCATGCAGGCGACCGGCATGGTCAACGACCATCTCGTCGATTGCCATTGCCACGCGCGCTGCGCTTCGCTGTCGCTCGGGAAATGAACAGGAGCGCGAAGCCGCCGCGCGCCTGGCAGCGCATGTTGTCGGGCCGGCGGCTCGACCTGCTCGACCCGTCGCCGCTCGATGTCGAGATCGAGGACATTGCGCATGGCCTTGCGCGCGTGGCGCGCTGGAACGGCCAGACGACAGGCCCGCACATTTTTTCGGTCGCGCAGCATTCCCTGCTCGTCGAGCATATCGCGTCGTCGCTCGACATCGGCATCGGCGCGCGCGGCGCGCTGTTCGCGCTGCTGCACGATGCGCCCGAATATGTGGTCGGCGACATGATCTCGCCGTTCAAGGCGGTGATCGGCGACAGCTACAAGGACGTCGAGCATCGCATTCTCGCCGCCATCCTGCTGCGCTTCGGCCTGCCCGCCAAACCTTCGGCCGGCCTCGCGCGCCTCGTGAAGAAGGCCGACCGCGCGGCGGCCTTTTTCGAGGCGACCGCGCTCGCCGGGTTCGATCTCGGCGAGGCCCGGACATTTTTCGGCCAGCCGGAGTTTCGCCCGCGTGGCCTCGACGCGCTTCTTGCGCCAATATCCTCGCAGGAGGCGGAGAGCCGATTCCTCGCCCGCTTCCGCGCCGTCGAAGGGGAGCGCTGATGCCGCAGGTGCATGTCTGTTCGCTGGCCCGCATCGACGAGATCGCCCATTCCGCCGGCGCGCGCTCGATGGTGACGCTGATCAATGTCGGCACGCCGGTGGCGCGGCCGGCCTGCATCGCGCCAGACCGCCATCTCTTCATCGGCATGTCGGATATCGGCCAGCCGTTGCAGGGCCATGTCGCGCCGGACACGGCGCATGTCGAAACGCTTCTCGCTTTCGTGCGCGCCTGGGACAGGCGCGAGCCGCTGCTCATCCATTGCTGGGCCGGCGTCTCGCGTTCGACCGCGGCCGCCTTCGTCACCGCCTGCGCGCTCAATCCGGCGCGCGGCGAGGACGAAATCGCGTCGAACATTCGCGCATCCTCGCCTACGGCGACGCCCAACGCCCGTTTCGTCGCCATCGCCGACGAGCGGCTGGGGCGCAACGGCCGGATGATCGCCGCTGTCGAGGCGATCGGGCGCGGCGAGGATTGTTTCGAGGGCGTGCCTTTCGCTTTGCCTCTGTAGCTCCGTCCGCGCCGCCGCCCAGCGTGTGATTTCGTACATTCGTCCGTCGGCTCGCGCTTCATCTTGCGCCCGGTCGCGACCCGGCCTCGGCTGTCGGCCGGACGCCTGGATGGGGGATTCATGATCGCGTTGCTGACGCTCGCCGGTTTGTTGATCGCGGTTTCCGGTCCGGTCGCCTTTTTCATGGCGCTGAAGATGCGCGAGCGGCTCGCCCGGGCCGAACGGCGGATCGTCGAACTGGAAACGCGCGCCGCAGGGAGCGTCGACGCGACGCAACCGCTGCCGGGCGCTGCGCCCGAGGCGCCGGCCATCGCCGACGAGCAGGCCGCGCCCGACGTTGCGCCGGCCCCCGCGCCCCCGCCCGTGCCGCCTG
>JBDHTL010000080.1:0-16941 GCA_039808645.1 Rhodoblastus sp. | reverse complement strand
TCGGCCGCGCCGTTTCTCGTTCGCGACTTCGCCCGCTCGGAGCGCGAGACGCTTGCCGTCGCATCGCTTCGACCTGTCCTGTCGGCTTACGAGGTGGCGGAAGATTTCCGGCGTCTCGCCAAGCTGACGCTCGCAGCCGAGCGGCTGCGACGCGCGAGGGCTTCGCGATGCGCGGCGCGCAGGCCGATCTAGTCCTGCGCGACCTCAGAAGGCGGTTTCATCAGCGCGAACAATTCGTCGAGCGTGCGCCGCGCCGCGGCGCGCACGGCCGTTTCCTCCTCGCCGCCGCCAATGCGCACGCCGGAAACGACCGCGTGCATCTCGTCGCGAAAGTCCGTGACGAAGCGCAGCGGATCCGGCGAGGCGTTGGCGGCGCGCGCAACGAGGCCGGCGATCATGAGCTGACAGGCGACCAGCCGGCCGTTCAGTTCGTCCATCGCGGCGCCGATCCCAGGATGCAAGAAACCTCGCCGCCCGCTCTCACGCAGCGTTCTGCGCGTCGAGTTCGGCGCAATCGCAGCGGCCGGGCATGCAATCTTCGCAATCGCGGGCGCGCGCGGCCTTCAGGACCTCGTTGATCGAACTCGCGCAGCGTCCGCATTTCGGCGCGCAGTCGAGCGAGCGGAAAGCCGCCGCGACGTTCTTCGGCGTCAGCGGGCAATTGTCGATGTCGCGGTCGGAGATGCGATTGCAGGAACAGACGATCATGTGCGGCTCTCGCGAATATTCTTTCGCGGTAGCACGGGCGGCCGCCGTCGCCCAAGACGCGAAGCCTGCATTTTTAATTCGTCTAATTTCCGAAACGCGCGCCTCCGGCGATGCGCGGTCTGGCCGCGCGGCCGAGGCGTTCAGCCGCGCGCGACGGGAATGCGGGCCATGCGCGCCCGGCGGCGGCGCATTTCCGCTTGCCCCCCGCTGGCCGTCTCGTCATGCTCGCACCAACAGCCGCGCAAGCGGCGGCCGCGACGGGGGACGCGGGTGGCTCCGGATCGGCGCCGGGAGGACATATGGTTTTTGCGGGACTGCGCGTCCTCGAATTGGGTTCGTTCGCCTCGGCCTCCTGGTGCGCGCGGCTGTTTGCGGACTTCGGCGCGGATGTCCTGAAGCTCGAGGACGGCGGCGGCGATCCGTCGCGCCGGGCGTCGCCCCTCTTCGACGGTCCGGACGGCCGCGAGAGCGCGGCCTTCGCCTTCCTGAATTTCGGCAAGCGGATTTCGCGCGCGCAAGGCGCGGACCTCGCCGGACTGGCGCGCGACTGCGACGTGCTGATCCTCGGCGATACGGAGGCGCCGGTCCCGCCGCCCGGCGCAAGCGACGCGCGCGTCGTCGTCGACGCGAGCTGGTTCGGCCGCAGCGGACCCTATCGCGACCATCTGGCGACCGACGCGACGGCGCGCGCGCTGGCGGGGCTCGTCCAGCTCGTAGGCCCTAAGAACGGCCCGCCGATGGCCGCCCCGGATTTTCAGGCCGGCTACGTCGCCGGCCTCTGGGCCTTCATCGCCGCCTGCGCCGGCCTGGTCGCGCGGGCGCGCGACGGCGGGCGCCGCTTCGAAGCGAGCGTCTACGAGGCCTGCGTCACGCTCGCCGAATACCAGGTCGCGGAGGCCGCCCTGCGCGGCGAGCCGCAGGATCGGGCGGGCGTCGGCCGCTTCGCCCCGACCTATCCGCTCGGCGTCTATCGCGCGCGCGACGGCTGGATCGGCGCCACCATGGTCACGCCGGCGCAATGGCGCGGCTTCTGCGACATGCTCGGGCTGCCGGAACTCGGCGCCGCGCCGCATTTCACCACCGGCCTGGAGCGCCTGCCGCACGCCGACGAGCTCGAAGCGCAATTCGCGCCGAAGCTGGCCGAACGACCGGCCGCCCACTGGTTTCAGGAGGGTCTGAAACGCCGGCTGCCGATCGTCGTCATCCCGCGCATCGAAGAACTAGCGGCCTCGCCGGAATTTCGGGCGCGCGGCGCGATCGCGGCGATCGAGAGCGGACAGCGGACGCTGCACGCGCCGGCCTCGCCCCTGCGGCTCGTCGATACGCCGCCGACGCGCGCGGCGCATCTGGCGCGCGCCCACGAGGGCGCGCCAGCCTGGCGACCCCGGGACGCGGCGCCGCGATTCGATCCGCCCCCGGCGCCGAAGCGCGCGCTGCCGCTCGCGGGCTTCCGCATTCTCGACTTGACGATGGGCTGGGCCGGCCCGCTCTGCGCGCGCACCCTCGCCGATCTCGGCGCCGACGTCATCAAGGTCGAGGGCTGCTCCTACCCGGACTGGTGGCGCGGCGTCGACCGCCGCCCGAATGTCCTGCGGGAAAAACTCTACGAGAAGACCGGCCGCTTCGCGGTCATGAACCGCAACAAACGCGGCATAGCCATCGACCTCACGCGGCCGGAGGGCGTGCGGCTGGCGAAGGCGCTCGCCGCGAAGGCCGACGCCGTCGTCGAGAATTATTCGGTCGAGGTTCTGCCGAAGCTCGGTCTCGCGCCGGCGAGCCTGCGCGCCGACAATCCGAGGCTCGTCACCTTGTCCATGTCGGCCTTCGGGGCGTCGAGCCCGTGGCGCGACTGCCGCGCCTACGGCTCGACGCTGGAACAAGGTTCCGGACTGCCGCAATTGCTCGGCCGGCCCGGCGACCCGCCCGTGATGGGACATCCCGCCTATGGCGATCCCGTCGGCGGGCTCGCGGGCATGGCGGCGCTGATGTCGGCGCTGCTGCACGCGCGACGCACCGGGCAGGGCCAGCATATCGACCTGTCGCAGGTCGAATGCATGATGCAGATGGTCGGCCCGTGGATGGTCGCTCATTCCGCCGACGGGACGCCGGCGCAACGCTCGTCCGGCCGGCATCCCGACCACGCGCCGAGCGGCGTCTACCCGTGCGCGGGCGACGACGCCTGGGTTTCGCTCGCGGTCACGAACGATGCGGCATGGCCGCGGCTCGCGGCCGGCATGTCGCGCCCCGACCTCGCGCGTCTCGGCGACCGCGCCGCGCGGCAGGCGGCCGCCCACGAGATCGACGCGGCCCTGTCGGCCTGGACGGCGGCGCGCACGCCGGACGAGGCGATGAACGAATTGCAGGGTCTCGGCGTCGCCGCCGGCGTCGTGCGCCGACCGCTCGATCTTCTCGAAGATCCGCATCTCGTCGCGCGCGACTACTGGATCTGGACGGATCGCGCGCATATCGGCCGGCACGCGCAGCCGGCGGCCGCCGTGCGTGAGACCGCCGCGCCCTATCCGGTGCGCTGGCCCTCGCCGACGCTCGGCGAATACAATCGCGCCGTTCTGAGCGAATTGCTCGGACTCGCGGATGCGGAGGTCGATCAGCTCGCGCGCGCCGGCGTCATCGGCGACCAGCTCGTCGTCGCGGACGCGGCGGAGCGCGGCGCGGCATGAGCGCCGTCGCGACGCAGGCGACGCCTCCGGCCGTGCCGGCGTCGCGCGGGCTCCTGCTCGACGTGCAGGGCATGTCGATTTCCTTCGCGACCGCCGCCGGGCGACTCGAGGCGACCCGCGACGTGACGTTTTCCGTGTCGCCGGGCGAGCGGATCGGCGTCGTCGGCGAGAGCGGCTGCGGCAAGACCGTCACCGGCCTCTCGCTGCTGCGCCTTCTGCCCGAAGACGTCGCGCATATCGCGGGCCGGCTCGATTTCATGGGCGTCGATCTGGCGACCTGCGGCGAAGACGAGCTGCGCGACATTCGCGGCAAGCGCATCGGCATGATCTTTCAGGAGCCGATGAGCGCGCTCGATCCCGTCTTCACGGTCGGCGAACAGATCGCCGAAGGCCTTCGCGCGCATGGCCGGATGAGCCGCGCGGAAGCCCGCGACCGCGCGCTCGCGGCGCTGCGCTCCGTCGGCATAGCCGCGCCGGAGAGGCGCTATCACGCCTATCCGCACCAGCTCTCCGGCGGCATGCGCCAGCGCGTGATGATCGCCGGCGCCATGATCTGCAATCCGCAATTGCTGATCGCGGACGAGCCGACGACCGCGCTCGACGTGACCGTGCAGGCGCAGATCCTCGAATTGCTGCGCGATCTCAGCGACCGGTCGCATATGGCGCTCATCTTCATCACGCACGATCTCGGCGTGGTGGCGGAAACCTGCACGCGCATGCTGACGATGTACGCCGGCGAGATCGTCGAGGACGCGGCCGTGGACGCCGCGCTCGAGCATCCGCTGCATCCCTACACGTCCGGGCTGCTCCGGGCCCTGCCCCGGCTCAGCCCGCGCAGGGCCGCCCTGCCCTCCATTCCCGGCCGCGTGCCGACGCTCGGCCAGATGCCGACAGGCTGCCGGTTCCGCCAGCGCTGCCCCTACGCCGCGGCCGGCTGCGAAGCGCCGCAAGCCTTGCAGGACGCAGGCGGCGGCCGCCGCGTTCGATGCTGGCGATTTCGCGACCTCGCGCTGCCGGGAGTCGCGGCATGAGCGAGGCGCGCACGCCGACGCTCTCGGTGCGCGACCTGCGCATCGAGTTTCCGGCCGCCGAGCGCGGCGCGACGGTCAAGGCCGTCGACGGCGTCTCGTTCGACATCTTCAAGGGCGAGACTTTCGGGCTGATCGGCGAATCCGGTTCGGGCAAGACGACGATCGGCCGCGCGGTCGTGCATCTCGTCGAGCCGACCGCAGGCGCGATCCTGCACGACGGCGTGGACGCCGCGACGCTGTCGTCGCGCGACTTTCGCGCCGCGCGACGCGCCTGGCAGATCGTGTTCCAGGATCCGAACGCCGCGCTCAATCCGCGCAGCAAAATCCTGTCGTCGGTGATGGAGCCGCTGGAAATCGCGCGCGTCGGCGCGCCGGAGGAGCGACGCCGCGCCGCGCTGCAGGCGCTGGCCCGCGTCGGGCTGCCGGAGGAGATCGCCACGCGCTATCCGCATCAGCTTTCCGGCGGACAGAAGCAGCGCGTCGTGATCGCGCGCACGCTGACGATGAAGCCGGAGCTGATCGTCTGCGACGAGGTCGTCGCCGCGCTGGACATGTCGATCCGCGGCGACGTGCTCAACCTGTTCGCCGAACTGCAGCGCGAGCTCGGGCTCACCTACCTCTTCATCACGCACGACCTCTCGGTCGTATCGCACATCAGCGACCGAATCGCCGTGGCCTATCTCGGACGCCTCGTCGAACTCGGGCCCGCCGAAGCGGTGACGGACGCCGCCATCCATCCCTACACGCGCGCGCTGCTTTCGGCCGAACCCGAGCCGCTGCCCTCGCACATGCGCGCGGGCGAACGCATTCTGCTCGAAGGCGAGATACCGAGCCCGATCCATCCGCCGTCCGGCTGCCATTTCCGCACGCGCTGTCCGCATGCGGCCGACCTGTGCGCGCAGCGCGCGCCGGAATGGCGGGAAATTGCGCGGGATCATTGGGCCGCCTGTCATTTCGCGGAACAATTCGCGAGCGAGACAACGAAAGCCGGCGCAATGCCGGCATGATCCAGACGGGAGGGCGATATGGGAGACCGCAGGGATTTGGGAAGGTTGACGCGACGCGAAGCGATGGCGCTCGCCGGCGCCGCGAGCGCGGCGGCCATGATCAATTCCGCCGCCTTCGCGCAGGGCGCGCCGAAAAAGGGCGGCGTGCTGAAGGTTTCCGCCAACGCCAATCCCTCGAGCCTCGACCCGCAGACGGGCGGTGCAGGCTCCGACCACACCATGCTCTATCCGATGTACGACACGCTGGTGGAATGGGACTACGAGACGCTGAAGCCGAAGCCCGGCCTCGCGCAATCCTGGTCCTTCCCCGATCCGCAGACGCTCGTCCTGAACATCCGCCCGGGCGTGACCTTTCACGACGGCGCGCCGCTCGACGCGGAAGCGGTGAAATTCAATCTGGACCGCGCCAAGACCGAGCAGCGCTCCAACATCAAGGCGGACCTGGCCACGGTCGCGTCGATCGAGGCGACCGGCCCGCTGCAGGTGACCCTGAAGCTGTCGCAGCCCGACGCCGCGCTGCCCGGCATCCTGTCGGATCGCGCCGGCATGATGGTGTCGCCCGCAGCCGTCAAGGCGAGCGGCAATATCGACCGCAAGCCCGTCGGCGCCGGCGCCTATGAATTCGTGAGCTGGACGGACAACGAGAAGCTCATCGTCAAGCGATACGAGAAATATTGGCGGGCCAACGAGCGCTATATCGACGGCATCGAATTCGCGATCATTCCGGAAGTGGCGACCGGCGTGCGCTCGGTCATCGCCGGCCAGAACCATGTCGCCTATGCGCTGCCGGCGCGGCAGAAGGCGGTGCTGGCGCGCGCCTCCAACGTCCAGCAGGCGACGGGGTCGACGGTCTATTGCGTGCAGATCTATTACAATTGGGGCAAGCCGCCGTTCGACGACATCCGCGTGCGCAAGGCGCTGAACTACGCGGTCGACCGCGCGACCTTCGTCAAGGCGACGCTGGACGGCGTCGGCGAGCCGGCCTTCATGAATCTGCCTTCCTCCCACTGGGCCTATGACGCCGACGTCGCCAGGCTCTACCCGCACGATCTCGACAAGGCGCGCGCGCTCCTGAAGGAAGCCAACATTCCGCAGGGCTTCGAACTGGACCTGATCGGCTATACCGACCAGGATTCGATCCGCCGCGAGGAAATCCTGATCGAGCAATTCGCCAAGGTCGGGCTGAAGGCGAAATTCACCAATGGCTCAATCGCGGAAATGAGCGCCGCCTTCTTCGGCAAGGACAAGAAGGGCGCGGGCCTGCTCTCGGCCTGGACGGGGCGTCCCGATCCGAGCCTCACCTACACGCTGATGTATTCGAAGGATTCCTACTTCAACGCCGGACGAGCAGACGTGCCGGCCGACCTGCCCGACGCGCTCAAGGCGACACGCGTTACCGAGAATATCGACGAGCGCAAGAAGGCCTTCGCCAAGGTGCAGCGCGTCGTGATGGAAAATGCGCTGGTCTGCCCGCTCGCCTTCCAGTTCGAACTCGACGCGCTGTCGGCGAAGGTGAAGGGGTTCAAGCCGAACCTGCTCGGCAAGCCCAAGTACGAAGGCGTCTGGCTCGAGAGCTGACCTGTGGCGCAGCATTCCGCGTTGCGCGTGATCGGACGCCGCCTGCTGCAGGCGGCGCCCGTCGTCGTTCTTGCGACCTTCATCGTCTTCGGCCTGCTGAAGCTGCTGCCGGGCGACGTCGCCGTCACGCTCGCCGGCGACAACGCGACCGATCAGCGCATCGAGGAAATCCGCAGGCTCTACGGGCTCGATCGGCCATTCCTCGTGCAATACGGCGCCTGGCTGTGGAAAGCGGCGCAGGGCGACCTGTCGCAATCCATCCTGTCGGGCGAGCATGTCGTCACCTCGATCGCCCGCTGCTTCCCGCACACGCTGCTGATCGTCGCGATGGCGCTCACGCTGGCGCTGATCGTCGGCGTGCCGCTGGGCGCGGCCGCCGCCGCGCGGCCGAACGGCCTTATCGATCGCGCGGCAATGACGCTCGCCTCGGTCGGCATAGCCGTGCCGAACTTCTGGCTGGCGATGATCCTGGTTTCCCTGTTCGCGCTGCGCTGGAACATGTTCCCCGCGACGGGCGCGACGGCTTTTTCGGCATCGCCCGCCGACGCCATCTACCATGCGACGCTGCCGGCGCTGGCGCTGGCGGCCGGCGGCATGGCGGAAGT
This sequence comes from Rhodoblastus sp., assembly GCA_039808645.1. Taxonomy (GTDB): domain Bacteria; phylum Pseudomonadota; class Alphaproteobacteria; order Rhizobiales; family Beijerinckiaceae; genus JAJXWB01. Next base: position 9,334 of record JBDHTL010000080.1, on the reverse strand, counting down.
GGCGCGACAGACGCGCGGCGCGCTGCTCGACGTCATGAGCTCGCAATTCGTGCGCACCCTGCGCGCCAAGGGCCTGACGACATCGGCCATCCTGTGGCGGCACGGGCTGAAGAACATCGCGGTCAACCTGCTGACCGTGACCGGCCTGCTGTTCAACCGCCTGCTCGCCGCGACCGTGGTGGTCGAGGCCGTGTTCGCGATTCCCGGCATGGGCGGGCTGATCGTGCATGCCGCCATCCAGCGCGACTTTACAGTCGTTCAGGGCGTCGTCTTCGCCATGGTGATCGTCGTCATTTTCGTCAATCTCGTCACCGACGTGCTGTGCGCCGCGGTCGATCCGAGGATCGGGCGATGATCCGCGGCGTCCTGGCCTTTGTGAAGCGCGACGTGCGCGCGGCGATGGCGATCGCCTATCTGGCGTTGCTCGTCGTCGTCGCCGTGACGGCGCCCTGGCTCTCGCCCTATCCGCCGACCGCGCAGAACGTCAACGAAATGCTGCAGGAGCCGAGCGCCGCGCACTGGATGGGGACGGACGATCTCGGCCGCGACATCCTCAGCCGACTGATCCACGGCGCGCCGGCGACGATCTACGCGAGCTTTCTCGCGGTCGGCATCGCGATCCTTCTCGGCGTTCCGATCGGGCTCGTCGCCGGCTATTTCGGCGGCTGGATCGACGACGTCATCTCGCGCACGATCGACACGTTGCTGTCCTTTCCGGCCATCGTTCTCGCCATCGCCGTCACGGGCGCGCTCGGCATAGGCCTCACCAACGGCATGATCGCCGTCGGCATCGTTTTCGCGCCGCAGCTCGCGCGGCTGGCGCGGGCGCGCACGCTGGTCGTGCGGCACGAACTCTACGTGGACGCCGCACGCTGCTTCGGCGCCTCGACGCCGCACATATTGTGGCGGCACGTTTTGCCCAACACGGTGCAGCCTGTGATCGTCCAGGTGACGCTGCTTCTCGCGGCCGCGCTGCTGGCGGAAGCGAGCCTGAGCTTTCTCGGCCTCGGCGTGCAGCCGCCCAATCCGAGCTGGGGCGCGATGCTGGCGCGCGCCTACCAGACGATGGATATCGCGCCGGAGCAGATGTATCCGCCGGGCCTCGCCATCCTGTTCACGGCGCTCGCCTTCAACGCGCTCGGCGAATCCCTTCGCGTCGCGCTCGACCCGACGCTCAAGCGATAGGAACGGACCATGACGCCCGAACAAGCCTTCGCCGAAATGGTCGCGCAAGGCGACATTGCGCTCGACAAGCTCGCAGAATGCGCCGCCCGCATGCCGGACAAGGTATTCATCCACTATGGCGAGGACGGCGTGCGCCTCACGTTCGCGCAATTCGCCGACGCCACCGACCGCTTCGCCGGCGGACTGCGCGCGGCCGGCGTGAAGCCCGGCGAGGCCGTGAGCGTGCTCACGCGCAATTCGCTGGTCAGCGCCATCGCCATGTTCGGCATATGGCGCGCGGGCTGCCTGTTCGCGCCGATCAATTTCAACTTCAAGGGACCGCAGCTTTCCTATCAGCTCGCCGACACGAAGCCCGCGGCCCTGGTCACCGATCCGTCCTTTCTCGACATTCTCGTCGAGATCGGCGCCGAGGCCTGCCCGCCGCGACTCGTGATTCACACGCCAAAGGCGAGCGATCACGACCATACCGGCGTCTCGTTTCCCGCCACGTTCGGCAATGCCGCGGTCATCGACTTCGCAAGACTTTGCGCCCATCCCGACAAGGCGCCGCCGGTGTCGCCCGGTCCGTTCGATCTCGCCAATATCGTCTACACGTCCGGCACGACGGGGCCGTCGAAAGGCGTCCTGCAGAATTTCCGCTGGATCAACCAGTACACGTTCTTCCTGCGTGCATTTTCCAGCGAAGACGACGTGATCTATTGCGACCTGCCGCTCTATCACGTCGGCGGCGCCTTCGCGCTGCTCGCGCGCGCGGTATGGAACGGCAATACGGTCGGCCTGTGGGATCGCTTCTCGCCCACGCAATTCTGGGATCGCATCGCGGAAGTCGGCGCCACCTACGCCATCCTGCTCGACGTGATGACGCCCTGGCTGCTCGGCGCGCCGCCGAACGATGCCGACCGCGACAACACACTCGCGATGGTTCACATGCAGCCGCTGCCGCCGAACCATCGCGAGGTCGCCACGCGGTTCGGCATCGATTTCGTCACGGCCGGATTCGGCCAGACGGAATCCGGCAATCCATTCGTCGGCATGATCGACGAACTCGGCGCGGAAGACGGCGTGCCGCAAGAGCGCCGCAAGGGCTATTCGAAACAGGCGATCCGCGAGCGCTGCGCCCGCCTCGGCGTGCTGGTCGTCGATGGCGCGCAGAAACTGCCGACGGGGTTCATGGGCAAGCCTTCGCCGCTGCTCGAAGTCGCCATCCTCGACGAGGACGACAATCGCTGCGCGCCGGGCGCGGTCGGGCAGCTCGGCATTCGCCCGCGTTTTCCCGGCCTGCTGTTGCAGGAATATTTCCGCAAGCCCGAGGCGACGCTGAAGACTTTCCGCAACCTCTGGTTTCATACGGGCGACGCCTGCGCCGAGATTGCCGACGGTTCCGGCGTCTATCGCTTCGTCGACCGCATGGGCGGATTTTTTCGCGTGCGCGGCGAGAATGTTTCGTCTTTCGAGGTGGAGGCGCTCATCTCGCGCCATCCGAAAGTGCAGGCGACGGCCGCGCTGCCGATACCCGCATCGGAAGGCGCGGAAGACGACATCGTCGCATTCGTCCAGCCCGTGGCGGGCGAGCAGCCGACAGAAGCCGAGATACGCGATCATGCGCGCGCGGTGATGCCGAAATACATGATCCCGAAGCACATACGCTTCGTCGAGACGCTGCCGGTGACGCCGACCAACAAGGTCGAGAAATACAAGTTGAAGCAGCAGATCGCGAGGGAATTGGGCCTGTAGGCTCCGGACCGCGGGCCTTCAGGCTCGCATCTCTTGAACCGCGAGCCTGAAGGCTCGCAGTCCGGCACGTTTCACAGCAGCTTCGCCAGTTCCTCCTTCTTCACCTTGCCGGTCGCGGTCATCGGCAATTCGCTGGCGATGCGGATTTCCGGCACCTTGTAGACGGCCATGTTCTGCCGGCACCACGCGGCTATGTCCTCCGCCTTGGTCGTTGCGCGCGCGGCTTCGTGCACGAGCACGAAGGCGACGGGAACCTGGCCGCGCTCGGCGTCAGGCCGGCCGATGACGCCCGAACCGACGATCGCGGGATGCTGGCCGAGCATGGCCTCGATCTCGGCCGGAAAGACGCTCATGCCCTTGACCTTCAGCATCTCCTTGCGGCGACCGAGGAAGTGGAGGTAGCCCTGCGCGTCGATCAGGCCGATATCGCCGGTGTGCAGCCAGCTCTCGCGCAAACTCTCGGCGGTCGCCTCGGGCTTGTTCCAATAGCTCTTCAGCAGCGAGGGCGAGCGCACGCAGAGCTCGCCCTCTTCATCGAGCGGCTTCAATGCGCCGGTCTCGAAATCGCAGATCTTGAATTCCGTCTGCGGCACCGGCAGGCCGACGAAGATCGGCTGCGATTTCAGATCGGAATCGTCCTCCTGCATGCCCGTCGTGAACGTGTCGCACGTATGCGTCTCGGTCATGCCCCAGGCGGCTTCGATCATCGTCGCGCCGGTCAGCGCGCGCCAGCGCTCGCGATAGGGAATGTTGAGCTTCTTGACGAAGGAGGAGCAGCGCACCTGCCGCAGCGAGCGCAGGTCGAATTCGCCGGCGCGCGCGTGCTCCATGACTTCCACGGCATTGTCGACGAGCAGGCTTGCCACGGTGACGCGATAGCGCTGCACAGCCGCCATGAAGGCGACGGCGTCCCAGCGCGCCAGCAGCACATAAGTCGCGCCGGCGAAGACGGGAAAGATGACGCCCATGTCCTCGCCGGCGATCCAGAACACCGGATAGAAATTGATCCCGACGTCGTCGGGCTTGAGATTGATGCCGATGTTGCAGGTGGTGGCGGCCGTATAGACCATGTCGCGCTGCGTGTGCACGCAACCCTTGGGCATGCCGGTCGTGCCGCCGGTGTAGTTGAGCGCGGCGACGTCGTCGAGGCCGACCTCGACCTGCGGCGGCGCGGATGTCACCGCCGCCAGCGCAGAGAGGAAGTCGATCGCGCCCGAGCAGGGCGCGGCCGGCGCGTCGAGGCCCGCGGGCAGCGGAATGGTCGGCGCATCCGGCAGCATGGCGCCCATCGAGGTGACGAGGATCGTCTCGATCCGCGTCCTGTCCTTCACCTCCTGCACCAGAGGAAAGAGCGTATCGAGCGCGACGATCGTCTTCGCAGCCGTATCGTTGAGTTCGTAAATCAGTTCGTGCCCCTTGAAGAGCGGATTCACGGGCACGTGAATTGCGCCGATCTTGAGAATGCCGAAGAAGGCGATGTGGAACTGCGGGCAATTCGCCATGAAGACGGCGACGGCGTCGCCCTTGCGCACGCCGTTTTCGTGCAACCATGCAGCGAAGGCGTCGGACAGGCGGTCGAGTTCGCCGAAGCTCACCTCGCGTCCGTAGTAGACCAGCGACGCCTTGTCCGGCGTGCGCCGCGCCCATTCGCGCAGATAATCTGTCAGCAGCCGCTCGCCGAGCGGATAGACCGGCTCTTGCGGAATGTTCTTCGGCCAGTTCTTGCGCCAGAGCGCTCGCAAATCGTCCAGATAGCGGGCTTCAGCCTGAGCATCCTGGGTCATCGGGCCTCTCCGGGCGTTTCCTCTCGAGCCTCAGATTAGGCCCGTCGCGGCCCCCGGTCGACTCGACGCGGTCAAAATCAGGAGGCAAAATCGTCGGACATGATCCAGAGAGAAACGCCCCCGATGTCCCGTCCGCCGTTCCGAAAGATTCTCATCGCCAATCGCGGCGAGATCGCCATCCGCATCGCGCGCGCCGCGGCCGCGCTCGGCGTGCCGAGCGTCGCCATCCATTCGCAGGACGACGCCGCCTCGTTGCATGTGCGCAAGGCGGACGAGGCGCATGCGCTGCCGAAGTCGGGCGTGCCAGCCTATCTCGACGCCGCGCGCATCGTCGCGCTCGCGCAGGAGACGGGTTGCGACGCCATTCATCCGGGCTATGGCTTTCTCGCCGAAAACGCCGCCTTCGCGCGCGCCGTGGCGGCGGCGGGGATCACCTTCATCGGCCCGTCGGCGGATGCGCTCGACCTGTTCGGCGACAAGCTGAAGGCGCGCGAACTGGCGCTGAGCGTCGACGCCCCCGTCATTCAGGGCGCAGTCGTGCGCGACGCCGACGAGGCGCGCGCCTTCTTCGCCATCATCAACGCGCCGATCATGCTGAAGGCGATTTCCGGCGGCGGCGGGCGCGGCATGCGCGCGGTGCGGCGCGCCGACGAGATCGCGGACGCCTTCGCGCGCTGCCAATCGGAAGCGACGAGCGCGTTTGGCGACGGATCTCTCTACGCCGAGCGCCTGGTCGAAAGCGCGCGACATATCGAAATTCAGATTCTCGGCGACAGGCATGGCGGGCTCGTGCATTTCGGCGAGCGCGAATGCACGATCCAGCGTCGCAACCAGAAGCTGATCGAAGTCGCGCCGAGCCCCTCGCTGTCGCCCGTGTTGCGCGCGAAGATCGCCAATGCCGCGATGACGCTGGCGAAGGCGGCGCGCTACGATAATCTCGGCACGTTCGAATTCCTGGTCGACGCCCGCGATTCTTCGGACGCCGCCTATTTCGCCTTCATCGAGGCCAATCCGCGCCTCCAGGTCGAGCATACGGTGACCGAAGAAGTGTTCGACGTCGATCTCGTGCAGGCGCAGATCCGGGTCGCCGCGGACGAGACGCTCGCCGACATCGGCCTTGCCGACGCGCGCGCGCCGCGCGGCTACGCCATCCAGTCGCGCGTCAATCTGGAGACGATGAACGCCGCCGGCGACGCGCTGCCGAGCGGCGGCCGCATCGCGGCCTTCGACATTCCCTCGGGGCCCGGCGTTCGCGTCGACACGTTCGGCTATTCCGGCTATCGCACGGGCGCGGCCTTCGACTCGCTGATCGCCAAGCTGATCGTGCATTCGCCTTCGCCCGATTATGCGACGGCCGTGGCGAAGGCGCTGCGCGCGCTCGCCGAATTCCGCATCGCCGGCGTCGACACCAACATCTCTTTTCTGCAGGCGCTGCTGGCGCATCCCGATTTCGCCGCCAATCGCATCGACACGCGCTTCATCGAGACGCATCTGGCGGACCTCCTCGCCTCCGCCGCGCAAGAACGTCATCGCTATTATTTCGACGCGGCTTCCGACGATGCGCCGTCGGGCCGCGCGGCGGCCCATGCAGGCCCGGAGGGCACGGTGGCCATTTCCGCGCCGCTGCTCGGCACGATCGTGACGGTCGATGTCGCGGAAGGCGCGCTGGTGCGGCCGGGCCAGCAGATCGCCGTGCTCGAGGCGATGAAGATGGAGCATCTGGTGACCGCGCCCTGCGGCGGCGTCGTGCGCGAGATCAGGGGGCGCAAGGGCGATACGCTCTACAAGGACGATCCGATCCTGTTCGTCGAGCCGGCCGATGTCGGCGCGGACGAGGCGCAGCAGTCGGAGGCGGCCGATCCCGACGCCATCCGGCCAGATCTTGCCGACGTTTTCACGCGTCAGGCTTTCGGTTTGGACGAAAATCGCGCGGACGCCGTCGCCAAGCGCCGCAAGAGCAATCATCGCACGGCGCGCGAGAATATCGCCGCGCTGGTGGATGAGGGCAGCTTCGTCGAATATGGATCGCTCGCCATCGCGGCGCAGGCGGCGCGGCGGACGAAGGACGATCTCATCCGCAACACGCCGGGCGACGGCGTCGTGGCGGGCCTTGCGACCGTCAACGGCGACAGGTTCGAGCCGGACCGGGCGCGAACAATGGTCGTCGCCTACGACTACATGGTGCTCGCCGGCACGCAGGGGCAGCGCAACCACAAGAAGCAGGACCGGCTCTTCACCATCGCGGAGCGGCAGCGCATTCCGCTCGTGCTGTTCGCCGAAGGCGGCGGCGGACGGCCTGGCGACACGGAACGGCTGGGCGTGACCGGGCTGGACGTGCCGACCTTCGCGCAATTCGCCAAGCTCAGCGGCCTCGTGCCGCTCGTCGGCATCGTGTCGGGCCGCTGCTTTGCCGGCAACGCCGCCCTGCTCGGCTGCTGCGACGTGGTGATCGCGACGAAGGACACGAGCGTCGGCATGGGCGGGCCGGCGATGATCGAGGGCGGCGGCCTCGGCGTCTATCATCCCGACGAAGTCGGCCCGACCAGCGTGCAATGGCCGAACGGCGTGATCGACGTGCTGGTCGAGGACGAGCCCGAAGCCTGCGCGGCGGCGAAGAAATATCTCTCCTACTTTCAGGGCGCGATTGCCGACTGGAGCGCGCCCGACCAGCGGCTGCTGCGCCGCGCGATTCCGGAAAACCGCCTGCGCGTCTATGAAATCCGCGACGTCATCCATGCGCTGGCGGACGAAGGTTCGGTGCTGGAATTGCGCGGCGGCTTCGGCGCGGGCGTCGTCACCGCGCTGATCCGCATCGAGGGCCGGCCGTTCGGACTCATCGCCAACAATCCGAAACATCTCGGCGGCGCCATCGATTCGGAGGCCGCCGACAAGGCCGCGCGCTTCATGCAATTGTGCGACGCCTTCGACATTCCGATCGTCTCGCTGTGCGACACGCCGGGCTTCATGGTCGGGCCGGAAGCGGAGAAGACCGCGCTGGTGCGCCACGTCTGCCGCATGTTCGTCACGGCCGCCTCGCTCGATATTCCCTATTTCACCATCGTGCTGCGCAAGGGCTACGGCCTCGGCGCGCAGGCGATGGCCGGCGGCGGCTTTCACGCGCAGACGTTCACGATCTCATGGCCGACCGGCGAGTTCGGCGGCATGGGGCTCGAAGGCGCCGTGCGGCTCGGTTTTCGCAAGGAACTCGAAGCGGTCGAGGATCTCGCCGAGCGCGAAAAACTGTTCCAGTCGATGGTCGCCAAATCCTACGAAGTCGGCAAAGCGACGAACATCGCCTCGGTGCTGGAGATCGACCAGGTGATCGATCCCGTGGAGACGCGCCGCTGGATCATCCGCGGACTCGACTCCTGCCCGGCGCCGCAGCCGCGCGCGACGCGCAAGCGGCCGTTCGTCGACACGTGGTGACGTGAATGCCGGCGGCGCAAAAAAGCCCGCGGCAGGAAAGCCGCGGGCTCGTTGCAAACCGTCGATGAACGATCAGTGCTTGCCGACGTTGTCCGGCAGCTTGCCGCCGTTGGCGGCGATCATTTCCATCATCTTCTTGTGCAGCCAGATGTTCATCTTGGCGCTGTCGCCGGTGTCGCCGTCATAGTGCAGTTCCTTGGCGAGTTCCTTGCGCGCGGTGAGGCTGGAGTCGAGACCCAGCGCCTTCATCATGTCGACGATCGACACGCGCCAGTTCAGCTCCTCGGCGTGCTTGTCGACGAGATCGTCGAGGATGGCGGCGACGTCGACGGAGCCCGCCGGCGCCAGAGGCGCAGCCGGGGCTGCAGCGGCGGCGGACGCCGGCTTGGCCTCCTCGGCCGCGGCCGGGGTAACGCCAAAAATCTTGCTCATGATGGAGCCGAAGAAGCCCATGGGTAACTCCTGTTTCAACGCCGCCAACGTATGAGGCCGCAGCAACGATTCAAGTGATGAAACGTCCGAAAGGCGGACGTCCGGCAAAATAAACGCTTTCGATCGACCGGATACCGAAAGCGCGCCGATGATCGTCGCGGCCGCTGTGCGTTGCAAGCGAAAAGTCTCCGATCTGCTGACAGCAGCTACAATGCCGGGAGGCCGGAACAAGTGTCGAAAGTCATGCCGGCGTCATCGGGGAAGAACGATGCAGGCGAGCATGACAGGCCCTCGAAGACCGACCAGTCCGGCGCGCGCGCGCGCGGTCGAGACCCGACGGCCGCCGTCGAAAATCTCGATATCGTCGGCCTGCCCGAAGCCGGAAAGAGCCGGCGGCCGCACTTCGATTCTCGCCGGCTCGCGGGAAAAACCCGTGCCGAGCGCCTTCACGTAGGCCTCCTTGGCGGTCCAGATGCGCAGGAATTCTTCGTGCGCCTCCGGCCCCGCCGCGTCGAGCGCGGCGCATTCGGCGGGATGCAGCACATTGCGCGGGAAAACGAACGGCGCGCCGATGGTTTCGACATCGACGCCGATGGGGCCGTCGGCAACCGCAGCGGCGACGAGATCGTCGCGCCCGGCGAGCGAGAGACGGAGAGCGCCGGTCGGCGCCACGATGCGCGGCGCGCCCTCCGCATCGTGCGCGATCACGACCTCGTCCTGCGGGCGCCGCGCGCGCCACGCGACCAGGCGCCGCGCCAGCGCCGCGCGGCGAG
>JBDHTL010000079.1:0-17010 GCA_039808645.1 Rhodoblastus sp. | reverse complement strand
GTTTGAATGGCGAATAGCGAGTGGCGAACCGGATTTCCATTCGCTACTCTCTATTCGCCATTTTGTTTTGACGCGGGGTGGAGCAGCCCGGTAGCTCGTCAGGCTCATAACCTGAAGGTCACAGGTTCAAATCCTGTCCCCGCAACCAAACATGAAGGCCCCGTGCGCAAGCACGGGGCTTTTTGTTTTGGCGCTGCATCCTATTCTTCCACGCGTGCGAGGAGAGGCGACGTGGCGAAGAAATCCGAGGCGACAACTCAAGGCGCGAAGGCCGGCGGGATCCGCGTCGGGATCGGCGGCTGGACCTACGAGCCCTGGCGCGGCGCTTTCTATCCGAAGGGGTTGCCTCAGAAGGACGAGCTCAGGCACGCGAGCCGGCGCCTCACCGCGATCGAGATCAACGGCACGTTCTACGGTACGCAGAAGCCCGCGAGCTTCGCGAAATGGCGCGACGAGACGCCTGACGATTTCGTCTTCGCGATCAAGGCGCCGCGCTACATCGTGCAGAAGCGCGCGCTCGCCGAGACGTCGGAGTCGATGCGGCGATTCTTCGACAGCGGTCTTGCCGAATTGCGCGACAAGCTCGGCCCGATCCTCTGGCAATTCGCGCCGACGAAGACGTTCGATCCGACCGACTTCGACGCATTCCTGAAGCTCCTGCCGCGCGAAATTGCGGGACGCCGACTGCGCCATGCGCTCGAGGTTCGACATGACAGTTTCGCCAACGAAGAGTTCGTCGATCTCGCGCGCAGGTATCACGCGGCGATCGTGACGGCCTGCGATTCCGCCTATCCGCAGATCGCGGACGCCACGGCGGATTTCGCCTATTTCCGAATCATGGGCGCGAGCGAATCGAATGCGCTCGGCTATGCGCCCGGCGCTCTCGATCGATGGGCGAAGCGCGCGCGACAAATCGCTGGCGGAGGCGAGATCGAAGGCCTTCGCCGTGTCGGCGCGCCGATCAGAAGCGCATCGCGCGACGTCTTCCTGTTCTTCATTTCCGGCTTCAAGGAACGCAATCCAGCCGCCGCTTTGGCGCTGCTGGAGCGCCTGGGCTGATCGCCGCGGCTTGCCTTCCCTTGCGCAGCCGTCGCACATTGTAGTCGACAATATCGGAGGAAATGGAATGAGCGCGACGGTCGCCCACACGTCAGAACAATTTGCGCCCGCCAATGGCATGACGCTCTGCTACGACACGTTCGGCGACAAGGCCGCGCCGACGATCATGCTCATCATGGGGCTCGGCGCGCAGATGATACTGTGGGACGACGCTTTCTGCGCGAAGATCGCTGACCGCGGTTTTCATGTTGTGCGTTTCGACAATCGCGACATCGGCCGATCGTCGCGAGTCGATGTCGCGGTGAAGGTCGATTTCGCGGATCTCATCCAGAAGCAGATGAAGGGCGAGAAGATCGACGCGCCCTATCTGCTGCGCGACATGGCGGCCGACGCCGTCGGCCTGCTCGATCATCTCGGCGTCAGGAAAGCGCATGTCGTCGGCGCGTCGATGGGCGGCATGATCTCGCAGGAAATCGCGATGAATTTCCCCGATCGCCTGCTGACGCTGACCTCTGTCATGTCCTCGACCGGCAATCCGGCGCTGCCGCCGCCGACGCCGGAAGCCGCCGCCGTCCTGCTCGCGCCGCCGCCCACGACGCTGGACGAATATGTCGCCACCTTCCAGAAGACGTGGCGCGTGCTGCGCGTCGGCTCATTCCCTGACGACGACGGCCGGGACGTCGAGGTCGCGCGCCTCGCGTTCTCGCGTGGGCTCAACCCGATGGGCGTCGCGCGGCAGATGCTCGCCATCTTCGCGTCCGGCGACCGGCGTCCGCGCCTCGCCAATGTGCGCGCGCCGACGCTGGTCATTCACGGCGACGTCGATCCGCTGGTGCGCGTGGAAGCCGGCATGGATACGGCGAAGTCGGTGCCGGGCGCGAAGCTTCACATTGTCAAGCGCATGGGGCATGCGCTGCCGAAGGAGCTCTGGCCGGAGATCATCGACGCGATCGTCGATCACGCGAAAGCGCATAACGCCTGATGCGGCTTCTCAGCTACGCTCGCCTGATGTCGCGACCGTCTGCGCGACCCAGAAGGCGAGCGCGGGCAATGCCGCCGCGGCAATGAGGAAGACGGCGGGCGCGCCGAAGCGGTCGACGATCGGCGCGGCGGCCGCGACGCCTGCCGCCTGGCCGAGAAAGAAGCTCGTCGCGAACAGGCTCATGCCGGCGCCGCGCGCCTCGGGCGTCGCCTGCGTGGCGTTCACCTGCAGAACGCTGTGCAGCAGATAATAGCCGGCGCCGGCCGCAAGGCAGGCGGGCGCGGCGAACAGCGGCGCGGGGGCGAGCGCAAGCCCGAGGAAGGCGACGAAGAACAGCGCGCCGGAGATGCGCGCGACGCCCGCTTCGCCGAACAGCGGGACGATGCGCCGCGCGAATGTCGCGTAGAGAATGCCGCCGAGGCCGAAGGCGATCAGCAACAGGCCCGCCTGTCCGAATGTCAGGCCGAACGAGAAATGCAGCATGGTGGTGATGTAGGCGACCGCGCCGAAGCAGAGGAAGCCTTCGAGGAAGACCGCCAGCATGAGGGCGCGCACGGACTTGCGACGCAGCGCGGAGACGAATGTCGAGGCGATGGCGGTCAGCGGCGCTTTCGACGGCGCGCCGTTGGCGAGCGGATTGCGGCGCAGTTCGAAGGCGAGCCCTGCGGTCGCCACGGCATAGAGCGCGAGAATGACGATGAAGGCCGAGCGCCAGCCGGCGAGGTCGCCGAACCAGCCGCCGAAGGCCTGGCCGATGATGAGGCCGGAGATCTGGCCCATCATGAAGCGCGCGATGGTGGTTTGCCTGACGTCGTACGGCACGGCGTCGCCGATCCAGGCGAGCGCCAGCGGCACGATGCCGGCCGCGGCAAAACCTGCCGCCAGCCTTGCGAGCGCGAGCGCGCCCAGCGAATGCGCGGCGGCGCAGGCGGCGGTCGTGACGAGCGAGAGGACGCAGCAGACGAGGATCAGCCGGTACTTGCCGTAGCGGTCGCCGGCGATGCCGAAGGCCGGCTGCAGCAGGCCATAGGTCAGCGAATAGGCCGTGGCGACGATTGCCGCTTCGCCGGGCGTCACGCGAAATTCCGTGGCGAGTTGCGGCAGCAGTCCGTCGCAGATGCGTGTCGTGGCCGCGCTCGCGAAAGCCGCGACGGCGAGAAGCACGATGGCGCGGCCGGCGGTGGGTGAAGCTGCCTGATTCATAGGCGGCCCGGCCCCCTCCCTTTCCCTCCCCCGCTGCGCGGGAGAGGGAGAAGACTCGCGTGCTTGCAAAGTCGCGGCCGCAAATGGTTGTCGTCCCCTCTCCCGCGAAGCGGGGGAGGGAAAGGGAGGGGGCGGTTCAACTCCAGCTCACGCAGGCTTCCTGCTCGCCAGGAACTCGCCCATGCGCGCCAGCGCCTTGCGGATATTGTCGGCGGAATTGGCGTAGGACAAACGAATGTAGCCTTCGCCGTGCACGCCGAAATCCGGGCCGCCGATCGTGGCGACGCCGGCTTCCTCGAGCAGCGCGGAGGCGAGTTTCTTCGCCTTCCATCCGGTCTTCGAAATGTTCGGAAAGGCGTAGAAGGCGCCCTTGGGCGTCGCGGCCGAGACGTTCGGCAGGCCGTTCAGGCCCTCGACGACAATTCTGCGGCGCGCGTCGAACTCGCGCAGCATGTCGCGCACCGCGTCCTGCGGGCCCTCGAGCGCGGCGATCCCGGCGAATTGCGTCGCGGCGTTGGTGCAGGAAAACGAATTGACCGCGAGTTTTCGCGCATTTTCATAGAGCGAGCGCGGCCAGACCGACCAGCCGAGGCGCCAGCCGGTCATGGCGTAGGTCTTGGACGCGCCGTCGAGCAGGATGAGGCGGTCGCGGATTTGCGGATAGGCGAGCAGCGTCTGGTGCGCCAGCCCGTCGTAGGTCATCTGGCCGTAGATCTCGTCCGACATGATCGCGACGTCGGGATGCTTTTCCAGACCCTTCACCAGCGCGTCGATCTCGGACTTCGGCGTCACGCCGCCGGTCGGATTGGCCGGCGAATTGACGATGAGCAGGCGCGTCTTCGGCGTGATGAGCGACAGGGTCTCGGCGGCGGAAAAGGCAAAGCCGTTCTCTTCGCGGATCGGCACGGGCACGGGCGTCGCGCCGGTATATTCGATCATCGAGCGATAGATGGGGAAGCCGGGATCTGGATACATGATCTCGGCGCCGGGCTCGCCGAACATCAGGATCGCCATGTACATGGTCACCTTGCCGCCGGGCACGACCATCACGAGATCGGGCGACACCTCGACGTTCAGGCGCCTGCGCAGATCGGCGGCGATGGCCTCGCGCAGCGGCAGGATGCCGGTCGCCGGCGTATAGCCGTGATGGCCGTCGCGCAGCGCCTTGATCGCCGCCTCGACGATATGCGCCGGCGTCGAAAAATCCGGCTGGCCGATGCCGAGATTGACGATGTCGCGGCCCTGGTGCTGAAGATCGGTCGCGCGGGCGAGGACCGCGAAGGCGTTTTCCTCGCCGATGCGCGCGAAGGCGGGGACGACATGCAGCATGGGCTTCCTCGGTCGGATGTTGCTTGCATCCTTGATCCGGGAAATGCGCGGGCGGGTCAACAGCTGAAATGTCAGTGCGGACCGCACCGTCAGGGTCGCAGCCCGCCTCGCCGCTTGCGGGGAGGCCGCGATGCAAAGCATCGCGGGTGCGGGGAGGTCGCGATGCAAAACATCGCGGGCGCGGGAAGGGAGGTTGGTCTACCCCCCGTTGAACTTCTTCACCGCCTCTTCCACCGTCGACCGCTGGCTCGCGGACAGCTGCGTCAGGCGGCTGTCGAGCCATTCGTCCTGAATGCCGGCGGCGCGCGCCAGCAGGTGCCATTTCATGGCCTCGACGAGATTGGTTTGCGCGCCGCGGCCGGCGGCGAGCAGGCGGGCGGCGCGGTTCTGGGCCACGGGGTTGTTGCGCTGCGCCGCCTTCAGGAACCAGCGGGCGGCGGCCGCTTCATCCTTCGACACGCCTTCGCCGTTGAACAGCATGATCGCATATTCGACCATTGCCGGCACGTTGTCGGCCTCCGCCGCCTGCTTGAACCAGGTGGACGCCTCGACGTCGTTGTGCTCGACGCCCCGGGCGTTGTGGTAGAGGACGCCGAGCGAATAGGCGCTGTCGGCGCTTCCGGCCGCCGCGCCGCGCAGGAAATAGTCGACCGCGCGCTTGAAATCGGGCGCGCCCGGCGTGTCCTCGATCGCCATCACGCCGAGATTGTAGAGGGCCTCCGCGTGGCCCTTGTCGCCGGCGCGCGCGAATTCCTTCTGCGCCGCCGCGCGGTCGAGCGGGACGCCCTCGCCCTTGAGCAGCGAGACGCCGTAGGCGAAGGCGGCGTTGGCGTCGCCGAGATCGGCGGCGAGCCGGAACCAGCGCGCGGCTTCCCTCGGATCGCGCGGCGCGCCCGCGCCTTCACGATAGAGCTGGCCGAGCAGCGTCATGGCGGCGGCGTCGGTCTTGTTCGCCTCCACCCGTTTCAGCGCGAGCTGGAAGGCGGTGGCGTAGAAGCCGCGCTGATAGGCGGCGAAGGGATCGGCCCCTTCCTGGAAGCCCGGCAAGTCCAGCGTTTTGACCGGGTCTTCCGGCTTCCTGGGCGCGGCTTCCGGCGTCTGGCCCGGTCGCAGATCGGGCTTGGCCTGTTGGGCCAGCGCCGGGACAACAAAGAGAAGCGCGACCAGCGCCAGGCCGGGGCCGCGCGTCATGCGAGGGCTCCGACCGAGCGCGCCGAAGCTTCGGCCACGGCGGCGGCGGGGCCGCGCGCATCGTCCCACACGGCCGCCTCGAGCGCGATGAATTCGGCGCCGGCGTCGGCCAGCCCCTCGACCTCGTCGAGCGCGCGCGCGAAGGCGACGCAGGGCACGTTGAAGATTTCCGCCCACCAGCGCGTGCGTTCGAGAATGTCGGCCGGCGGGGTCGGATCGGCCGGCGCGCCGAACATCAGATAATCGACGTCGAGGTCGCCGGCGCTCATGCATTCGTCGCGACTTTGCAGGCCGCCGACGCCGACGATTCGCTCCGGCTTGAGGCTCTCGATGGCGTCGCCGAGCGACTGGGCCGCTCCCGTCACGTGCGCGCCGTCGGCGCCGGCGCGGGCGGCGAGTTGCGCGTCGCCCTCGACCAGCAGAGCGGCGCCGTGGTCCTGCGCCAGCGGGGTCAGGGCGCGCAGGATCGCCTTGCGCTGGCCGGGATCGGTCGTGGCGAAGCGGGCGAGCACGCAGGCGACGTCGCCTGCGGCGAGCGCGGCGGCCAGCGCCTTGTCGAACGGGGCGGCTGAGTCCAGCGGCGGGGTGATGAGATAGAGGCGGGCCGGCGGGGCCTCGGGGTCGCGCGCCATCGCAGCAGCTTCCTTGTGAGTCTGGCTGCTCTATTCATACGCAAATTCGGCGAAAGCGCGGAAATATTGTTTTCTCCATCTGGCGCGACAGAATCCATTTCGCGAAGGAGAAGCCGATGAAAGCGCGTCTCGACTATGCCGCGGTCGCGCCGGACGTGCGCGCGATCATGCTCGACTTCTGGAAGAAGGTGGAGGGGCTGGGGCTGGAGCCGGGCCTGCTGCATCTCGTCTATCTCAGGGCCTCGCAAATCAACGGCTGCGGCTTCTGCGTCGACATGCATTCCAAGGACATGCGCGCCTCGGGCGAAAGCGAGGAGCGCGTCTACATGACGAGCGCGTGGCGCGAGAGCGCGCTCTACAGCCCACGCGAACGGGCGGCGCTCGCCTGGACGGAAGCGGTGACCGTGCTGGAAAATCGTGAAGTGCCCGACGCCGTGTTCGAAGAGGCGCGCAGGCAATTCTCGGAAAGCGACCTCGCGAAGCTGACGCTCGCCATCGTCGAGATCAATTGCTGGAACCGGCTGAATGTCGCGTTTCGCACGCCGGCGGGAGGCTACAAGCCGCGGGTGAAGGCGAAGGCGGGATAGCGCCGGCATGCCGGCCGGAGGCCGGCGGTCCCAGCGGATGCGGCGCCGGATTGCGAGCCTTCACAGGCTCGCAATCCTTATTGCAGCGGGAGCGAGCCCGAAGGCTCGCGGTCCGCTCAAGCGAACTTCGGGTCGAGCGCGCCCTTGGCGTAGCTCGCCGCCATTTCGGCGAGCGTGGCGATGCGCTTGATCTTCGAGGCGTTGCCGGCCGTGCCGAATTCCTCGAGGCGCTGCTTGCAGATCTTGGTCATCGCCTCCTGCGCGGGCTTCAGATACTTGCGCGGGTCGAACTCGCCGGGCGATTCCGCGAAGACCTTGCGGATCTGGCCGGTGATCGCCATGCGGTTGTCGGTGTCGATGTTGATCTTGCGCACGCCGTTCTTGATGCCGCGCTGAATCTCCTCGACCGGCACGCCCCAGGTCTGGGGCATCTTGCCGCCGAACTTGTTGATGATGTCCTGGAGGTCCTGCGGCACCGAGGAAGAGCCGTGCATCACGAGATGCATGTTCGGCATCTTGCGATGGATTTCCTCGATGACGTTCATCGCCAGCACCTTGCCGTCGGGCTTGCGCGTGAACTTGTAGGCGCCGTGCGAGGTGCCCATGGCGATGGCGAGCGCGTCGACCTTGGTTTCCTTCACGAATTTCACGGCTTCGTCGGGGTTGGTGAGAAGCTGGTCGTGGCTGAGCTTGCCCTCGGCGCCGTGGCCGTCTTCCTTCTCGCCTTCGCCGGTCTCGAGCGACCCAAGCACGCCGAGTTCGCCTTCGACCGAAATGCCGCCGAGATGGGCCATGTCGGTCACCTTCTTGGTGACGCCGACGTTATAGGCCCAGTCGGCCGGGGTCTTGCCGTCTTCCTTGAGCGAGCCGTCCATCATGACGGAGGTGAAGCCCGCCTGCATCGCGGTCATGCAGGTGGCAGGGCCGTTGCCGTGGTCGAGATGCACGCAGACCGGGATGTGCGGATAGATTTCGACCACCGCGTCCATCATGTGCTTGAGCATGATGTCGTTGGCGTACTGGCGCGCGCCGCGCGAGGCCTGGATGATGACGGGCGCGTCGACCGCATCCGCAGCGACCATGATGGCCAGCGCCTGTTCCATGTTGTTGATGTTGAAGGCCGGCACGCCGTAGCCGTGCTCGGCGGCGTGATCCAGCAATTGTCTCATCGTGATGCGGGCCATTTCGGACAGGCTCCCTTCGATCCTTTGGATTGCCTGCGCGGTTTACCCCAGCCTCGCGGCGAAAACCAGCCGGTCGGCGGGTCTCCGGGCACTGTCGTGAGCCATACTTAAGGCGCTGCTACGAGTCGCGCGAGGGTCCACGCGCCCATAGCCGCCATCATCAGACTTTCCGTCAAGGAGACGAAGCCGAGCGGCGTCGAACTGTCGCCGCCGACGCAGGCGCATTTGAGTTCGCGTTTGTCGACATAGACCGCCTTGGCGACCGAGACCGCGCCGATCGTTCCGATAATGAGCGCGATGGGGCCGGAAATCACCGGCCAGATGCGGCCGACCATGAGCACGCCCGCTGCGGCCTCCAGATAGGCGTAGGCATAAGCGTAAGGCACGAACCGTCGGGCCAGCAGGTCGTAATTCAGGAACATGGTCGAGAAGCTCTCGACGTCGCGCAGCTTCTGGACGGCGAGAAGACACATCGCGAGCGCCACGAACCGCTCGGTTGTGGCCGCGACGCCCTCGCGCAGACCCAGCGCGATCGCGATCGCGATCAGCGCCGCCGTGGCGAAGATCACGATCACCGGCCGGTAGGTCGGCGCGTCCTTTGGCCGCGGCGGATCGCCGAACCAGGTCCGCAGATCGTCGTAGCCGCCGATGCGCTTGCCGTCGATGAAGGTCTGCGGCGTCGCCGTCACGCCTTGCTCGCGCTGGAAACGGTCCGTTTCCTCGCGCGTCCGCAGCCAGTGATCGGCGACCTGAAAACCCTCGCGTTCCAGCAGGTACTTCGATTTCAGGCCGTAGGGGCAGATGTGTTCGGGCATGACCATGCGATAGAGGTCCGCCCTTTTCGTCGCCGTGTCGTGCGCCATGCAAAGCTAACGACGGCGCCTGCGCACGGTTCCGTCCGGAAGTCGCGCTCGCCGCGCCGGTTCAGGCGCGCAGGGCCTCCACGCCGGGCAGGGCCTTGCCTTCCATCCATTCGAGGAAGGCGCCGCCCGCCGTCGATATGTAGGTGAAATCGTCCGCCGATCCCGCGTGGTTGAGCGCGGCCACCGTGTCGCCGCCGCCGGCGATCGACACAAGCGAGCCGGCCTTGGTCAGCGCCGCCGCCTTGTGCGCGACCGCGACCGTGCCGGTGTCGAAGGGCGCGATCTCGAAGGCGCCGAACGGGCCGTTCCATACCAGCGTCTTGGCGCCGGCGAGCTTGGCCTCGACATGGGCGACGGTCTTGGGGCCGACGTCGAGCATCATCTCGTCGTCGTGGATATGCGCGACATCGTCGATGCGATGCGCGGCATGCGCCTTGAACTCCTTGGCGAAAAGGCCGTCGACCGGCAGCACGATCTCGCAGCCGGCGGCCTTGGCCTTCTGCTCGATCTCGCGCGCCGTCGCGGCCAGATCATGCTCGCACAGGCTTTTTCCCACCTTCACGCCGCGTGCGGCCAGAAACGTGTTCGCCATGCCGCCGCCGATGATGAGCATGTCGACCTTCTTCACGAGATTGCCGAGCAGGTCGAGCTTGGTCGACACCTTCGCGCCGCCGACGATGGCCGCGACGGGTTTCCTGGGATTGCCGAGCGCGGCGTCGAGCGCCTCGAGTTCGGCCTGCATGGTGCGCCCGGCATAGGCGGGCAGCTTGTGCGCGAGGCCTTCGGTCGAGGCGTGCGCGCGATGGGCGGCGGAAAAGGCGTCGTTGACATAGGCGTCGCCGAGCCTGGCGAGGCCTTCGACGATCGCGGGATCGTTCTTCTCCTCGCCCTTGTGGAAGCGGGTGTTTTCCAGCAGCAGCACGTCGCCGTCCTTCATGGCGGCGATGGCCTTTTCGGCCGGCTCGCCGATGCAGTCGGATGCGAAGCCGACGGGGCGCTTCAGATGGTCGGCGAGAACGGCGGCGATCGGCTTCAGCGAATTCGCCTCGTCCGGCCCGTTCTTCGGCCGGCCGAAATGCGCGAGCAGGATCGCCTTGCCGCCCTTGTCGGCGATCTCGCGGATGGTCGGCAGGATGCGGTCGATACGGGTGGCGTCGGTCACCTTGCCGTTTTCCATGGGCACGTTGAGATCGACGCGCACGAGCACGCGCTTTCCCTTGGGCTGGAGCTGGTCGAGGGTGCGGAAGGCAGCCATTGTGATCCCCTTAGATGGCTTTCTGCTCGGACTTCGGCATGAGCGCCATGAGGACGCCGATGGCGGGCAGGATCGAGCAGACGCGATAGACGAAATCGAGACTTGTGTGGTCGGCGAGCACGCCGAGCAGGGCCGCGCCGAGGCCGCCGGTGCCGAAGGCGAAGCCGAAGAACAGGCCGGCGATCATGCCGACGCGGCCGGGCGCGAGTTCTTGCGCGTAAACCAGGATCGCCGGAAAGGACGAGGCCATAACGAAGCCGATGACGGCCGTCAGCGCCACGGTCCAGCCGAAGCCGACGAAGGGTAAAGCGAGCGAGAAGGGCAGAACGCCCACGATCGATATCCAGATGACGATGACGCGGCCGAAGCGGTCGCCGAGCGGGCCGCCGAAGAAGGTGCCGGCCGCGACCGCGAACATGAAGACGAAGAGATAGATCTGCGAGGACTGGATGGTAAGGCCGAAGCGATCGATCAGATAGAATGTGTAGAAGCTCTGGAGGCTCGCCATGTAGAAATTCTTGGAGAAGACCAGCACGAGCAGGATGAGAATCGCGATCCACTGATTGCGCGTCAGCGGCGCAGGCGCGGCCGCAGCCTTGCGGCGTTCGCCCAGATGATCGGCGTACCAGCGTCCGACCCACATCAGCAGCGCCATGCCGACGAGCGGCACGATCACGAACCAGGCGACGGCGCCCTGGCCGTTCGGGGCGATGACGAGGGCTGCAAGCAGCGGGCCGATCGCCTGGCCCGTATTGCCGCCGACCTGGAAGAAGCTCTGCGCGAAACCGAAACGCCCGCCCGACGCCGCGCGCGCGACGCGCGAGGATTCCGGGTGGAAGATCGACGATCCCATGCCGATGATGGCTGCCGCGATCAGGACGATTCCGTAAGCGTGGGCGCGCGACAGCAGCAGCAGGCCGGCGAGCGAGCAGGCCATGCCGACGACGAGCGAGAAGGGCTGCGGCTTCTTGTCCGTGATGGCGCCGACGGCCGGCTGCAGCAGGCTCGCGGTCACCTGGAAGACGAGGGTGATGAGGCCGATCTCGGCGAAGGACAGCGACAGGTCCTGCTTGAGATTGGGATAGATCGCCGGCAGCAGCGATTGCAGGAGATCGTTGAGACAGTGCGAGACGCTGAGCGCGGTCAGGATCGGCAGCGCCGTGCGGGCGGCGGGCGATTGCGAAAGGGAGCGTGTCGCGTCGAGGGTCAAAGGCGTTCCTGAGCGAACTGGACCGCGAGCCTTCAGACTCGCAGTCCGTTGCCAGGCGAGCCCGAAGGCTCGCGTCCATTCACAGCGAGCCGGAAAGCTCGCGGTCTGTGCGTCAGATCAGCTTGCCCATCGCCACGGCCGTGTCGGCCATGCGGTTGGAGAAGCCCCATTCGTTGTCGTACCAGGACAGGACCGAGCAGAGCGTTCCGTCCATCACCTTGGTCTGGTCCATGTGGAAGATCGAGGAATGGGGATCGTGGTTGAAGTCGATCGAGACGTTCGGCGCGTTGGTGTAGCCGAGCACGCCTTTCAGCGGGCCGTCGGCGGCCTTCTTGATCGCGGCGTTGATCTCGTCCTTCGAGGTCGCGCGCTTGGCGATGAACTTGAGGTCGACGACCGAGACGTTCGGCGTCGGCACGCGCATGGCGAAGCCGTCGAGCTTGCCGTTGAGTTCCGGCAGCACGAGGCCGACGGCCTTGGCGGCGCCGGTTGAGGTCGGGATCATCGACAGGGCCGCGGCGCGGGCGCGGTAGAGATCCTTGTGCATCGTGTCCAGCGTCGGCTGGTCGCCGGTGTAGGAATGGATCGTCGTCATCATGCCCTTCTCGATGCCGATGGCTTCATGCAGCACCTTGGCGAAGGGCGAGAGGCAGTTGGTCGTGCACGACGCGTTCGAGACGACGAGGTGATCTTTGGTCAGCTTGTCGTGGTTGACGCCGTAGACGACGGTGAGGTCGGCGCCGTCGCCAGGCGCCGACACCAGCACGCGCTTGGCGCCGGCGGTCAGGTGGGCGGCCGCCTTGTCGCGGGCGGTGAAGATGCCCGTGCATTCCAGCGCAATGTCGACGCCGAGCTCCTTGTGCGGCAGCTTGGCCGGATCGCGCTCGGCGGTGACCTTGATCGCGCCGCGGCCGACGTCGATCGTGTCGCCGGAGACCTTCACCTCATGCGGGAACTTGCCGTGCACCGAATCGTAGCGGAGCAGGTGGGCGTTGGTCTCGACCGGGCCGAGATCGTTGATGGCGACGACCTGGATGTCCGTGCGGCCGGACTCGAGAATGGCGCGCAGCACGTTGCGCCCGATGCGTCCGAAACCGTTGATCGCGACCTTGACAGCCATTTTCCTCGTCCTTTTCCCGGATATGCTCGAATGGCGGCGTCCTTATCACAGGGACGCCCATTCGTCATGCAGCGGCGCCCAGCAATTCGGCCAAGCGCCGCTCAAACAGAACTTGCGCTCAACAAAGGCTTTACGCGCCCGTCAGAGCCTTGCGGACGGCGTCCGCGGCCGCTTGCGCGGTAATGCCGCAAGCAGCAAAGACGTCCTTGTAGGGGCCGCTCATGCCGAAGCCGTGCATCCCTATGAATATTCCGTCCTCGCCGATGAAGGCGTCCCAGCCCTGGCGCACGCCCGCCTCGATGGCGACGCGCACGGGGGCGTTGCCGATGACGGCCCGGCGCTCGGCGGCGGGTCGGGCGGCGAACAATTCCGTCGAGGGCACGGAGACGACGCGGGCGGCGATCCCGTCCCTGGCGAGCAGGTCGCGGGCGGCAAGCGCGATCTCGACCTCGGAGCCCGAGGCGAAGATGGTCGCTTTCGCATTGTCCGCGCCGGCCAGTTCGTAGGCGCCTTCCGCCACGCGGTTGGCCGCGCCTGCGCCGCGCACGGTCGGCAGGTTTTGGCGGGTCAGCGCCAGCAGCGTCGGGCCGGTCCTGTGTTCCAGCGCGACAGCCCAGGCCTCCGCCGTCTCGATGGCGTCGGCCGGGCGGATGACCAGCAGGTTCGGCATGGCGCGCAGCGACGCCAGATGCTCGACCGGCTGGTGGGTCGGGCCGTCCTCGCCGAGGCCGATCGAATCGTGGGTCATGACGAAGAGCGAGGGAATGCCCATCAGCGCGGCAAGGCGGATCGAGGGCCGGCAATAGTCGGTGAAGACCAGGAAGGTCGAGCCGCCGGCGACGATGCCGCCGTGCAGGGTCAGGCCGTTCACCGCCGCGGCCATGCCGTGCTCGCGGACGCCGTAATGGATGTACCGGCCGCCGTAGGAGCCCGGCGCGATGGAGGCTGCCGACTTGGCCTTCACATTGTTGGAGGGCGTCAGATCGGCCGAGCCGAGCAGAAGTTCGGGCGCATGCGGCGTGATCGCCTCGATGGCGACCTCGCTCGCCTTGCGGGTGGCGAGCGACGGCTTGTCGGCGGCATGCTTGTCCTTGAGCGCGGCAAGCGCGCCGGCGACCTCGGGCTTCAGCCTGCCGGCGAGCCGACGCTCGAATTCCTGCTTGCGCGCGCCAGCAGCGTCGAAGCGCGCCGTCCACGCCTTGCGCGCCTCGGCGCCGCGGCTGCCGACAGCGCGCCAGGCCGAGAGGAGGTCGGCGGGAACCTCGAAGGGGGCGGCCGTCCAGCCGAGCTGCGCCTTGGCGGCCTTGGCCTCCTCGGGGCCGAGCGGCTCGCCGTGCGCCTTGGCCGTGCCGGCGCGGTTGGGCGAGCCGAAGCCGATGGTGGTGCGGCACAGGATGAGGGAAGGCCTGTCGGACCTCTTCGCCACTTCCAGCGCGGCGACGATGGCGTCCTGGTCGTGGCCGTCGACGCGGGTCGCGGCCCAGCCGGCGGACTGGAAACGGGCGACCTGGTCGACCGAATCCGACAGGCTGATCGGCCCGTCGATGGAAATCTCGTTGTCGTCGTAGAGGACGATCAGGCGGCAGAGCTTGAGATGGCCGGCCAAGGCGATGGCTTCCTGCGAAACGCCTTCCATCAGGTCGCCGTCGCCGCAGATGACATAGGTGTGGTGATCGACGATGTCGTCGCCGAACTCGGCCGCCAGATGGCGTTCGGCCAGCGCCATGCCGACGGCGGTGGCGATGCCCTGTCCCAAGGGGCCGGTGGTGGTCTCGACGCCGATCGTGTGGCCGTATTCGGGATGGCCGGGCGTTTTCGAGCCGACCTTGCGGAAATGCCGGAGCTGGTCGACGGTCATGCCCTCGTAGCCCGTCAGGTGCAGCAGGGCGTAGAGCAGCATCGAGCCGTGGCCGGCCGACAGGACGAAGCGGTCGCGATCGGGCCAGTGCGGGTCGGCGGCGTCGAATTTCAGCACGCGCGTCCACAGCGCGGTGGCGATGTCGGCCGCGCCCATCGGCATGCCGGGATGGCCGGACTTGGCTGCTTCCACGCCGTCGATCGCGAGCGCGCGGATCGCATTGGCCATCATGTCCTGCGTCACGCTGTTGGTCATCGCGCGCCATGCTCCCGAAATTCTGTAAAAGGCGCCCGTTCCTTAACAGGCGAGCCATGCGAGTCAACGCGATGCCGGCGGCAGCGAAACGCGAGGATAAGTCCGCAAGTCGCGCGCAATCCACGGCAATCGGCCGCTCGCGCGTTGACGCGAATCGGCTGCGCGCGCTCTATGAGCTAGAGCGCGCAGCGCAAAAGTGGATGAAGCTTTCGCGAAAGCGCGCTTGTGGAGGGTCGTTTCGCCGTCATGACCGAGCCAGTCGGATCATCCGGCCCGGCCGCGCCGAGGGGCGATCCGCTCGACGCGGCGCTGGCGCGCCTCCTGTCGGCTCTGGCCACGCTCGAGGCGGCGGTCGGGCGCAGGCGCGAGGCCGATCTCGCGCGGTCCGATCTCAACGAAGCCTTCGGCGCCATGCAGGACGACCGCGCCCGGCTCGCGCTCGAACTCGACGCGGCTCTCGCGCGCGGGCACAGGCTCGAGGCGGCCAGCGACGAGGTCGCCCGGCGGCTGGAAACGGCGGCCGCGGCGATGGCGGCGCTGGCGCGCGACCCGGAGGGCGGGTGATGGCGCAGGTCGTCGTCGCCATCGCCGGGCGCACCTATCGCATGAATTGCGAGGACGGGCAGGAAAGCCATATCGAGGCGCTGGCGCTGCATGTCGATTCCAAGATGGCCGGCCTGCGCACGAGTTTCGGCGAGATCGGCGAGCAGCGGCTCGTCGTGATGGCGGCGATCACCATCGCCGACGAATTGATGGAGGCGAAGGGCCGGATCGAGAGCCTGGAGGAGCAGATCGCGGCTCTGGCCGAAGTGGGCCAGGACGCGCGCCAGACCCGGACGGCGCGCGAGGCGCACCTGGCGGAAGCGCTCGGCGGCGCGGCCGAGCGGCTCGAAAAGCTCGCGCGGGAATTGTCCGGCAAGGAATAGGCGTCGCGGCGGCCGGCGTGCTCTAATCTTGCCATGAGCACGGCGCCCCATGTCTCCATCGACCTTCCGGCCTTCTGGCGCGATCCCTATCCGACGCTGAAGCGCTTGCGCGAAAAGGCGCCGATCGCCTTCGTGCCGGAACTCGGCGCGACCTTGTTCACGCGGCGCGACGACATCTACGTCTACGAGAAGATGGTCGACGTCTTCTCCTCGCATCAGCCGCAGGGCCTGATGAACCGGCTGATGGGCCACAACATGATGCGCAAGGACGGGGCAGCGCACCAGGCCGAGCGCGCCATGATCTTTCCCGCTGTCTCGCCCCGGACCGTGCGCACGCACTGGACCGAGAAGTTCCAGGCGCACGCCGATCGCATTCTCGACGCGGTCGCGCCGAAGGGCGCGGCCGACCTGTTCAGGGAGGTCGCGCTGCCGATTTCCGGCGAGTGCCTGAAGAGCCTGACCGGGCTCACGAACATCTCCTACCGCGACATGGATTCGTGGTCGCAGGGCATGATCGACGGCATCGCCAATTACGTCGGCGATCCCGCGGTCGAGGCGCGGTGCAACGCCGCGACCGCGGGCATCGACGCGGCCATCGACGACATGGCGCCGACGCTGCGCCGGACGCCCGACCAAAGCCTGCTGGCGGTGATGCTGGGAACGGACATGCCGATGGAGAGCATTCGCGCCAACGTGAAGCTCGCGATTTCGGGCGGGCAGAACGAGCCGCGCGACATGATCGCTGGCGCCGTCTGGGCCTTGCTCACGCACCCCGAACAGAAGCGCCGTGCGCTCGCCGGCGAGGTCACATGGCTGCAGGCGTTCGAGGAATATGCGCGCTGGATGGCGCCGATCGGCATGTCGCCGCGCCGCATCGCCAAACGCTACGCCATCGGCGATATCGTGCTGGAGCCCGAAGACCGCGTCTTCCTGATGTTCGGCGCGGCCAATCGCGACGAAGCGCATTTTGCCGACCCGGACGTGTTCGATGTCGGGCGCGACACGCAGAAGAGCATCGCCTTCGGCGCCGGCCCGCATTACTGCGCCGGCGCCTTCGCCTCGCGCGCCATCGTCGCCAGCGTAGCGCTGCCGACGATCTTTTCGCGCCTGCGCGATCTCAGGCTGGACGAGGCGGCCGAGCCCGTGCGCTTCGGCGGCTGGGCGTTTCGCGGGCCGCTGAACCTGCCCGTGCGCTGGAGCGTGTGAGGCCGCCACTGGCGCAAACGGCGCCCAGGCCCTACATTGCGGGTGCGGCGCTGCGGGATGCGTGTGGATTGTATTCCCGGGGCCTTATCGACTCTCAGGGAGCTGTCCCTGTCCTTGCCCGTGGGCTTGGGCAACACGGCGCCCACCTAC
>JBDHTL010000078.1:0-17323 GCA_039808645.1 Rhodoblastus sp. | reverse complement strand
CGCGACCGTCCGGACGCCGTCATGCGCCGCGGCCGGTTCGACGGCGCGAGCGCGCGACGTCTCGTCGCAGCGATGGATATTGCGGCGAGCGCCGGCGCGCGACGCATCTGCGTCCGCGGCGAGAACGCAGGCCTCGTTCGCGAGGCCGCGCGGGCGCTCGGCGCCGCCGCGCTCGCGGAAGGGTGGCTGCCGCTGACCATCGGCGCCGACGAAGGCGAGCGGCCGACCGGCATGGCGCGATTCGAAGGCCGGGCCTTTGCGACATCGGCTACGCCCACGCGCGCCGGCGAACTGCTCGTCGCGGTTCCGACCGGCAGACGAAGCGGCGCGGCGCCCGATGCGGATATCGCCTTCGACCTCGTCATCTTCGGCGAGGAGACCGAGGCCGCGCGCATCGACGTCGCGATCTGGATCGGCGCCGCTGCGCCGGACGATCCGGCCGCTTCCGCGGCCGCGTCCGCCGCCGATCTGTGGATCGTCCCGGCCTGACTTCCGCGGCGGTCGTGACCTTGGTCACCCGACCTCGTGACGACCGGCACTGTTCGTCCAAAATGCAAGGCGTCTCATATGCATATCGCGATCGTGACAGTCCTGCTGTGTGTGCCGGCCATGAAAATATCCAAAGCCTTCGATTCCTTCGAGGCCTCGCTCAAGTCCATGCGCGCGGCCGAGATCGCTGCGCTCGGCGCGCGGGAGCCCGACGGCCGCGACGCGGCGGCGGCTGTCGCCGATTCGCTCGAACATGTTCGCGCGGCCGCGCTGCGCCTGTGGGCGCTGCCGGCGCGCGGCCCATCCGACCTCGTGCTGAAGGCGCGCGCGCTGCGCTGGCATTTTCCCGACGGAATCGAGATCGGCCATCCCGCCCGGCTCGGCGCCGGCGACCATGTCGC
The DNA here is from genome assembly GCA_039808645.1 of Rhodoblastus sp. Classification (GTDB taxonomy): domain Bacteria; phylum Pseudomonadota; class Alphaproteobacteria; order Rhizobiales; family Beijerinckiaceae; genus JAJXWB01. Next base: position 16,433 of record JBDHTL010000078.1, on the reverse strand, counting down.
CGACGACGCCCCGCTCGGGACGCTGGCGGTCCACTATATCGTGAAGGACTTGCTCACCCTGTCCGAATGACGGGCGCCGCTTCGACGCCGGTTCTGCGTCACCGCGCGAAAAACTGCACGACCGGCGACAGCAGCGGCGACAACCATGCCGGCGCCTTGCCCGCGAGGTCCGAGAGCCGGCCGAGATCCTCGTCCGGCAGCGCCCGCATCAGGCGCGCCAGCACGAAATAGACCGCCGCGCCGACCGTGATCGCCAGCACGACGCCGGAGGGACCTGGCAGGACGTAGACGACGGCGCGCGCGGCTATGGCGCAGCCTGCCGCCGAACCGGCGATGCGCGCCACCGAGCCGATCGGGCTCGGGCAAGCCAGCGCGCGATGCAGATAGACGAAGCTCGCCGCCACGATCGCGAACTGGATGAGCGAACGCGCGATCACGGCGCCCATCAGGCCATAGGCGGGAACGACGCCGACGCCGGCCGCGACGATCGCCAGAGCGCCGACGATGCCGGTGCGGACGAGGAAGTAATTGCGCTCGGTGGCGAAGAGGAGCGCCGAGGAGACGGTCGACACCGCCCCGAACGCCTGCGCCGCGACCAGCACGGCCGCCGCGTCGGAAGCTTCCGCGAATTCCGCCCCGAACAGGGCCGGCACGAGCGCGGGCGCGATCGCCGCCATGCCGAAGCAGGCGGGAAAGATCAGGAAGGACATGAACCGCACGGCCGAAGCGAAGGCGCGCGCGAGGCCGGCCCTGTCGCCGACCGCGAAGAGCTGGGAGAACAGGGCGAGCAGGCCGCCGGTCATCAGCAGCGGCGCCTGCGTGGCGACGGTGGCCAGCGTATTGGCCGCCGAATAGAGGCCCGCTTCGTGCGGCCCGCGATAATGATTGAGGAAGGCCAGCTCGGTGCGCGACCAGACGATGGCCGCGATCAGGCCGACGCCCCAGCTCGCCAGCGAGAAGCGCCAGGCGCGCCGCCGCAATTCGTCGTCGATCCTCGCGCCGGGCCTGATGCGCGCGAGCGTGTGGAACGCCAGCAGCAGGCTGCCGCCGCCGTAGCCGACGAGCGCGCCGGTCGGGCCGAACAAATAGCCGCCCGCCGCGACGCCGGCGAGCTGGACCGCTAGCGATATGGAGGACAGGCGCGCGGCCTCGTCGAACTGCTGCGCGCCGCGCAATTGCGACAGGCCGTAATTGCCGATCGCCTGCAACAGGAACAGCACGGCGAGCGCGAGCCAGACGGTCGAGGCGAGATCGTCGAACGGCAGAGCCGATATATGCGCCTCGAGGAACGGCGCGAACTGCCAGAGGCTGGCGAGCGCCGCCGTTCCGACGAGCGTCGTGCCGAGAATGACCGGGAGGAAGGCGCGGGCGAAATTGCCGGCCTCGCCGTGCAGCGCGCGCGCCTCGAGATCGGGAACGAAGCGCGCGACCGTGATCGGCAGGCCGAGATCGCAGAAGGTCACGAGCGTGCCGACGATCCAGATGCCGAGCGCGACATTGCCGGCGCCGCCGGGGCCCAGCATGCGCGCGACGACGACGACGCTCAGCAGGCTGCCGAGCGCGGAAGCGGCGCCGGCTATGCTCGAATGCAACGTGTTTCGCGCGAAGCGCGGAAGGGCCATCTTAACGAACCGTTCATCCTGCGATACGCCGAACCGGCCGGAATTGCTGGCGTTCTCGTCGATCATCTTTATCCTGCGGCGCACGCGTTGCGCGAGTCGGATCCCAGATCATAATGAACACGGACACACGCTTCCGACCGATCGCGCTGGCGATCGCCTGCCTTGCATGGGCCGCGCAATCCGCCGTTGCAAAGGATTTGCCGCGCACGGCGCCGGCCGCAGGCGTTAACCTCGCGGGCGCCGAATTCGGCGCGGCGCCGGGCGCGGCCGAAAAGGATTTTCACTTTCCCGCCGAGTCCGAATTCGCCTGGGCCAGGGCCAAAGGCTTCTCGGTCGTCCGCCTGCCGTTCCTCTGGGAACGGCTGCAACCGGCGCTCGAACAGGATTTCGACGCCGGCCATCTCGCGCTGCTCGCGTCCGCCGTCGCGCGCGCGCGGACACATGGTCTTTCGATCATCCTCGACGTCCACAATTACGGACGCTGGCGCGGCGAGCCGATCGGCGGCGACAAGACGCCCGATCGCGCCTTCGCCGATCTCTGGCGGCGCCTCGCGCGACGGTTCGGCAAGGAGCCGCATGTCGTCTTCGGCCTGATGAACGAGCCGCACGACATGCCGGCGGCGCGATGGGCGAAATCCGCGCAGGCCGCGATCGACGCGATCCGCGCCACGGGCGCCTGCAATCTCCTGCTCGTGCCCGGCGTCAACTGGACCGGCGCGCACAGCTGGACCAGGGCCGGCGACCACGGCGTCAACGGCGAGGCGATGCGCATGGTGCGCGACAGGGGCGCGCATGCCTTCGAGTTTCACCAATATCTCGACGCCGACTGGTCGGGCACGAGCGGCCAGTGCCGTCCCAAGGAACAAGTCGTCGCCGCCCTGTCGGTCGCGACGCAATGGTTGCGCGAAAACAAGCGCAAGGGATTCCTCGGCGAATTCGGCGCCGGCGACGACGAGCGATGCCGCGAGGGGCTCGACGCCATGCTCGAACACATGGCGACGAATTCCGACGTCTGGACCGGCTGGGCCTATTGGGCCGCCGGCGCCTGGTGGCCGAAAGACTATCCCCTCTCGATCGAGCCGAAGGGCGGCGAGGACCGGCCGCAGATGAAGATAATCGCCAAGTGGACGGGCGGCGCGCTGCCCGGCGCCTGTCCGGTCCCGCGGAAGAAGAAGTAGATATCAGCGGGCCGCGTCTTCGTAGACGCGCATGTATCGTTCGGCGACGCCCGGCCAGGCGAAGGGCTGCGCGGCGCCGACCAGCCGCGCGCGCATGGCGGCGGGATCGTCGGCGAGCCGCGCATGCGCCCGCAGGATCGCGTCCGCGGCCTTCGCCGGCTGCGCATAATCGGTCAGGACGACGTCGGACGCGCGCGCGACGAAGGATCTGAAGGCCGCATTGGCCTCGACGACCGGCAGCAGGCCGGCGCTCAGCGCCTCGATCAGCGAAATGCCGAAACCCTCGTGCACGCTCGCGCTGACGAACAGGCTCGCGCCGGAAATGATGCGCGCGATCGCCTCGTTGCTGACGCCGACATGCAGCCGCACCCGATCGCCAAGATCGCGCGCGAGAATCTCGGCGGCGAGCGTCTCGCGCGTCCAGTCGAATTCGCCGCCGATCAGGTCGAGCGAGAATTCCGGATCGCGCCTGCCGAGCTCGACCATCGCGTCGAGCAGACGCTCGGGCTTCTTGTTGAAGGAAAAGCGCCCGATCGAGATGAGCGTCTTCGTCGGCGCGAGGCTCGCGCAATCGGCGAACTTGCCGATGTCGACCCCGTTTTCGATCAGCGCGAGATTGTCCTTCGCGATCGGCGCGAACATGTCGAAATCAGGCTGGCTGCAGGCCACGATCCGGTCGTAGCGGCGCGCGGCGCGCCGCGTCACGGTCGCAAACCAGAGCCGTTTCAGCCGCACATGCGCGTCGGTGTGGAAGAACCCGCCATGCGTCGTCGCCACCATCGGCCGGCGATGCCACGCCCGCGTGAAGCTCATGTAGTCGAAGAAGAAGTCGATGGCGTGCACGTGCACGACATCGGCGTCGCGCACATGGCCGAGCACGGCCGGCGCAACCGGATAGCGCGGCGAGCCGCGATAGGGAAAGCGCAGGACTTCCGCCCCCATCCATTCGTCGCGCGCGACGAGCCGCGTGTCGGGATCGGTAAAGATGCGGTCGAGCGTCAGCACGCGCACGTCATGACCGGCGCGCGCCTGGCGCTCGACAAGCTGGGCGACGACTTCCTCGATTCCGCCGAGCCCCGGCGGAAACTGCCGCGTGACATGAACGATCCGCATATCCGCCGCTGTTCACCCAATCGCAAGCCGAAGCGGGCATCATGCCGGCGACAAGGCAAGAAAGTCTGAACGCGGGGGGACTGTCATGCCCGCGAAAGCGGGCATCCAGTCCCCGAACTTCGGCGTTTGCGCTGGATTCCCGCTTGCGCGGGAATGACATGCCCGGCGTTCGAACATTGAAAGAGACAGTCAAGGATTTCAGTGCACGAGCCCGCCGCCCCCCGCCTCTCGCTGCTCTGCTGCACCGTAGGCCGCACCGACAAGCTCGGCCGCCTGCTGGACTCGCTCGCCCGCCAGAGCTTCCGCGATTTCGAACTCGTCGTCGTCGACCAGAATGCGCCGGGCGCGCTCGATCCCGTGCTGGCGCCCTATCTCGACCGTCTCGACATTCGGCACGTCCGTAGCGAGCGCGGTCTTTCGCGCGCCCGCAATGTCGGTCTCAACCATTGTCGCGCGAAAATCCTCGCCTTTCCCGACGACGACTGCTGGTATCCCGGCGGGCTCGCGGAAAAAATCGTCGCGCTTTTCGATGCGAACCCGCAGGTCGGCGTCTTCACCGGCCGCACGACCGACGCCGACGGCGCGGATTCGCTCGGGATCTTTCTCGATCGCGACGCCGAGATCGCGAAGTCCAATGTCTGGCTGTCAGGCAATTCCAATTCGCTGTTCATCCGCGCCGACATAGCGCGGAAGATCGGCGGCTTCGACGAGACGCTCGGCGTCGGCGCGCCCACCGGCTTCAAGTCGGGCGAGGAGACCGACTTTCTCCTGCGCGCGCTGGCGACCGGGGCGCGCGGCTTCTACCGCCGCGATCTCGTCGTCCATCACGACCAGGCGCCGGTCGGCGGCGCCGGCGGCGTTTCGCGCGCGCAGGATTACGCGCAGGGATTCGGGCGGGTGCTGCGGCTCCACGATTACGGCGCGGCCTATGTCGCGATGCGCGTCTTGCGTTCCTCGGCGCGCGCCCTTCTGGCGCTGGCGACCGGCGACATGGCGACCGCGCGCTACAAGGCCTTGTGGGCGCTCGGCACGTTCAAGGGGTTCATGATGCCTCTTCCAGAACGCGCAGCCTGAGCACGGCGATCAGGAACGCCGCCGTCTCGATCGTGTAGCGGCGCAGCAGGCGGCCGGGCTCCTGGGCGAGGCGGAAGGCCCATTCGAGCCGCGCCTTGCGCATCCAGGCGGGCGCGCGCGCCACGCGCTCGGCGGCGAAATCGAACAGCGCGCCGACCCCGAACATCGCCTTCGCGCCCAGTGCGTCGAGATGCCGGGCGATGAACATTTCCTGCGCGGGATTGCCGAGCGCCACCAGCAGAATGTCCGGCCGGGCCGCGGCCACCGCGCGGACCACGTCGTCTTCCTCTTCGGCGCGGAAATAGCCGTGGCGGGCGCCGACGAGTTCGAGGTGCGGAAAGCGTGCGGCGAAGCGCCGGCCCGCCTCTTCCGCGACGCCGGGCGCGGCGCCGAGCAGATAGAGGCGCGACCCCTTCGGCAGGTCGGCCAACAGCGCGGGAATGAAGTCGGTGCCGTTGAGGTTTTCCGGAAAGCCGCGCCGTTCGAGAATGCGCACGGCGATCTCGAGCCCGATCCCGTCGTTGACCACGCAGAACCGCTCGAGCGCCTCGCTATAGGCGCGGTCCCGCAGCGCGATCTCGGCCGTATGGGCATTGCAGAACGCCACCGCCAGCGGCCGGGCTCCCGGCGCCAGCGCGTCCATCACGCGCCGCGACAGCGCGCGCCCGGTCAGCCGCTCCACGTTCAGCGCGCCGATGGCGGCGAAGTCGGAGACGGCGGCGGCATTCTTCGGGCCAGAATTCGGCATGACGTCCCAAACTGGATCACGGCGGCGGCGTGATCGCTGTCCAGCAGGGGCCGCGCCATGTGCTGGCCTGCGCCCCTCGGCCGCTTCAGAAGAGCCCGGTTTGGGAAACGAAACGTAAAGATCGGCCGTGCAATGTGGCGCGAGCGCGCATTCGTACAGGTGAATATTGTCCCACGCGGCCGAGAGGATCGCCGTCGCAGATCGAGTCGCCGAGCCCGCGCCGGGACGGCGGACTGCTGCGGAATTGCGTCTCGACGCCGAAGCGATCCTGCGTCGCAACTGGCGGCTGATTCTCGCCGCCACCCTCGCGACGCTCATGTTCGGCCTCGTCTTCGCGGCGCTGTCGCCGGCCAGGTACAAGTCCTCGGCCCAGTTGCTCGTCGATCCCCGCGGCTTGCAGATCTTCAAGAACGACATCACGCGCGCGGCGGAGAACGCCGACGGCAATCTCGTCGACGTCGAGAACCAGCGCTACATCCTGCTGTCGCGCTCCATTCTCGGCGCCGTCGTCGATCGCGAGAAACTGTCCCAGAACGAGACATTCGCCGGCGCGGGGCCGGGCCTCCTGTCCAGGCTGCTCGGGCGGGCGTCGGTCGATCCGCGCAGCCGGGCGATCCAGGTTCTGAGCGAGATGGTCGAGGTCGTGCGCGGCGAACGCGCCTATGTGCTCGACATCGTCGTCACGTCGAAGGACGCCGACCTGTCCGCCAGTCTGGCCAACGCCATCGCCCGCACCTTTCTGGATGCGCAGATCGAGGCCCGCTCGGAGGCCGCCCGGCGCGCCAGCGAGGACCTGTCGAAACGCGCCGAGGAACTGCGCCGCCAGGTGCAGAAGGCCGAGACAGAGGTCGAGCGTCTCCGCGCCGATCGCGGCCTCGTCCAGACGCTCGCCGGCCGGCCGCTCGGCGATCAGCAGATCGCCGATCTCTCCACGCAGCTCGGCGCCGTGCGCGGCCGCATCGCGGATGCGCAGGCGCGCGTCGAGGCCGTCGAAAAATTCCGCAAGTCCGGCCAGAATGTCGAGGCCCTCAGCGAAGCGCTGAATGCGCCGACGATCGTCGCCCTGCGCGCGCAATATGCGCAGGCCGCCCAGCAGGCCGCCTCGCTCGCCACGCAGCTCGGGCCGCGCCACCCCGCGCTCATGCAGGCGCAGGAGCAGGTGCGCGACGCGCGCCGCCTGATCGGCGCCGAACTCGATCGCATCGCCGAGGCCGCGAAGGTCGATCTCGCGCGCGCCAAGGCGAGCGAAGCCTCGCTGCTGAAGCAAAGCGGGCTCGCGCGCGCCTCTAACGCCGGCGACGGTTCGGCGCTCGTTCAATTGCGCGATCTCGAACGCGCGGCCGAAGCGAGCCGCGCCGTCTATCAATCCTTCCTCGCGCGCTCCAAGGAGCTCGGCGAGAGCCAGGGCATCGACACGGCCAACGCCCGCATCATCTCGCCCGCCGTTCCCGCCTTGAAGCCGGCAGGCGCGCCCGCGTCGCTCATTCTCGCCGGCTCGCTGCTGTTCGGCCTCGTGCTCGGCTTCGGCCTCGCCTATGCGCGCGAGCGGCTCGACGACAGGATCCGCACGCGCCGCGAACTTGCCGCGCTCGCCGGCCTGCCCATCCTCGCCGTTCTGCCGGTCGCCAAGGCGGCCAGGAAGACCGGGGCCGACCTCGTGCCCGACCAGGCCGCCTTCCGCCGGCTGCTCGCGCGCGTGCGGCCCGATCCGCGCAGCGGCGAGAAGGCCATCGCCTTCGTCGGCCTTCGCGGCGACACGGTCGCGACCGAAAGTCTCGTCACGCTCGCCGAATTCGCGCGCTGGGAAGAATTCGACGTGGCGGTGATCGCAGGCGCCGAGGCCGACAGGATCGCGAGCGCGCTCGTCGCCAGGGATCGCCGCGTGCTGGGGCGCGGCCATGTCGAGGTCGCCCGTCTCGCCGATCTCGCGGGCGGCGCGCGGCAGCCGTTGCGGCGCTTCCAGCAGATCGTGGCGAACGCCGACCTCGTCCTGGTCGACGCGCCCTCGCCGCAGGACGACGCCGACGCCTCGCTCGCCTTCGACATCGCCGATCGCATCGTCGTCGTGCTACGCGCGGACCATGTTGAGCGGACGCGACTGACGGCGATGTTCGATGCGCTCGCCGAATACGACGACCGGCTCGCGGGGATCGCGCTCGTCGGCGATCTGCCGGCGGCGTGAGCGCCATGCGCGCCCGCGCTGCGACGATCGGACAGCCGCCGGTCCCGCCGGACTGGCGCCCCCGCGCGCTCTCGGGCGTCGTGCTCGGCGCGATCCTGTTCAATTTCGCGCTCTGCTTCGTCAACACCAATCTGTTCCGCACCGGCGCCGGAATCGTCATCGGCTGCGAGATGGCGCTGATCGGCGTCACGCTGGCGCTGCTCGTCGGCCGCACGTTCGATCTCTTCGTCATCCTCGGCGTCTATGTCGCCTACACGCTGTTTCTGGCGGCCTTGCAGGGCTCGTTCGACCCCAAGCCCGCGCGCGACCTGATGATCCCCGTCATCTTCTGTTTCGCCGCGCGCGAACTGGGTTCGCGCGAGGACGGCGACAGGCTCGTGCGGGCGTCGGTCTGGATCGTGCTCGCCGTCGGTCTCTTCGAATACGGCTTTCTCAAGCAGTTCGTGCGCCTGTTCGACATACTCGGCTATTACGTCTCGCGCGGCACCGTGCAGGCGGCGGCCGCCGAAATGTCGGGCGATCGTCTCTTCGCCTCCGGCATGCGCTACGAGGGCCGCACCCTGTTGCCGATGCTCGGCGAGCATCGCGTGTCCTCCGTCTTTCTCGAGCCGGTCTCGGTCGGCAATTTCGGCGCGATCTGCTTTGCATGGATCGTGCTGCGCAACTGGGGCCTCCCGCTGCGCGCCTTCATGCAACTCCTGCCCGTCCTCGCCATCTTCATTCTCGCCGACGCGCGCTTCGGTCTCGCAATCTCGCTGCTGTCGATCGTGGCCTTCGGCCTCGCCGGGCTCGCCGGCCGCATTGTTCTGGCCGTCGCGCCCTTCGCGGCCATCGTGACGCTCGCGTGGATCGGCTATTCGTGGCCCGACGTCGCCTGGGACAATACGCTGCGCGGCCGCATCCTGCTCGGCGGCCAGTTCCTCTCGAAACTCGAACTCGTCGACATATTCGCGCTCGCGCCGCATTTCGAATTCACTGCGGACTCCGGCTACGCCTACACGCTGGTGAAGATCGGGCTGGCGGGCTTTGCCGGCATGTGGGCGCTCTTCGTCCTCGCGCCGGCGCGCGATGACGTCTCATGGCGCTTTCGCGTCTTCGTCGCGGTCTACGTCACGCTGCTGCTGGCGATCTCGAACTCGATCTATTCGATCAAGACGGCGGCGCTGCTCTTCTATCTCGTCGGCGCGCTCGATTCGCCCGGCCGCGCTGCCGCGGGAGAGCTCGAGCCGAAGTGGGCGCCTGTGCGGCGCAGGCGCCTGCGGCCGGCCTGAGAAGGGATCAGCGGCGCGCGGCCTGCGCCGTCGCGACGATGCGCAAGGCCTCCGCGACCAGCGTCGCGCTCGCCCGCCGCGGCGTCAGATTGTGGTCGCAGCGTTCCATGCCGACGAGGCGCACGTTCGGATAGGCCGCAAGTCCCGCGCGATCGCGCCCGAAGTAATCGTCGATCTCGCTGATCCCCTCGTCGCCGTCGCTGTAGCACAGCGTCGTCGCCACGTTTCGCGCGCGGAGGATGTCGAAGCGGCGACGGCATTCCGCGTAGAGCGCGCCGCGCGGGCCTGCCGCGCCGAGATAGCGCATGGCGATGACGCCGAAGCGGCGGTTCAGCCGCTTGGCGGCATGGACCACCGCCGGCCACAGATCGACCTCGCCCGCGAGAATCTTGGAGAGGCGCGCGCGCGTCAGCAGGCGCGACACGGCCGGGCCGATGCGGCGATTGCCGTAGCGCAGCGCCTGTTCGACGGATTCGGCGGGGTCCCAGACGAGACGGTAGACGTTGGCCGCCAAGAGGCCCGCGACGCGGCCGTCGTTGACCGCCGTCTGCAGGCCGACATAGGCGCCGCTGCAGACGCCGACCAGAACGATCGGGCCGAATCCGCGCGCGGCGACGAAATCGATGGCTTCCGAGACGTCGAGCGCGGGCCAGTCGGTGTAGAGCGTCTGCTCGGGCTGACCGGGGCGGGGCGCGCTGTCGCCAACGCCGCCGAGATCGAAACGCAGGCTCGCCACGCCCGCGCGGGCCAGCGCGCGCGCATTCTCCACGCTCATCCGTCGCCAGCCGATGTGCGAATTGCGGCCGACGCTGATCATGATGACGACGGGCGCGCCGTCGACCGCCGCGGGGGGACGGCACAGCACGCCGAACAGGCGCTCCCCTTCGCCGAAGCGCGCGGCGATCTCCACGAACCCGTCGCCGTCGACGCTCGCGGCGGCCTGCGCCTCCGGCGGCGTCGGCTCGGCGGCCGCCCGCGTCGGACAGGCGTCGCGCAACATGCCGAGCGCGTTCTGGAAGGCGCCGCGCGGCGTGGCGGCCATGGTTGGGCCCGCCATGATCCCGGCGTAGCCTTCCAGCGGACAGTCGCGCACGTCGGCGCCGGCGGCGGCAAGGCGCGCCACCAGATCGCTGGTGTCGATCTCGGGCTTGTCGGCGACGATGCAGAAGGCGCCCGCCGGCAGCTTCAGCCGGGCGAGGTCGAGCGCGCGCGCCTGGTCGGCGAAGGCGGCCGGCATCACGAAACCCGCGATCGCTATGTCGCGCGCGGCGACCTGATCGCCGCCGTCGTCGGGCGCGGCGACCATGGCGGCGAGCGCCTGCGTTTCCCGCAGAAAGCGTCGGCCGGTGAGCGGCGGCGCAAGCAGGACGACGCCCCGCGCCGCAAGGCCGCGCGCGACGGCTTCCGCGGCGACGAGACAGCCGAAGCCGAAGCCGGCCAGCGCGATCTCCCGCACGCCGCCGATGCGCTTCAGCAGAGCCGCCGCTTGCGCTACGGCGTCGATCCAGTCGTCCAGCCGGCGCGCGTCGAGATCGGCGGCGGAATTGGCGACGCCGGGATAGTCGAAGCGCAGCGTCGGATAGCCGGCGCCCGCGAGCATTGCTGCGAAATCCACGCCGGACCTGTGCGCGCACAAGGCCTCGTAGCCCCAGGACGCGCAGAAGACGACGCCGACGTCGCCCGCTGCGGGATGGAAATAGGCGAAACCGTCGAGGAAGGCGACCGGCGTCGCCATCGGCCCGGCCGCGAAAGCCGCCTCCGCCACGCGCGCATGCGGCGCGGCATAGGGCGCAAACCTGCTGACCGATATGACGTCTGTGCCGATCATTGTCTCTGGCAACATACTGAGGTCGATGCTGAAACGAGAGCGGAACTCCTAATTCCGGTTAATGGACTGGGCGAAAAGTCGACTGTAGACCGCCGACGGCCGGAGAATTGGCGCCGCCGCCGATTGCGCGCGGGTCGGCCCTCCTCTAGGCGAGGCGGCCATGAGCCAGGTTCTCGCCATCACCGTCCCGATCTTCCTTCTCATCGGGGTCGGCTATTTCGCCGTTCGCGCCGGCCTCGTCGAACAGGCGGGGCTGAAGACGATGGCGGCCTTCGTCCTCAATTTCGCCCTGCCCGCGCTGATCGTGCGCGCGCTCGCCGGACGCAAGCTCGCCGAGGTGGCGGACGCCTCCTATGTCCTGGTTTACGGCTGCGCCTCGCTCGTCGTTTTCGCCGGCGTTTTCGCCATCGCGCGCTGGGGACGCGGGCGCGGCCAGTCGGAGGCAGCGATCCAGGCAATGGGCGCGACCGCCGCCAACAGCGGCTTCTTCGGCTATCCGACCGCCGAGCTGGTGCTGGGCGCGCCGGCCGGCGTCGCGCTGTCGCTCAACATGGCCTTCGAGAACATCGTCCTCATCCCGCTCGCGCTGGCGCTCGCCGAGGCCGGGCGCAGCGGCGGCGGCGGGGTGGGGGAGACGCTGCGCGGCGCGGCGCGACGCCTCGTGCGCAATCCGCTGATCATCGCCATCGTCGTCGGCGCGGCCCTGTCGGCCTCCGGCCTCGCCCTGCCGGCGCCAGTCGGCCGCGCCGTCGACATGCTGGCCAACGCCGCCGGCGCCGCCGCCCTCTTCGCCATCGGCGGCGCGCTGATCGGGCTGGAGACGCGCGGCATGGCCGGCGACGTCGGCCTCGTCGTCGCCGGCAAGCTGATCGCCCATCCGCTCGCCGTCTTCGCGGGGCTGAAATTCGCGCCCGGCCTCGACCCGGCGCTCGCCAAGGCGGCGCTGATCTTCGCCGCCGCGCCGGTCATCACGATCTATCCGCTGCTCGGCGCGGTCTACGGGCAGGGCCGGCTCTGCGCGGCGGCGCTGATCTCGGGCGTCGCGCTGTCCTTTGCGACGGTTTCCGCCCTGCTCTATTTCCTCTGACCGGCCGGTCCGCGGGCCTTGCGCCTCGCGCCGGCTTGCGATATTGAGCCGCCTTCCGTTTCAACGGCGCGAAATTCGACGGCCCGCCCGGCCTTTCGCATCGCGCGCTGCGAGGATCCGCCCATGAAGACCGACATTCATCCCGAATATCACATGATCAAGGTCGTCATGACCGACGGCACGGAGTTCATGACCCGCTCGACCTACGGCAAGGACGGCGACACGCTGAACCTCGACATCGATCCCAAGACCCATCCGGCCTGGACCGGCGGCTCGCAGCAGCTGCTCGACCGCGGCGGCCGCCTGTCGCGCTTCGCCTCGCGCTACGGCAACATCGGCGCCGCCAAGAAGTAAGTTTGGGGCCTTTCGCTCGAACCCGATCCGGGCTTTCGCACGCTCCAAGGAAAGAAGCCCCGGGCCTTCGCCCGGGGCTTTTTTCGTGTCGAGCCATCGACTGGAGTTTGAGCCTTCTTACGACGCGAAAGCCATCCGCAGCCGCTCGATCTGGTCGGCGACCGGCGAGGACGCGACCGGCGGCATCAGCGCCTCGGAGCGGGCGTAGAGCAATTGGTCGAGATGGACGATGCGCGCCTGCAGCCGCATCGAATTGGCGACGAGGTCGCGCAGGCGGGCCGGCAGGCAGTGGAAGGTTTCAGGCGCGCTCGCCATGTCCTGGTTGGACAATTTCACCTTGTGCTTTTCGCTGGCGGCCTGCGTCTGGGTCATCTCGCCCTCGTTGACCGCGCGTTGCAGCAGGAGCCAGGAGGCGAGCTGCATAAGGCGGGTCGTCAGCCGCATGCTTTCGGACGCGTAGGCGAGCGCCTCCATGCGCGGCAGGGCCTTGGCCTCGGTGCGTCCGGGCCCGTCGAGATAGGCGGCGGCCTCCTCGACCAGGTTCATGCCTTCCTTGAACAGCGACTTGAACGCGTCCGAGCCGGCCAGACGCTCGACGAAGGAAACGGGCTCCACGCCCAGGGAACTCACCAAACGCACCATCACGCCACCCGCATCGTTTCGATTTGACCCGCCTGGACAATCAGGCGACGTTCGATCCGACGAGAGCAATATAGCCGCCAGACGCGGGCCCTGTCTTATTCAGTTTTCGTTAGGGTTAACCTTCGAGCCGCGGATTTCGGCGCGCGCGCGCCGGAGGTTAACGAATGACGATGGAGCGCGAAGCGGCCGCCGGCCTGCCCGCAAGAAAGATCCGCCCGAAAGCGGCTGGCCATTACAAAAAAGAGCCGCCCGAAAGCGGCTCTTGGCAAGTTCAACAGGGAGGCGTCAAAGAGAGTGGGCAGAGCCACTCGGAATTCCGAAAGGTCGGAATGGAAGATTAAAGCCTCGATAAAGTTAATATTCGGTAAAGAAATTCACGCCTTCCGCGCGTCGATTTGCGCCAGCGCGCCAATCTCGACCGATTTTGCGACGTCTCACGTCTTGAAAAAGGCCGCCGCCGCGGCCGCGGACGCAGCCTTCGCCGTCCTGGCCGCCTCAAGCCGCTCGATCTCCGCGCGCAGGAGTTCGATGCGCTCGGCGAGTTCTCCGACGGACAGGGCGTCCAGCGGCTGGCCGATCTCATGCTCCGGCTTCTTTTTCGGCGGAGCGAAAATGTCGTCGTCTGTGGCCATATCCCGCCTCCCGGGCGCGTCGTTTCGATTGCTTTCGATCCTGCGCCCGACTATATACCGGGCATCCCGTTATTTCAGTGCACACGAGGCTTGTAGCCTCGGCCGGGCCTTCGGTCCGGCGGGCCTTTCTGCTTGGGTCCGATTCCGAGGCCGAGCTTTCTGGAGGATCAAATGAGCAACGCTCCGCTCATGCCCAAGGCGACCGCGATCTGGCTGGTCGAGAACACGTCGCTGACCTTCGATCAGATCGCCAGCTTCTGCAAACTGCACCCGCTCGAGGTGAAGGGCATCGCCGACGGCGAGGTCGGCGCGGGCATCCGCGGCGCCGATCCGATCACCTCGGGCCAGCTCACCCGCGACGAGATCGCGCGCGCCGAGAAGGATTCGGGCTACCACCTCAAGCTTGCGCAATCGAAGGTCGTGCTGCCGACGGTCAAGCGCCGCGGCCCCCGCTACACGCCGTTGTCGCGCCGGCAGGACCGCCCGAACGCCATTCTCTGGCTGGTGCGCAACCATCCCGAACTCAAGGACGCGCAGATCATGCGCCTGGTCGGCACGACCAAGACGACGCTGCAGGCGATCCGCGAACGCACCCACTGGAATTCCTCGCAGCTCGCGCCGATGGACCCCGTGACGCTCGGCCTGTGCTCGCAGATCGACCTCGACATGGAGGTCGGCCGCGCCGCCAAGGACGCGCCGATCCGTCACGAGGAGCCGAGCCAGACGCTGCTGCCGGCGGAAGCGACCACCGCCCGCGAGCCGCGCACGACCGAGGATGTGTTCGGCGCGCCCAAGCCCGCCGCACCGCGCGAAGAGGAAGAGGAAATCGACGTCGCCAGCGTGTTCGGCAAGCTCAAGGGCCTGAAGACCAAGGAATAGGCGCGGGCTCCGCGCGGCTCTCCGGCCGCGCGCTACCGTCCGATGCGGGGCAGGCCGCCGAGCGCGCGGCCAAGCCCCCCGCCGAGCCCGCCGCCAGTCGCGCCGACGGCGCCGTTGATCCCGCCGACCACGCCGCCGACGCTCCCGCCGAGTCCGCCCGCGACATTGCCGGCCGCGTTCCCGACATTGCCGGCGGCGCTTCCCACATTGCCGGCCGCGCCTGCCGCCGCTTCGCCGAGATCGCCCGCCGCATCCCGCCCTGCGCCGATTGCGCCGCGCGCCGCATTGCCGGCCGCGCCCGCCGTCTGGCGCACATCGCCGAGGCCGGGCGGACCGCCCGGCAGGCTCGCGAGACTCGGCAGCGGCAGCAGCGAGCCGGCGCGGATCTGCGGCAGCGAACTCGTCGGCACGATTCTCGCGCGCGTCCGGCTCGACAGGATCGAGAATCCCGCCTTGCATTCCACGCAATCGGCAAAGCCGGGCCGCCCACGATTGGGGCAGAGCACGACCTCGCCGTCGGTCACCGAGACGCGCACGTCCTCGCCCTTGATCTGCACGTCGAAATCCGTGCCGCGCACGCCGATCGTCGCGGCCGGCGTCTGGATGCGGTAGGCCTCGTGCTCGCCGCGCCCGGTCGAAAAGCGCAGCACGCCTTTCGTCGCCCGGACAACGAAGGCGGATGGCGTCGCCTCGCCGTCGAACACGAATTTGTCGAGCCTGACGCTGGAATTCGGCCCAACCGACAGTCGCGTGTCGTCGACAAAGCGAAAGGCCGCGCGGCCCTGCGCGTCGGTCAGGATCGTATCGCTGGCCGCCACCGCGTCGCCGCGCTCGATCGGCCGCCGCGCGCCCCGCCCGTCGAGCAGCGCGTTGCGCGCGACCTCGGTCGCCTCGCCGATCGCCGTTTCCGCGCGCGCTGGCCCGCTGGCGGCCGCCGCCAGGACGGCGAGGACCGGGACAATGATGCGCGCGCTCGTCTTCATTCTCTCGCCTCGGGACGTTGGTGGGAACGCGAAACGCACGCACACGCTGTCGCCGAATAGGGCGGACAAGTAGGGCCGAAGCGAGGCGCTGGACACAATCCATAAAAGTTGATATCAACGTAGATATGAGCCCGACGCCGCTCGCCCCCTCCCTCATCCGCGAAGTCCGCGAAGCCTGCCTGTGCCTCGCCGCGCAGCGCGCGGCCCGGCGGCTCGCCCGGCGTTTCGACCGCGCCTTCGGGCCGGTGGGCCTCACCAACCAGCAATTCTCGCTGCTCATGCCGCTGAGCGCGCCGCAGCCGCAGTCGATGGGCGCGCTCGCCGATCTCATGGGCATGGATCGCACGACGCTGACCGCCGCACTGAAGGCGCTGGAGCGGCGCGGTCTCGTGGAAACCGGCCGCGATCCGAAGGACCGGCGGACGCGCCGCCTGGCGCTGACCGGCGCGGGCCGCGCCACGCTGGCCGCCGCGCTGCCGATCTGGCGCGCCGAACATGCGCGCATCGAGGGCGAGATCACCGCCGTCGGCGCGCAGGCGCTGCGCGACGCGTTGCGCCCGATCGTCTGACTTCAACCGCGAGGAGCCGCCATGCCCGCCCAATCCCCTGCCCCGAAAGCCAAACCCGTTCCGGATGGTTTCCGCACCGTCACGCCGCATCTCGTCTGCGCCGGCGCGGCCGACGCGATCGAATTCTACAGGAAGGCGTTCGGCGCGACCGAGATGTTCCGCCTGCCCGGGCCCGACGGGCGCCTGATGCACGCCAGCGTGATGATCGGCGATTCCATGGTCATGCTGGTCGACGAGATGAAGGAAATGGATTCGCTCGGACCGACGGCGC
>JBDHTL010000077.1:0-17420 GCA_039808645.1 Rhodoblastus sp. | reverse complement strand
CGGCCGGATCGTCGACCGGCGGATGCGTGTCGGCGCGCGCGACGATTGTCGTCACGCCGCCGATTGCCGCAGCCGTCGTCGCGGTCGCGATCGTCTCGCGATGCTCGGCGCCGGGCTCGCCCACGAAGGCCTGCATGTCGACGAGGCCGGGCGCGACCACATCGCCGGCGCAATCGACGACGCGGGCGTCGGAGGGGACGGACTGCGCCGTCACGTCGCTTCCGACCGCGACGATGTAGCCTTCGCGCATGAAGACGCCGCCGTGCGTCTCCGCGCCGCGCGCGGGATCGACGAGCCGGGCGTTGACGAGCGCGATCGGTCGGGAGGCTTGGAACGGCATGGGCTTTTCCGTCAACTCACGATCGGCTCAGCGCCACCGGCGCGCCAGCGCGCCGAGGCCGTAGCCGACGAGACAGATGAAGACATAGATGATGAGCTGAAACGCGCCGTTCGACATGGCGTTGACCACCTTGCCGCCGGTCGAGACGCCCTCGAACATCAGATGCGCGACGATCGCGCCCGCGACGGCCGGCGCCAGCAGCCAATGCAGGCCCGCGCGCCGCCAGCCCAGAACCACCGCGACGATCAGCGCGACGAGCCCGACGCCGCTCGCGATCTGCACGCCGACGGCGGAGAAGAAGAAGCCGATCATGCGCGCGATGCGGACCATGACGTTCTCCTGTCTCTCGCGCGCTCATCCGTTCGGCAAGTGCTGGGCGAGCGCTTCGAGCACGGCCATGCGCACCGCCACGCCCATTTCCACCTGCTCGCGGATCAGCGATTGCGGCCCGTCGGCGATGCTGGAATCGATCTCCACGCCCCGGTTCATCGGACCGGGGTGCATCACCAGCGCATCGCGACGGGCTAGCTTCAGCTTGTCGGCGTCGAGGCCGAAGTAGCGAAAATATTCGCGCACCGACGGCACGAAGGCGCCGTTCATCCGCTCGCGCTGCAGGCGCAGCATCATCACGATGTCGGCGTCCTTGAGCCCGGCGCGCATGTCGCGAAAAACCTCCACGCCCATGCGGTCGATGCCGGCCGGCAGCAGCGTCGAGGGCGCGATCACCCGCACCCGCGCGCCGAGCGCCGCCAGGAGGATGATGTTGGAGCGCGCGACGCGCGAATGCAGGATGTCGCCGCAGATCGCGACAGTAAGCCCGTCGATTCGGCCCTTGTTGCGCCGGATGGTCAGCGCGTCGAGCAGCGCTTGCGTGGGATGCTCGTGCGCGCCGTCGCCGGCGTTGACCACGGAGCAGTCGACCTTGCGGGCGAGCAGGTGAACGGCGCCCGCATGCGCGTGGCGCACGACGATGATGTCGGGCCGCATGGCGTTGAGCGTGATCGCCGTGTCGATCAGCGTTTCGCCCTTCTTCACGCTGGAATTGGCGACCGACATGTTCATGACGTCGGCGCCGAGCCGCTTGCCGGCCAGTTCGAACGAGGATTGCGTCCGGGTCGAGGCCTCGAAGAACAGGTTGATCTGGGTGCGGCCGCGCAGCGTGGCGCGCTTCTTCTCGACCTGGCGGGACACGTCGACCGCCGCGTCGGCGAGATCGAGCAAAGCCTCTATGTCGGGCCGCGAAAGCCCTTCGATTCCGAGCAAATGGCGGTGCGGGAAGGTCGGCCGGGGCGCAGGTTGCGACATCGGGCCGCTCTATGCGGGAAAGCGGCGCGCGCCGCAAGGGGCCGCCGGTCCGGACCGCGGGAATTCCACAGCGACCATTGAGCCCGTGCGCGGCGCGGCGTCACCAGCCGCGTTTTGCGCCTCCGGGCGCGCGGACGGCCATCTTGAGGCGACGGTCGTCGATCGGCTGGTCCGGATCGATCTTCCTGGCCGGTCGTTCGACGACCTGCGTCGTCCCGCCCTTGGCCATGCGGGCGACGAGCAGCGCGGCAAGGCTCGCGAGCGCCGCCGTCACGAACATGGGCGCGACGTCGCGCGCGCTCGGATAGGGCCGGAAGGTCGCGTAGACGATCATGGACGCCAGGTTGATCGCCAGCGACAGCAGCCAGCCGCTGCGAAACCCGAGGCCCCTGTCCTTGAACAGGATGACGCCGACCCCGGAACAGCCGAAGGCCAGCGCCAGCAGGACCGAGGCGAGCCCGAACAATGTGCCGTCGTCGAGCCGGGACACGCCCGTCGTCCAGATGTGCCACTGGAAGAACTGGCGCTCGAGCATGCTCGAGTAGAAATTGGCGGCGGTCCGCGTCTCGCTTTCGGCCGCCAGGGCGAAAGCCGGCAGGGCCATCAGGCCGGTGAGAACGAGTGCAGCGCGGGCAAGCATGTCGAGAGCGCCTTGTCAGACGGAAGCTGACGCCATTGTTTCAAAGGGAGTTTGACAAGCGGTAAAGCCGTCCGCCGCCGCCTTGCCGGCCGGGATTTGACAGTCCAGACCCTCTCGACCATGTTCCCGCGCCTGCCGGGAGGCCCCCGGCCCCGCGATTTCGCCCCGCCCCGCGGCGGGAAGGGACAATGATTTCATGAACGTCGTCATCGTCGAATCGCCTGCCAAGGCCAAGACGATCAACAAATATCTGGGTCGCGGCTACGAGGTTCTGGCCTCCTTCGGCCATGTGCGCGACCTGCCCGCCAAGGACGGCTCCGTCGAGCCGGACGCCGATTTCGCCATGAAATGGGAAGTCGACGGCAAGGCGGCCAAGCGCCTGTCCGACATCGCCAGCGCCGTGAAGGGCGCCGACAAGGTCATTCTGGCGACCGACCCGGACCGCGAGGGCGAGGCCATTTCCTGGCACGTGCTGGAGGTCCTGCGGAACAAGAAGGTCCTCAAGGACAAGAAGATCGAGCGCGTCGTCTTCAACGCCATCACCAAGGACGCCATCCTCGACGCGATGAAGCATCCCCGCGAGGTCGACGCCGCGCTGGTCGAGGCCTACCTCGCCCGCCGCGCGCTCGACTATCTCGTCGGCTTCAACCTTTCGCCCGTGCTCTGGCGCAAGCTGCCGGGCGCCCGCTCGGCCGGCCGCGTGCAGTCCGTGGCGCTGCGCCTCGTCTGCGACCGCGAACTCGAGATCGAGAAATTCGTGGCGCGCGAATATTGGTCGCTGGTCGCGCATCTGAAGACCAAGGCCGGCGCGCCCTTCATCGCCCGCCTGGTCGGCGCCGACGGCCGGAAGATCAACCGGCTCGACATCGGCACCGGCGCGGAGGCGGAAGCCTTCAAGAAAGCGCTGGAAACGGCGACATTCACGGTGAAGTCCGTCGAGGCCAAGCCTGCCCGTCGCAATCCGTCCGCGCCCTTCACCACCTCGACCCTGCAGCAGGAGGCCTCGCGCAAGCTGGGACTGGCGCCCGCCCGCACCATGCAGATCGCCCAGCGCCTCTACGAAGGCGTCGACATCGACGGCGAGACGGTCGGACTCATTACTTATATGCGCACCGACGGCGTCGACATGGCGCCCGAAGCCGTCGCCGCCGCCCGCAAGGTGATCGGGACGGAATATGGCGCCGATTACGTCCCGAGCGCGCCGCGAAAATATCAGGTGAAGGCCAAGAACGCGCAGGAAGCGCACGAGGCGATCCGCCCGACCGACATGGCCCGCCTGCCCCGCCGCGTCGCGAAGATGCTCGATCCCGAGCAGGCGAGGCTCTACGAGCTGATCTGGATCCGCACCATCGCCAGCCAGATGGAATCCGCCGAACTCGAACGCACGACCGTCGAGATCGAGGCGCGCGTTGGAGCGGCGGCGAACAACGCCAAAGACTCAGGCGGGCGGACCATAGATTTGCGCGCCACCGGCCAGGTCGTGCGTTTCGACGGCTTCCTGCGGCTGTATCAGGAAGGCAAGGACGACGATCCGGAGGACGAGGAGTCGAGCCGCCTGCCGCCGATGTCCGCCGGCGAGCCCTGCACGCGTGAAAAAATCGAGGCGACGCAGCATTTCACCGAACCGCCGCCGCGCTTCACCGAGGCGACGCTGGTCAAGCGCATGGAGGAGCTCGGCATCGGCCGTCCCTCGACCTATGCCTCCACGCTCGCCGTGCTGCGCGACCGCGACTACGTGAAGATCGACAAGAAGCGCTTGGTGCCCGAAGACAAGGGCCGCCTCGTCGTCGCCTTCCTGGAGAGCTTCTTCCAGCGCTACGTCGAATATGATTTCACCGCCGGCCTCGAGGAACAGCTGGACCGCATCTCCAATTCCGAGATCGATTGGAAGGCGGTGCTGCGCGACTTCTGGGCCGAGTTTTCGGCCGCCATCGCCGCGACGACCGACCTGCGCACGACGCAGGTGCTGGACGCGCTCAACGACCTGCTCGGGCCCCACATCTTCCCGGCCAAGGGCGACGGCTCCGATCCGCGCGGCTGCCCCTCCTGCGGCAACGGCCAGCTTTCGCTGAAGATCGGCAAGTTCGGCGCCTTCATCGGCTGCTCGAACTATCCCGAATGCCGCTTCACCCGCACGCTGTCGCCGCTCACGGCGGAAGCGATCGCGGCGGGCGAACGCCCGGGCGTGAAGGTTCTCGGCAACGATCCGGAGACCGGCGCCGAGGTCACGATCCGCGACGGCCGCTTCGGCGCCTATATCCAGCTCGGCGAGCAAGGCGAGGAAGGCGACGAGAAGCCCAAGCGCTCGTCGCTGCCGCGCGGGCTCAAGCCCGAGGACGTCACGCTCGAAAAGGCGCTGGCGCTGCTGTCGCTGCCGCGCGAAGTCGCGCGCCATCCGGATTCGGGCGAGCCGATCCTGGCGGGCATCGGCCGCTACGGCCCCTACGTCCAGCACGGCAAGACCTACGCCAACCTGTCGCGCGACGACGACGTGCTGGAGATCGGCGGCAACCGCGCCATCGACCTCATCCGCCAGAAGGAATCGGGCGTCGGCCGGTTCGGCGGCGGCGGAACCTTGCGCGAGATCGGCGCGCATCCCGAAGGCGGCTCTGTCGCGATCAAGGCTGGCCGCTTCGGCGCCTATGTGAACTGGGGCAAGGTCAACGCGACCCTTCCACGCGGTACGGACCCGGAGACTGTGACGCTCGACGCCGCACTCGCTCTGATCAAGGCCAAGCAGGAAGGCGGCGGCGATGGAAACGGCCGCAACGTCGGCGATCACCCCGAGGGCGGCGCGCTCGTCGTGAAGGACGGCCGCTACGGTCCCTATGTCGCCTGGGGCAAGGTCTTCGCCACCATCCCCAAGAGCCAGTCGCCCGACAGCGTGACGCTTCAGGACGCCATCGACCTCGTCAACGCCCGCGCGGCGGCGACCGGCAAGAAGGGCCCGGTCAAGAAGGCCGCGGCCAAGAAGAAGCCGGCGGCGAAGAAGGCCGCTGCCAAGCCGAAAAAGATCGAGGATTCCGACGACGCGCCCTTCGCGGACGGCAAGCCGGCGAAGAAGGCCGCGCCGAAAAAGGCTGCAGCCAAGAAAACGCCGGCGAAGAAAGCCGCGAGGAAGTGAAGGCGTCCCCGCGATGACCGGCTCCGACGGCCATCGCGGCTGGGTCTAGTATCTCGTCCTGTCGCCGGATTTGCAGGGCGCCGACCAGGCGCCCGCATGATGCAGACCGCCGCGGACTGGCTGAAAGCCTGCGGCGTCCCGAAACTTGATGTGATGATCAGGACGGAAGATCTTCGCGTCGCCCAATTCTACGCCAGGCTGGGCGTCGAAAAGAGCGACACGATCGCCATGACGCGGCGTTTGACCTAGCCGTTATCGGACGACGCCTCGGCGGAAATCCGGCGAAGCCGCCGCAGACCCTCCGTCAGCGCGGTGAGGATCAGCTTGCGTTCGTCGTCGGCGCCGTGTTCGTCGACGTAACGCAACACCTCGGTCACCGTCTGCGGGAAGTTCAAGGCGGCGGCTCTCGCCTGCATCAGCGCCGCTTCCTTGTAAGTGGCGATGACCGAGGCCAGTTCGGCGCTCTCCTCCGGCGTCAGCGAATCCAGCTCGGGCCCGACCTCGTAGTCCCTCTTCTGGACCACGCCGACGCGCTGGCGCCGCTGAATCCCCTCCTCGTCCGGCACAAGCCTGAAGACGACGATCTTCTTGTCACGGTCGACGCACAGCAGCATTCAGTCCCTCCAGGGTCTCGCGATCGCATTCGAGACATCGGCAGCGAACAGGCCTTCATGCCGAGACCACGGATCGGTCCGAGGTCGGCCGGGCCGTGTCTCGTCTCGCGGCGACTCATAGCACCAGTCCGGCCGGTCTGCACATGTTCCGGCGCGCGAAGGGCGCGACGCAGGCGTCAGGTCGACCTGCCGCGCCGAAGACGATAGAAGCGGGAATGTCGAAAAAGGACGCCGCCCTTCCTTCCCGCGACGAAATTCTCGCCTTCATCGCGCGCGAGCGCGCGGCCGGCAATGCGACGAAGATCGGCAAGCGGGAGATCGCCCGCGAATTCGGCATTCGCGGTTCCGACAAGATCGAGCTGAAGCGCGTCCTGCGCGACCTGCAGGACGAAGGCGCGGTCGAGAAGCGCGGCAAGACGCTGGTCAGGCCGGGCGTGCTGCCGCCCGTCGTCCTGTGCGACGTCACCGGCCGCGATCTCGACGGCGAGTTGATCGCGCGGCCCGTGGAATGGGATTCGAGCCAGCTCGGCCCGACCCCGCGCATTCTTCTCCACGTTCCGCGCCGCGCGAAGCCGGGGTTTCCGATGCCCGGCGTCGGCGACCGCGCGCTCGTGCGCACGGAGCGCGAGCGCGATCCGGAGCCCGGCGCGCCCGACTATTCCGGCCGCGTCATCAAGCTCTTGTCGAAGCAGAAGTCGCGCGTGCTCGGCATTTTCCGCGCCGATGCGCGCGGCGGCGGCGGGCGTATCGAGCCGATCGACAAGAAGCAGCTCGGGCGCGAACTCGCGGTGAGCGAAAGCGATCGCGAGGACGCGCGCGACGGCGATCTCGTCGCCGTCGACATTCTGCGCACGCGTCTTGCAGGCCTGCCCACGGCTCGCGTGCGAGAAATCATCGGCGCCATCGGCAGCGAGAAGGCCGTCAGCCAGATCGCCATTCACTCGCACGGCATTCCCGATGTCTTTCGCCCGGAAACGCTGGCCGAAGCCGACAGGGCGAGCGAAGCGCGCATGGAGACGGAAGGCTTCCGGCGCGAGGACTGGCGCTCCGTTCCGCTCGTCACCATAGACCCGCCCGACGCCAAGGATCACGACGACGCCGTCTTCGCGGAACCCGACGGGTCGAAAGACAACGAAGGCGGCTTCGTCGTCACCGTCGCCATCGCCGACGTCTCCTTCTACGTGCGCCCGCATTCCGCGCTCGACCGCGAAGCCGTTTCACGCGGCAACTCCGTGTATTTCCCCGACCGCGTCGTGCCGATGCTGCCCGAGCGCATTTCCAACGATCTCTGTTCGCTGCGTCCGGACGAGGACCGCCCCGCGCTCGCCGTGCGCATGACGCTCGACAAGCAGGGCCGCAAGATTGCGCACAGCTTCCATCGCGTGATGATGCGCTCGGCCGCGAAGCTCTCGTATCAGCAGGCGCAGGAGGCCTTCGACGGCAGGCCGGACGCGACATGCGCGCCGCTGATGAAGAACGCGCTCGAGCCGCTTCTGGCGGCATATCGTTGCGCAACGGTTGCGCGTGAAAAGCGCGGGCCGCTCGATCTCGATCTGCCAGAGCGCAAGATCAGGCTGAAGGCGGACGGCACGGTCGATCGCGTCGAAATCCCGCCGCGCCTCGACGCGCATCGGCTGATCGAGGAATTCATGATCCTCGCCAATGTCGCCGCCGCCGAGACGCTCGAGGACAAGCGCCAGCATCTCATCTATCGCGCGCACGACGAGCCGACCGTCGAGAAACTCAACGCGCTGTCCGAATTTCTCGCCACCATCGGCGTGCGTCTCGCCAAGGGCCAGACGATGCGGGCGAAACAATTCAACGAGATTCTCGCGAGAGTGCGCGAGACCGAGCACGAGCACGTCGTCAACGAGGTCGTGCTGCGCTCGCAGGCGCAGGCCGAATATACCGCTGAGAATTACGGGCATTTCGGGCTGAACCTGCGCCGCTACGCGCATTTCACCTCGCCCATCCGGCGCTATGCCGATCTCATCGTGCATCGCGCGCTGGTGCGCGCGCTGCATCTGGGTCCCGGCGGCCTGCCCGACACGGCCCTCGACGAGCTCGCCGAAATCGCCGCCCGCATCTCCGCCGCCGAGCGCCGCGCCATGACGGCCGAGCGCGAGACGATCGACCGTCTGATCGCGGGCTTTCTGGCGGGTCAGGTGGGCGCGAATTTCGCGGGCAAGATTTCCGGCGTCACGCGCTCCGGCCTGTTCGTGAAACTCTCCGAAACCGGCGCCGACGGCTTCGTGCCGGCCTCCACCATCGGCGACGAATATTTCCGCCACGACGAGGCCCATGCCGCGCTGATCGGTTCGCGCACCGGCGCGGCTTATCGTCTGGGCGATTCCGTCGACGTGCGGCTTCTGGAAGTCGCGCCCATGGCCGGCGCGCTGCGCTTCGAAATCCTGAGCGAAGGCCGCGCCATGCGCGGCGCGGGCCTGCGCGGCCGCAAGATGAAGGCGAGCGGCAAAAATGCCAGCCGCGACAACACGTCGTCTTCCCGGAAAGCGACCAAAGGTTACAAAGGGCGTCGAAAGTGACCGAAGGACAGGACATGCCCGCTCTCGCCACCACAACAGCCGCCCCCCTTGGCAAGCCCGCCGACCGCGACGCCTGGCAGGCCATGCGGCGCGGCTTCGCCTGCCGCTGCCCGGCCTGCGGCGAAGGCAAGATCTACAAATCCTACCTGAAGGTGGCGGACCGCTGCGAAAGCTGCGGCACCGAGCTGCATCATCACCGCGCCGACGACGCCCCGCCCTATTTCACGATCACCATCGTCGGTCATTTCGTCATCGCCGCATTGCTCGCCTTCGAGGAATTCTGGCCGGACGCGCCCTATTGGCTGCATGCGCTGATGTGGTCGACCTTCATCATCGTGTCCTCGCTCTGGCTGCTGCCGCTCGTGAAGGGCGCGCTCATCGGCTACCAATGGGCGCTGCGCATGCACGGTTTCGGCGGCGAGGCCGACGGCACGGACCGCGAGCCTGCGGGCTCGCGGCAGGCTCAGAGAGCCTGACGGATCGCGATCCGGCCGCCCGCATTGGCGAAGCCCGTCGTTCCGTCTAGAATTGTCCGACAAGATCGACAGATGGCGGGCGAACGATGACCGACAAGACGGCCGATGCGAGCAAAGAGCATTCGCACGCGCAATTCATGACCGCGCACGATCGCGAGCGCAAATGGCCGAACGTGCGGCCCAAGCTCGCCGCGACGCTGATCCTGCTCGACCGTTCCGGCCCCGTGCCGAAAGTGCTGATGGGCAAGCGCCACGCCGGCCACAAGTTCATGGCCGGCAAGTTCGTCTTCCCCGGCGGGCGCATCGAGGCGGCCGACCGCAAGATGCAGGCGCTCGCCCCCCTGCCCGCCCTCGTCGACGAGAAACTCGCCAAGCGCCGCGTCAAGCCGTCGAAGTCGCGCGGCCGGGCGCTCGCGCTGGCCGCCATCCGCGAGACCTTCGAGGAAACCGGCCTGGTGCTCGGCCGGCCCGGCAAGCTCGACAAGGTTCCCGAAGGCGACTGGACGGACTTCGCCGCGCACGGCTTCGCGCCGGACCTGTCGGAGATTCGGTTCATCGCCCGCGCGATCACCCCGCCCAAACGCCCCAAGCGCTTCGACACGACCTTCCTCTGCCTCGACGCCAAATGGATCGCGCACCGCATCGAAGGCGTCGTGACGCCGGACACCGAACTCGTCGAACTCGTCTGGGTGCCGCTGAAAGAGGCGCAGCAGCTCGACCTGCCGCACATCACCAGCGTGGTGCTGAAGGAGCTGGAAGGCCGCATCGCCGACGGCATGCGGCACGAGCACCCGACGCCGTTCTACTACGAGAAGCAGCGGGTGTGGTTCCGCGAGGAATTGTAGGAGCGGGCCCGCGCGCCCCTCCCGTCATTGCGAGGAGCGCAGGCGAAATCGCCGAAGACGAGTTCTGCCGAAGCGACGCGGCAATCCATCCCCGCGTCGCGAGACAGGCGCGGGGATGGATTGCTTCGCTCCGCTCGCAATGACGGCGACCAAGACACCCGCAGGACCGCATGCCACGCCTCTTCCCTCTCCTCGCGGCCATCGCGGCCATTTCCATCGTCGGCGTCGGCCTGTCGATGACGATCCCGCTGATCGCCGTGCGCATGGAGGCGGCCGGCTATTCCGCCAGCGCCAACGGCTGGGGCGTCGCCATGTCGGGGCTCGCGACAATCCTGGTCTCGCCGCTGATTCCCACGCTCGTGCGCGTTCTCGGCGTGCGCCGGCTGATGATGATCGCGCTCGCGCTCGCGATCGCGAGCCTCGTCGGCCTCGCCTTCGTCGACAATGTGCTGTGGTGGTATCCGATCCGCTTCCTGCTCGGCGCCTCGCTCACGCTCTTCTTCGTCGTCAGCGAATACGCGATCAACGCGCTCGCGCCTGAGGGCCGGCGCGGCCTGTGGATCGGCGTCTACTCGACCTCGCTCTATCTCGGCTTCGCGCTCGGCCCGGCGATCATCGGCCTCGTCGGCGCGGAGGGACGCATCGGCTTCTATGCGGCCATGGCGCTGTTCGTGCTCGGCGGCGCGCCGATCATCGCGGCCGGCGCGCAGATCCCGACCTTCAGCGAACGCGCCAAGAGCCCGGCATGGGCCATGATCGGCCGCGCGCCGCTGGTCATGCTGGCCTCGCTGCTGTTCGGCGCGCTGGAGACCGGCGCCATGGGCCTCCTGCCGGTCCATGCGTTGCGCAACGGCCATGATGCGGCGACGGGCGCGCTCTTCGTGTCGTTCGTGGCTTTCGGGAACGTCGCGTTCCAGCTGCCGCTCGGCCTGCTGTCGGACCGCGTCGACCGCCTGAAGCTCATTCTCGCCATCGCCGTCGTCGGCCTTGCCGGCGCGCTCGCGCTGGCGTCGGCGACGCAGAGCTACGCCGCCTTCTGCGCGCTTCTCTTCGTCTGGGGCGGCATCGTCGGCGGCCTCTACATGGTCGGCCTCGCCATGCTGGGCGCGCGCTACACGGGCGCCGATCTCGCCTCCGCCAATTCGGCCTATGTCATGCTCTATGCGACCGGCATGATGGCCGGGCCGCCGCTGCTGGGCGCGACGCTCGACGCCTCGCCCGCGCACGGCCTGTTCGGCGGCGTGGCGGCGATGTTCGCGGTCTATCTGGCGATCTTTGCCTGGAAGCGACCGGCGAACGGCCGATAGCGGCGGCCTCGAAAGCCCCTATTCGCCAGATTTCGCATGCATCGCTGCGTCGATCTCCGCCGCTTCCGGCAAACTGCCCTGGCTGCCGCGCTTCGTGCAGGCCAGCCCCGCGGCGACGCTGGCGCGCTTCATCGCTGCGGGCAGATCGAGGCCGCGGTCGAGCGCGGCCGCCAGCACCCCGACGAAGCAATCGCCGGCCGCCGTCGTATCGAGGGCCGCCACCGGATGCGCATCGACGCGATGCGACGCTCCGCCGACGCACGCCTCGCTGCCTTGCTCGCCCAGCGTGCGCAGAACCCCGACGCCGAGCCTGGCGCTGAGCGAGGCCGCGTCCGCCGGGCCGCCGACCTGATCGGCGAGAAACTCGGCCTCCTGCTCGTTGACGACGACGAGATGGGCCGCCGCGAGCGCGGTCGGCGGCAGTTCCCCGGCCGGCGCGAGATTGAGGATCACGCGGGCGCCCGCCGCATGCGCGCGCGTCATCAGCCGCGCCGTCTCGTCCGGATCGCATTCCATCTGCACGAGCACGATCGTCTTCTCGTCGAGGAACTCGTCGGGAACCTTGTCCTGCCGGGCTTCGAGATTCGCGCCCGGCGCGACGGCGATGGCGTTGCGGCCGCGCCCGTCCGTGACGATCGAGGCGACGCCGGTTGCGGCCGCGACCGCTTCGACGCCCCAGACGTCGACCCCCGCCGATTCGAGCCCCGCCTGCGCCGGATTGGCGAAGGCGTCGCGGCCGACGGCGCCGTAGAGCGCGACCTCCGCGCCGTCTTTTGCCGCCGCCGCCGCCTGATTGGCGCCCTTGCCGCCGGGTTCCGTGCGCAATCCGCGCGCCAGCCGGGTCTCGCCGGGCGCCGGCAGCGTCTCCATGTCGAAGATCAGGTCGAGGTTGATCGAACCGAAGACGAGAATCATGCGCCAGCTTCACCGCTGACCGAAGCGTTGACAATCGGCCGCCGCGCGGGGCCGGACGATGCGGCAAGACAATCGCCGCCGGCACTCGATCGCCGCGAGCGGTCGATCGCCCACGGATGCTTCTGCTGGATGTTCGGCGGCAAGGGATCGACGTAGCGCGGGAGAAAGACGATGCGCGCCGACGGCCCATTGCCCCGAGGCCGGAGCGAGGCTCAAGGAGCGGGGAGAGGAATCCGGGATCGCCGCAGCCCTTTGCCCTGCGCATTGACAATCGGCGCTTCATGGGTATTTTCCGCGCAAGCTTCCGGGCCGGGACGGATGGACCGTATTCCGGCTCTTTTCTGTTGGCGCGGGCTCCGCGTCGCCCGAACCTGACGGAACCAGACCATGGCCAAGGCCGCCACCATCAAGATCAAGCTGCTGTCCTCGGCGGACACGGGCTTCTTTTACGTGACCAAGAAGAACGCCCGCACCAAGACCGACAAGCTGTCGTTCAAGAAGTACGATCCCGTCGCGCGCAAGCACGTCGAGTTCAAGGAAACCAAGATCAAGTGAGGCTTCCGGCCGCTTGAGAGAATCGAGGGCGCGCAAGCGCCCTTTTTCGTTTGCGCTTCTTGAGGCCGCGAAACCGCCGAAAGGCCGCGATCCATGACCTTCCGTATCGTCCCCGCCCGCACGGCCGCCGATTTCCAGGACGCCGTTCGCCTGTTCGGCGCCTATGCCGGAACGCTCGGCATCGACCTGTCCTTCCAGAATTTCGAGGACGAGCTGGAGAACATGCCGGGCGAATACGCCCCGCCGAAGGGCGAACTGCTGCTCGCCCGCGCCGCCGACGGCGATGCGGTCGGCTGCGTCGCGCTGCGCCCGCTCAGCGCCCCGGGCTGCTGCGAGATGAAGCGGCTCTATGTCGCGCGCAAGGGGCGCCGTCTCGGGGCCGGCAAGGCGCTGGTCGAGGCCATCCTCAAGGTCGCGGTCGACGCCGGCTATTCCGAAATGCGGCTCGATACGCTGCCGTCGATGGCGGCCGCGCTGTCGCTCTACGCCGACGCCGGTTTCGAGCGCATCAAGCCCTATTACGCCTCGCCGGT
The DNA here is from genome assembly GCA_039808645.1 of Rhodoblastus sp. GTDB lineage: Bacteria > Pseudomonadota > Alphaproteobacteria > Rhizobiales > Beijerinckiaceae > JAJXWB01. The sequence continues at coordinate 4,220 of JBDHTL010000077.1, read as the reverse complement.
TCCCGGCGCGGTGTTCCTGGCGAAAAAGCTGGCCTGAACGATCAGGCCCGCTGACGCCTGAACGCGGCGTCGATCCCTGCAAATCTTTCGTCCGCCTCGTCCCGCATCTCGGGATGGGTGAAGACGTAGAGTTCGTTCGCCCGGATCGCCGCCAGAACCCGCGCCGCGACTTCGGCCGGATCCAGCCCGGCGCTGGCGTTCTCCGCCAGGCGTTGCGCGAGCAGCGCCGCCTTGCCGCCGGGCGCCGGTCTTGTCGCCGGCCCGTAGCGGTCCGGCCGGTTGCGCGCGCTCTCCGCGATCCGCGTCCGCACGAAGCCGGGACAAAGCACGCTCACCCCGATTCCCTCCGACGCCAGCTCCTTCGCCAGCCCTTCCGACATGCCGACGACGGCGTATTTCGTCGCGACATACGGGCTGAAGCCGAGATTGGCCTGCAAGCCGGCCATCGAGGCGGTGTTGACGACATGTCCGCCCTCGCCATGCGCGCGCATGGTCGGCAGGAAGGCGGCGAGGCCATGCGTCACGCCCATCAGGTTGACGTCGACCACCCACCGCCAGGTCGCCGGCGAAATCGCCGCAACGCCGCTGCCCCCGGCGACGCCCGCATTGTTGCAGAGGACATGGACCGACCCGAAGCGCGCGCGAGTCGCCGCGGCCGCTCCCGAAACGCTCTCGAAATCAGCGACGTCGCAGGCGGTTGCGGCAATGCGCGGCGCGAATTCGCGGAGTTGCGCGACAGCCGCGTCCAGCGCCGGCGCTTCGATATCGGCAAGCATGACGTTCATGCCTTCGGCCGCGAAGGCGCAGGCGAGCGCGAAGCCGATGCCGCTGGCGGCGCCCGTGACGAAAGCGGTCCTGCCGGCAAGATCGCGCATGGGAAGGACTCGCGAAGGCGAACGGGCCGGATCGGCGCTCAAACGAAGGTGGCCGGTCGTCAACGGCGTCGAGGAGGCCACTCCTACACCGCCGACGACCGGCCGACCCCACGGACCCAGGAGATGCGGCGGACCTGAGCACTCCGCAGGGTATTCAAAGCTGCCGAAACGCACCGTAACGCGAACTGACGCGACCCGCCCTCTTTCCGAAGCCGGCCGTCCGACTTCGCCTTATCGGGTCCTCGCCGCGCCGCCAGATGCAAACCAACTCGGCAACACCACGTTACCCGGAGCCCGGCGAAATGCAATCGCTGGCGTTTGAAACGCTGTAGAAACCGATTGTTAACTTAAACGAACGAGGTGAACGCGGCCCGCCGCCCGTCCCGCGGCGAATCCGCAACAGGCGGATTGTCGGCAGGAAGCGGATTCGGGAAGCCCGTTCAGGCGGCGGCCAGCGTCACCTTGTTGCGGCCGGTCGCCTTCGATTCGTAGAGAGCCTTGTCGGCCGACTTGTAGATGAAGTCGGGATTGGCGTCCGGACCGCGGTCGGCGATGCCGATCGAGATCGTCACCGGTACGGCGACCTGCCCGTCCTTGACGTTGAACGGCTCGGCCTCGACCGCGCGGCGCACGCGTTCGGCGACCCGGCTGGCGACGTCGATCGGGGTCTCCGGCATCACGATCACGAATTCCTCGCCGCCGAGACGGCAGACGAGATCGACGCTGCGCACCGCGCGGCGAATCCGCCCCGCCAGAGCGCGCAAGATTTCGTCGCCGGCGTCGTGGCCATAGGTGTCGTTGACCTTCTTGAAGAAGTCGATGTCGAGCACCAGCAGCGACAGCGGCTTGGCCTCCTGCGCGGCCTGGTCGAGCAGGCTCGCCAGGTTCATGTCGAAGTAGCGGCGGTTGTTGAGACCGGTCAGCGCGTCGACCACGGCCATTTCGATCGCCTGTTCGACATTGGTGCGCAGGCTGTCGGCATAGCGCTTGCGGCGCACCTGCGTGCGCACGCGCGCGATCAGTTCGTTGCGGTCGATCGGGCGCACGAGGTAGTCGTTCACGCCGAGATCGAGGCCGCGCAATATCTTCGGCCGGTCCTCGAGGTCCGCGATGGTCAGGATCGGCAGCGCGCGCGTGCGCTCGAGCGAGCGAAGCTGGCTGCACAGGCGCAACCCGTCGTAGTTCGCGAGGCCGAGGCTGACGATGACGAGGTCGTAGGGCTGTTCGGCGGCGCGGAACAGGGCTTCCTGCGGATTTGTTTCGACGTCCACGGTCTGGTTGCCGCGCAGCGAGGCGACGATGCGATCGCTGGACGCGAGCCGGTCGTCGACCAGGAGCACGCGGCCGTGATGGCCGTCGGCGGCCGAGGCGTTGACGAACGGATCGGAACGCCCGAGCCGCGCCGAAGCGACGGCGCGGGAGCGCAATTCGTCCATCGTCACTTTCAGCCGCGACAGGGATTTCACCCGCGCGATCAGCGCGACTTCGTCCACGGGCTTGGTCAGGAAGTCGTCGGCGCCGCAATCGAGGCCGCGCACGCGGTCGGCGGCCTGGTCGAGCGCGGTCACCATCACCACGGGAATGTGCGAGGTCGTCGGATCGGCCTTCAGCCGCGTGCACACCTCGAACCCGTCCATGCCGGGCATCATGATGTCGAGCAGCACGATGTCGCACAGGCCGGCCTTGCAGGCCTCGATCGCCTCCGGGCCGTTGGTGGAGGTCAGAACGTCGAAATATTCCGCAGTCAGCCGCGCTTCGAGCAGCTTGATGTTCGGCAAGAGATCATCGACGACGAGAACGCGAGCGGTCATACGCTTACCCCTGCGAATCGGACGCGTAATTGCGGACGGTTTCGAGAAACTTCACGACGGAGATCGGCTTCGACAGATAGGCCTCGCAGCCGCCCTGCCGGATCTTCTCCTCGTCGCCCTTCATGGCGAAGGCCGTGATGGCGACGACGGGGATCGCGCGCAGCGATTCGTCGTCCTTGATCCACTGGGTCACCTGCAGGCCGGAGACTTCCGGCAGCTGGATGTCCATCAGGATCAGGTTGGGATGATGCTTGCGGGCGAGCTCGACCGCCTCGACGCCGTTGCGGGCCTGCAGGGTCTGATAACCGTGGGCCTCCAACAGGTCGTTGAAGAGCTTCATATTGAGCTCGTTGTCCTCGACGATCAGAATGGTTTTCGACATCACAAGTCCGGATACGGCCCCGGATTCGCCGCGGCGAATCCGCATCGACTGAAGCGCGATCCGGCGGACTGTATGCGCCAGAGATTTACGAAAGGAAAATCCTTGGACTTCCGACGATTATCCCCGGAAAAACCGGGCATCGGGCGCAACGCCCGGCGCGGCCCGCCCAGTCGCGACGAGGCCGAAGCCATAGCCGTTCGGGCCATCGCGCACATCGCGGCCGACGAGGACCGGCTCGGCCGGTTTCTCGCCCTGACCGGCCTCGAGCCCGGCGGACTGCGCGCCGCCGCGCGCGAACCCGGATTTCTCGCATCGGTGCTGGACCATCTGGCCGGCTACGAGCCCGACCTGGTCGCCTTCGCGGCCGAGGCCGGCCTGCCGCCCGAACAGGTCGCCGCCGCGCGGCTCGTCCTGTCCGGCCCCGACCGCTGGAACGACTGACGCAGGAGGACGCGGAATTGGACCCGGCGCCGCTCTGCCGCGACTGCCTGACGCCGGCGCCGCTCGAGCGCGCCGCGAAAACGTGGACGCCGGCTTATCGTGCAGGGCGCGCTCAAATCCCTAATTTCAGGTCAGCTGACCCGCATTTGGGCGAGTTCGCTCGAATGCCGGCCGATCTGGGCGCGGCGCGCTGTCCGGTCTGCGGCTCGCCGCGCCTTCTCGCCCATGCCGAACGCGATTCGCTCTCCATCGCCCATATCGACTGCGACGCCTTCTACGCCGCGGTCGAGAAGCGCGACGATCCCTCGCTCGCCGACAAGCCGCTGATCATCGGCGGCGGCAAGCGCGGCGTCGTCTCGACCTGCTGCTACATCGCCCGCACCTTCGGCGTACGCTCGGCCATGCCCATGTTCAAGGCGCGCGCGCTGTGCCCGGACGCGGTCATCCTCAAGCCGGACATGGCGAAATATGTGGAAGTCGGCCGTGCGGTCCGCGCGCGGATGCTGGCGCTGACGCCGCTGGTCGAGCCGCTGTCGATCGACGAGGCTTTCCTCGATCTGTCCGGCACCGAGCGCCTGCACCACGGCGCCCCGGCGCTGACGCTGGCGCGCTTCGCCCGCGACGTGGAGGCCGACATCGGCATCTCGGTCTCGGTCGGGCTGAGCTATTGCAAGTTCCTGGCGAAACTCGCCTCGGACATGGACAAGCCGC
>JBDHTL010000076.1:0-17807 GCA_039808645.1 Rhodoblastus sp. | reverse complement strand
GGCGAAATCGTGTTCAATTCCGACGAGGCCGAGCAGCTCAAGAGCGCCGGCCGCAAGGTCATCCTGGTGCGCGTCGAGACGAGCCCGGAAGACATTCACGGCATGCATGCGGCCGAAGGCATCCTGACGACGCGCGGCGGCATGACCTCGCACGCGGCGGTCGTCGCGCGCGGCATGGGCAAGCCCTGCGTCTCCGGCGCCGGCACGATCCGCGTCGACTATGCCGGCGGCTCGATGAAGGTCGGGCCGAAGGTTTTCAAGAAGGGCGACGTCATCACCATCGACGGCTCGGCCGGCCAGGTGATCGACGGCGCGGTGAAGATGCTGGAGCCGGAACTCTCCGGCGATTTCGGCACGCTGATGCAATGGGCCGACGAAGCGCGCCGCCTGAAGGTGCGCACCAACGCCGACACGCCGGCCGACGCGCGCACCGCGCGCCAATTCGGCGCCGAGGGCATCGGCCTCTGCCGCACCGAGCACATGTTCTTCGAGGGCGACCGCATCATCGCGGTGCGCGAGATGATCCTGGCCGACGACGAGAAGGGGCGGCGCGCAGCGCTCGACAAGCTGCTGCCGATGCAGCGCGGCGATTTCGCCGCCCTGTTCGAGATCATGCACGGCCTGCCCGTGACCATCCGCCTGCTCGACCCGCCGCTTCACGAATTCCTGCCGCACACGGACGAGGAAATCGCGGAAGTGGCCGCGAGCATGGGCGCGGACGCCGCGAAACTGAAGGCGCGCGCGCAGGAATTGCACGAGTTCAACCCGATGCTCGGCTTCCGCGGCGTGCGCATCGCCATCGCCTATCCGGAAATCGCGGAAATGCAGGCGCGCGCGATCTTCGAAGGCGCGGTGGAGGCCTCCAAGCAGACCGGCACGACCGTGCATGCCGAAGTGATGGTGCCGCTCGTGATGACCAAGCCCGAGCTCGATCTCATCAAGGGCCGCATCGTCGCGATGGCGGAAGCCGTCGCCAAGGAAACCGGCGTGACCATTCCCTACACGGTCGGCACGATGATCGAGTTGCCACGCGCAGCATTGCGCGCCGGCGAGATTGCGGAGGCCGCGGAATTCTTCTCCTTCGGCACCAACGACCTGACGCAGACGACGCTCGGCATTTCGCGCGACGACGCCGCCTCTTTCCTCGGGCCTTACACGGCCAAGGGCATCCTGCCGACCGATCCTTTCGTGACCATCGACCAGGAAGGCGTCGGCGAACTCGTCAGGATCGCCGCCGAGCGCGGGCGCAAGACGCGGCCGGGCATGAAGCTCGGCATCTGCGGCGAGCATGGCGGCGATCCGGCCTCCATTGCCTTCTGCGAGAAGGCCGGGCTCGACTACGTCTCCTGCTCGCCCTATCGCGTGCCGATCGCGCGCCTGGCCGCAGCGCAGGCGGCGCTCGGCCAGCAGGCGGGTAGCACGGCTTGACGGACCGCGAGCCTTCGGGCTCGCATGTCGCGGAAATGAAGCGAGCCTGAAGGCTCGCGGTCCAAGGGGCGCCAATGATCGCGCGAAACTTCTACGTCCCGATCATGTGCTTCGCCGGCGTGGTGATCGGCGGCTATGCGCGCGGCAATCCGGCTTTCGCGCAAGGACCGGTTCCGCCCTACGTCTGGCTGCTCGGCGTGTCGCTGTTATTCGATCTCGTGTTCATGGCGCTGGCGTCTCGCGTGAGCATCGTGCCGCTGTCGATGAATTCGCGCGTGTTCGGCTTCATCTCGGGCGTGGTGCTTTACATGCTGATCCTGCACGGCTTCGGCGGCGGCGCGGCGACGACGTGACGCGCGTCACGCAATTCCCAGAAACAGCGCCATTGCGCGCGTGACGCGCAGCATCAGCGCATCTTCGGCGCGGCCGATCGTCTTTCCGACCTTGGCGGCCGGAACGACCGTGATCTTGTCGATTGCGATCTGCGATTTTTCACGCAAGCCGTTCTCGTCCGACGGCGCGACGTCGATACGAATCTGGTCGGCGTCGTCGCGCAGCATGGATGTCAGCGGCAGGACCACGACCGAAGGCAAGGCCTCGAACAGATCGTTCTGGACGACGAGCGCCGGACGCGGCTTTCCATAGTCGCCCGGCGTCGCGACCGTGACGAAATCGCCGCGACGGCTCATTCGTCAGGCCATTCGTACACGCCTTCGATAAAGCGCATGATCTCGTCGCCGGCCGGATCGCCGGCCGCAATCGCGCGCGCCTGTCGGCGGCACGTTTCGGCAAAACCCGGCGCACGCGTGTCCGGAACCCAGATTTGCAGCGGCCGCAAGCCGGCCGCGCGCATACGCTCGCGGTAGCTAGCCATGCGCTTCCTGGGAGTGAGCGGACGACGCAAACGGTTAGGCATTTTCATCTCCTCGTAACATGTTACGACCGATCGTCGTTTTAGTCACGCGAAATCCAGACCTGCGGTATAAGACCGCGAATCCGCAGGGCCTGCATCGCCGAATGTCGTCGTCCTTCCCCACCCTCGCCGCGCTGCGCGCCGGCGGCAAGCGCGCGCTGGCTCATGCGCTGGCGCTGATCGAGACCGCGCGCGGCTCGCAGGAACTGGCCGATCTGCTCGATACGGCCGCCGCCGACCCGAAGGCGCATGTCGCGGGCCTCACGGGCCCGCCCGGCGTCGGCAAGTCGACGCTGACCAACGCGCTCATCCGCGACTGGCGCTCGAAGAACGAGACGGTCGGCGTCGTCGCCGTCGATCCGTCTTCGCGCGCCACCGGCGGCGCCTTGCTCGGCGATCGCGCGCGGATGCAGACCGACCCGCAGGACAAGGGCGTCTACGTGCGCTCGATGGCGGCGCGCGACCGGCTCGGCGGGCTCTCCGACGACACGGTCGCCGCCGTCGCGCTGATGCGCGCGATCTTCGACCGCGTGCTGGTGGAAAGCGTCGGCATTGGGCAATCGGAGGCCGACATATCCTTCGCCGCCGACACGGTCGTCCTCTGCGTGCAGCCGGGCTCGGGCGATTCGCTCCAGTTCATGAAGGCCGGCGTGATGGAACTGCCCGACATCGTCGTCGTCACCAAGGCGGACATGGGCCACGCCGCAAAGCGCGCGCGCTCGGAAGTCGAAGGCGCGCTGACATTGTTCAACCGCGAGGACGAGTGGACCGTGCCCGTCGTGCTCGTGTCGGCGCCGACGGGCGCGGGGCTCGGGGATCTGCACGAGGCGCTCGCGGCGCATCGCGCCCACCTTGGCCGGACGCGCCTCGAGGCGCGGCGCCGCGCGCAGGAAAAGACATGGGTGCAGGAAAGCCTTCGCTCGAGGTTCGGAACCGAGGGTCTGGCCGCCGCCCGCCGGCTACCGCTGTCCGCGCAGGGCCCGTTCGGCCGCGAGCGGGAGATCGCCGCGCGATTGCGCGCCGCACTGCGGATAGCGGGCGACGCGCATCCCGCTTGAGACTGGTCAAGTCGTCCGCGCCGGAGATCGCCTACAGATCGTCCGCGGCCAAGGCCGCGGCGCCCTCGGGCGTTTCCTCCCATGCCTCGAGCCGCCCTGCCGGGCGGCTCTTCTTTTATGCGGAGCCGCTCACTCGACCGTGGCCGGTTCGGCCGCCGTGACGACCGGCGGATGGTTGCGCCAGACGAACCAGGCGAGCAGCGCGACGGGAATTCCGATCAGCGACGTGCCGATGAAGAAATGCTCGAAGCCGACGCGCTCGACGATATAGCCGGAGGCGCCGGCGAGAAAACTGCCCGGCAATGCGCAGAGCGAGGTGAGCAGCGCATATTGGCTGGCGGCGAGTTCGGTGGAGGCCAGTTCCGACATGTAGGTGATGAGCACGACCTGCGCGAAGGCGTAGGCGAAGCCCTCGACGCTCACGGCGGCGACGAAGGCGACGTAGTCGCCGCGCCCTTCGGCCGCGAGCCAGGCCAGCGACAGGTGCGAGGCCGAACCAGCGATCGTGCCGATCAGCAGCGTCGTCATGAGCCCCAGTTTGCGCACGACGAAGGTCGCGAAGAACGTGCCGGCGAGCGCGATCCAGAAACCGAAGAGCTTCGTCACGGTCGCGATGTCCGTGCCGGATATGTGCAGGCTCTTGAACAGCGGCATGGCCATGGCGCTGGTGAGATAGCCGGGCATGCGGAAGCCGGCGATCAGCAGCAGCACCGGCACGGCCCAGGGCCCCAGCCGCGTGATTAGCTCCTTGATCGGCGCGATGATCGTGGCGACGAGGCCGGGATGGTCGTGCGCCGCGTGCAGGTCGGATTCGGGCTCGGGCGCGACGAAGGCGGCGACCGCGCCGATCGAGATGAGCCCGGCCATGCAGAGATAGGCGGCGCGCCAGCCGTACCGGTCGGCGATGATCAGCGCGGCCGCGCCCGCCGCCAGCGTGCCGACGCGGTAGCCCGCCTCCATGAAGGCGGTCATCATTGACTGCTTGTGCGCGGGCGCGGCGACGATGCGCCAGCCGTCGATGGTGACGTCCTGCGTCGCGCCGGCAAAACCCAGCGCCAGCGAGAAGCCGATGGTCCACCAGATGAAATGTGCGGGATCGCCGAAGGCGACGCCGATCAGCGACAGGATGATGGCGACCTGCGACAGCACGATCCATGCGCGACGCCGGCCGAGCAGGCCGGCCAGGAACGGCGGATCGTACTTGTCGAGAAAGGGCGCCCAGATGAACTTGAACTTGTAGGCGATGGTGAGTTCGGCGAGCAGGCCGATCGTGTGCAGCGGAACGCCTGCCTCCGACAGCCAGGCCGATTGCGTGGAATAGACGAGCAGATAGGGAATGCCCATCGAGAAGCCGAGCGCCGTCATGGCGGCGTAGCGGCGGTCGGAGGCCAGGTGCGCGAGCCAGGAATGCTTGTCTGAGGATTCGGTCATGGAAATCGCGGGCGGATGAAACTGTTGGGGATTATGGCGGCGACAGGGAGGGCGCGAAAGTGACCAAGCGCCTTGCTCGCAATCGTCGGCGCGAGCCGGTAATCTCTCTCCATGCCCGCCCCGGACGCCCCTTCGCCCGACGCCGTCGCCGCCGCCCTCGACTTCTACCGCCATGTCGGCGTCGACATGGCGGTCGGCGAGACGCCGCGCGACTATTTCGCGGAATCGCAGGCGGCGGCGCGGCGCGCGGATGCGCGCGCGGCGCCCGCGGAGCGGAGCGAGCTTCAGCCCCGCCGCTTTGCCGCCGTCCCTGCCCATGACGCGGAGGCAAGCGCGCGAAAGAAGGCCGCGTCATTCCAGCAGGAGACGCAATCCCGCCCCCGCCCGGCCCCGCCGCCCCTGCCCGAAGCGTCGCGGCCGCTCAATCCCGCGCTGGCGGCGGACGCGGCCGCCGTCGCGGCCTCGGCCGCGCAAGGAGCCGCCGCAGCGCGCAATCTCGACGAGCTCCGCGCCGCGCTCGACGCTTTCGAGGGCTGCGCGCTGAAAACGACCGCGACGCGGCTCGTGTTCGAGGACGGCGCGCGCGGCGCGCGGGTGCATCTCGTCGGCGAGGCGCCCGGCGCGGAGGAGGATCGCGAGGGCCGGCCGTTCGTGGGGCGCGCCGGGCAATTGCTCGACAAGATGCTGGCGTCGATCGGGCTCGACCGCAGCCAGGTCTACATTTCCAACGTCATCCCGTGGCGCCCGCCGGGCAACCGCACGCCCTCGCCGCTGGAGGTCGCCGCCTGCCTTCCGTTCACGCGCCGGCAGATCGAACTGGTCGGCGCGGATTTCCTCATCTGCCTCGGCGCGCCCTCGATGCAGGCGCTGCTCGAGATCAAGGACGGCATATTGAAGACGCGCGGACGCTGGACGACTTATGCGGCGGGCGGGCGTGGCGTTCCGGCCATGGCCATGCTGCACCCGGCCTATCTGCTGCGCCAGCCGCTGCAGAAGCGACTCGCATGGCGCGACCTGCGCGCGCTCAGGCGCGCGCTCGACGGCGGGACGCCGCAATTCGAGAATAGCGCATGACGTTCGCCCCGCTTGAAGCGGCCGCGCTTGAAACATAGCTGTAGAACTGGCATCGAAGCCGAAGTTCGGCCGTAGGACGCGGCCGGAATTTCCCCGGGAGGGCCGCCATGCGCTGGGAAGACGCCCGTCGCTCCGACAATATCGAAGACCGTCGCGGCGACGACCAATATGCCGACGCGGGCGGAGGCGGCGGCCCGATGATGGGCGGGGCCGGCCATCTCGGCCTCGGCACGATGGTCATCCTCGGCGTGATCGCCTACGCGCTCGGAATCGATCCGCGCATCCTCATCGGCGGCGCGGAGATGCTGAACAATTTCCGCGGCGGCGGCCAGACGACCGAGGAGCAGGCGCCGCGACAGCAGACCACGCGCCAGACCGGCGCGCCGTCCGACCAGATCGGGCAGTTCGTGGCGGCCATCGTCGGCATGAACGAGGACGTGTGGGCCGAGGTCCTGCCGAAGCAGAAGAACATCAAGTTCACGCCGGCGCCGCTCGTTATGTTCTCGGGCGCGACCCGGTCGGCCTGCGGCGCGGCGCAATCGGCGATGGGCCCGTTCTACTGCCCGCTCGACAAGAAGATCTACCTCGACACGTCCTTCTTCCGCGACATGCAGCAGCGCTTCGGCGGCGGCGGCGATTTCGCCTACGCCTACGTGATCTCGCACGAGATGGGCCACCACATCGAGAACCTGCTCGGCATCCTGCCGAAGGTGCAGCGCGCGCAGCAGGAGGCCGACAGCCGCGCGGACGCCAACAATCTCTCGGTGCGCGTCGAACTGATGGCCGATTGCCTGGCCGGGGTATGGGCCGCGCACGCCAATTCGAAGTGGCGCAACATCGATCCGGACGACATCCAGAAGGCGGTCGCGACCGCGCAGGCGATCGGCGACGACCGCCTGCAGAAGGCCTCGCGCGGCTACGCCGTGCCGGACTCGTTCACGCACGGCTCCTCGGCGCAGCGCGTGCAATGGCTGCAGCGCGGCCTGCAGAGCGGGCAGGTCGATTCCTGCAACACGTTCTCGCGCTGAGGCGCTTCAGACGACGCGCCGCGCGCGCGTGTGGAGCGTGCGCGCGCCCAGTTTGCGCGCCAGCGTCGCCGGGCCGTCGCCGGCGACCGCCAGAATGTCCTGCCTCTGCCCGACGACGCCGACGCAGCGCGCGAGCGAGGGAAAGAGGCGCTGCGCCAGACCGCCGGGCTCGGCGCGCAGCGCCATCGCCGGCGGCGCGGCCGACAGCGCCCAATCCGACATTTCGTCGTTGAACCCCGACAGGGGCGCGTAGCCGGCCGCGAGGACGAAGACGCGATCGCTGCGCGCCGCGCGCACCGCCTTGCCGAGGCCCTCGAGGGCGTCCGCCTCTTCCACCAGCGCGCAGCCGGCGTGATCGGCGACCGCAGACAGTCGCGATCCAGGCGCGCCGACGATGCAGGCGTCGCGCACGACGTCCGCCACGGCTGCTCCGACCAGCGCCGCCAGCGAGCGGACGGTGGCCTCCTGGGCGCGGCCGGCCGCGGGATCGAGGCCGGACGGCGCGAGAACGATGACCGATAGCATGGCGCTCTCTAGCACTGGCCCGCGCGATTCCGGCGCCTCTTTGTGAGGCGGCGACCCCGCTTGACAGCTTCGCCAGATGTTCCATATTTGTTCACTGTTCCCGCTTTGTTCATGGCTGCTCAGCCGGCCGGCGGACTGGGTCGCGTTGCGTGTTGCGTCAGGCGTCAGTGGATTCGGGTAGGTGCGCGAGGAGGCCGTCATGGGTCGCAGTGCAGTCGCTAGCGCTGGTCTGGAAGTTGTTCGCGTCGGGCCACGCGATCCTCGCGCGCTTCTCGGCGCCCACAGAGGCGACGACCTGGCCGGCGCGGATGCGCCGGTCGCGCCAAAGGCGCTGCGCGGGCGCGGCGCGGCGACGAACAGGACGGGGCGCTTCGAGAAGGAGGCGCGCGCGTCGGTCGACGACGGCTGGGGCTCGCTCGGCGAGATCGAGGCGCTGCGCACGGAGGTCCATGCCGAGCGGCCGCGCGCCATCATCACGCGCAACGATTCGCCGGACATTTCCTTCGACCGCTCGATCAATCCCTATCGCGGCTGCGAGCACGGCTGCATCTATTGTTTCGCGCGGCCGACGCACGCCTATATGGGCCTCTCGCCCGGCCTCGACTTCGAGACGAAGCTGTTCGTGAAGGAAGGCGCGGCGCAATTGCTCGAGCGCGAGTTGTCGGCGCCCGGCTATCAGCCGCGCACCATCGCCATCGGCACGAATACCGATCCCTATCAGCCGATCGAGCGAACCTACCGCACGATGCGCTCCATCCTGGAGGCGCTTTCGGCAGCCAATCATCCGGTCGGCATCGTCACCAAGTCGGCGCTGGTCCAGCGCGACATCGACATTCTCGGGCCGATGGCCGAGCGCGGCCTGGCCAAGGTCGCGATCTCGGTGACGACGCTCGATCCGTCTCTGGCGCGAAAGATGGAGCCGCGCGCCGCTTCGCCCGAGAAGCGCCTGGAGACGATCGAGCGGCTGGCGGAGGCCGGCATTCCCACGGGCGTCATGGTCGCCCCGGTCATTCCGGCGATCAACGACGACGAGATCGAGACGATCCTGACGCGCGCCCATGCGCGCGGCGCGCGCGAGGCCGGCTATATTGTCCTGCGCCTGCCGAACGAGGCGCGCGACCTCTTCGCCGAATGGCTGGTCGCGCATTATCCCGGCAAGGCGCGGCACGTCCTGTCGCTGGTGCGCGGCATGCGCGAGGGCAAACTCTACGACGCGACGTTCGGCAAGCGCATGAGCGGGACCGGACCCTACGCCTGGATGATCGGGCGACGGTTCGAGATCGCGACCGAAAAGATCGGCTTCGCCAGGACGCGAACGCGGCTGCGCGCCGACCTGTTCACGCCGCCGGCCCGCAGAGGCGAGCAGCTCAGCCTCTTTCAACCGTAGGAGACGCGCTCGACTGTAGAAGACGCGTTCGCCTGACGCGCTCGCGGAATGTCAGCCGCCGATCTTCGGCACGCCGTAGCGCGCGGAATAATAGACGACGACGAGCAGGACGAGCGTCAGGACGATGTAGAGAAGCGCCGACGCGCCGAAGCTTCCGGACGCGCCGGCCGGCTTGTGCGGCTGCAGCGAGACCGCGCGCGAGGCCGAGGGGCCGCCGCTGGCGATATCGGGACCGTTGCCGGTGAGCGTCGCGTCGGCCAGATGGCGGTAGGTCGCCAGGCGGCGCGGCGTGCTTTCGCCGATGATGTAGGAATCGGCTTCGCCGTCGGTCGGCTCGCGCCCCTTGGCGCTCCGGAATTCCTGCAACCAGTCCAGTTCGTTCTGCTTGAAGATCGAATAGGCGACGAGGCCAGTGATGTCCGAATCGCCCTTCACCAGCGAAGCGAAGACCGCGTTGCGGCCGCTGTCCTGAATCTCGGGGTGAAACACGCCCCCGCCCGCCATGGCGGCGGAGGGCGCCGAATCGGCCGCGGCTTGCGAAGGCCGCGGTGCGATCTCGATGGTGTCGTCCATTGCTGCTTTCCCACGAGGCAATACCTGATGAGACAATTTACCGACAATTAGGGACGATGACCAGCAATCCTGCGGAAATGAAGGCCTGTAACGGGATGTAACCCTAACGCCCGCGCCGGTCGGTCATGGCGCGCAGACCCGCCTTTGCATGCGCCGAGGCAATGACGTTATCTGCGCCGGACGCCCCGCTCGCGGCGAATCGGGCTGGCGTCGGGAGCGCGGCCTTGCCGGATTTTCGATTCGAGAACGATCTGCCGAAAAAGGCCGGCCGCTTCGTCGCGGGCATGGACGAGGTCGGTCGCGGCCCGCTCGCAGGACCCGTCTGCGCCGCCGTCGTCGTGCTCGATCGCGCCGCGCCGCCGCCCTGCGTCGATGATTCGAAGGTCCTGTCGGCGAAGGCGCGCGAGGCGCTGTTCGCCGATATCTGCGCCGGCGCCAGGGCGATCTCGTTCGCCAGCGCCTCGGCGCGCGAGATCGACGCGATCAACATCCGGCAGGCGACCCATCTCGCCATGCGTCGCGCCGTGGCGGGGCTCGCCCTGTCTCCCACGCACATTCTCGTGGACGGCAACGACCCGCCGCCCGGCCTGCCCTGCGCCGCGACCGCGATCGTGAAGGGCGACGCGCTGTCGCTGTCGATCGCGGCCGCCTCGATCGTCGCCAAGGTGCTGCGCGACCGGATGATGACCCGGCTCGCCGTCTTCCATCCCGAATATGAATTCGACAGGCACGCCGGCTATGCGACGGCGCGACACCTCGCCGCACTCGAAGCGCATGGCCCCTGCCGGCACCACCGCATGACGTTTTCGCCGATGCGTCAGGCCGCGCTGCCGTTCTGAAGGCGCCGCCGCGCACTTTTTCCGCTGCAAGGCCGGCCCGAGGCCGCGCGCGCCAATCATTCCTTAACCCGGCCGCGATAGGCCACCGCAAATTATTGAAAAATCGACGCGTTTTCTTAACGCAAGCGTCCGAAAAAGGGACAGGAATTTCCTCTTCTCCTAAACGCCGCTTTTACCTCGTCCCGGCATATTGCGCGTGTTGGTAGCGTAACCGGTATGAGTTCATGCGTAGCGCACGTGCCGGGGCGGCGAGCCCGAAGGCCCAGATTCAGGTATCGCGTACTGGTCCTTCGGCTTCGCGCTTCCCCGGCGTGCCACGCGCCGGCGCCCAAGCCGTCTCCCAAGGCGTTTCTCACGCCGTTCCCCGGGACGAAATCCTCATCGGCGACTGCATCGCGCATCTGCGCGGCCTGCCGGAAGGCTGCGCCGACCTCGTCTTCGCCGATCCGCCCTACAATCTGCAACTCGAAGGCGCGCTGTCGCGCCCCGACCAGAGCATGGTCGACGCGGTCGACGACGACTGGGACAAGTTCGCCTCCTTCGCGGACTACGACAGCTTCACGCGCGAGTGGCTCAGCGCGGCGCGCCGGGCGATGAAGAAGGACGCCACGATCTTCGTCATCGGCTCCTACCACAACATCTTCCGCGTCGGCGCGATCATGCAAGATCTGGGATTCTGGATCCTCAACGACATCGTGTGGCGCAAGGCGAACCCGATGCCGAACTTCCGGGGCCGCCGCTTCACCAACGCCCACGAGACGATGATCTGGGCGGCGCGCGACTCTGCGACCAAGTCCTACACGTTCAACTACGAGGCGCTGAAGGCCGGCAACGAGGATTGCCAGGTGCGCTCCGACTGGTATCTGCCGATCTGCACCGGCGGCGAGCGCCTCAAGGACGAAGCCGGCCGCAAGGCGCATCCGACGCAAAAGCCCGAAGCCCTGCTGGCGCGCATCATGCTGGCGGCGTCGAAGGCCGGCGACACCGTGCTTGATCCCTTCTTCGGCTCCGGCACGACCGGCGCCGTCGCGCGCCGCATGAACCGCCATTTCATCGGCATCGAGCGCGACGTGACATACGCTTCGGCTGCGCGAAAACGCATCGCCGCCGTCGAACCGCTGCCGGCCGAAGCGCTCACGCCCGCGCCGTCGAAGCGCGCCGAACCGCGCGTCGCTTTCGCCAGCGTGGTCGAAGCCGGCCTCATTGCGCCGGGAACGGCGCTGGTCGACGAGAAGCGCCGCTTCCGCGCCATGGTGCGCGCGGACGGAACGCTCGCGCTCGGTCAGATCGTCGGCTCCATCCACAAGACCGGCGCGCTGGCGCAGGGCCTGCCCGCCTGCAACGGCTGGACCTTCTGGCATTTCGAGGACGGCGCGCAATTGCGCTCGATCGACGCGCTGCGCGCGATCGTCCGCGACGGGATGCGGGCGGCGGGCGAATAGGCCCGCATTTCGCCCCGACCGCGAAACCGGTCTAGTATCGCGCCCGCAACAGAGCGGGGCCCATGGTTCTCATTCCTCTCGGCGACGACGCGCCCCATGCGCGGCGCGACACGCCTTACGTCGCCTACGCGCTGATCGCGATCAACATCGCGATCTTCCTGTGGCGCCAGTCGGTCAGCATGGGCGAGGACATCGCGTTCGAACGCCACTGGGGCGTGACGCCGGCCCTGATGTTCGGCACGAACGACCTGGGGCCCGTCGAACGCTTCACGCCGCTCGTCACCTACATGTTCCTGCACGGCGGCTGGTCGCATCTGATCGGCAACATGCTGTTCCTGTGGATTTTCGGCGACGACATCGAGGACGCGCTCGGCCATGTGCGCTTCGTGTTCTTCTACCTGCTGTGCGGCATGTTCGGCGCGCTGCTCTATTGCGTCTTCACCACGCATCCGCAGGCGCCGCTGGTCGGCGCCTCCGGCGCGATCGCCGGCGTGATGGGCGCCTATCTGATGATCCGGCCCTGCGCGCATGTGCGCGTGCTCGTCTTCATCAAGGTCGTCGCGATCCGCGCCATGTATGTGATCCTCGCCTGGGCGGCGCTGCAGATATGGCACGTGGTCACGCCCGGCGACGGCGCGGTCGCCTGGTGGGCGCATATCGGCGGCATGCTGGCGGGCGCGGCGCTGATCCCGATCATGCGGCAGCCCGGCGTGCAATTGTGGGAATGCATCCAGCAGCGGACTTTCGTCAGCCCGTGGGACGAGACGCTGCGGCCGCCGTCCGCGCGCGGCGAAAAAGGGGACGCGGGTCTTTCGCGAAACGCGCGCTCCACATTCTGACATGCGCGGATCGAACGCGCGCCTGCCTAATCGAATTCGACCGTGAGGCCGTGGCGATCGCATTCGTCCTCGATCGCCGCCAGGATCAACTGCAGTTTCTCGACGTCGATCTCGTCTTCCTCGTGCGGGACGTCCCAGCGTTCGATGTCGTCGAGGCTGACGAGGAAATCCGGAGCCTCGTCCGCGTCCGGCGGCGGCGCGCTCGCGATCACGGTCAGCGTGCGGCCCGCGTGACGCACGCGTATGGCGCCTTCCGTTATCTCGACTTCGATCGCCGGCTTGCGTCGCGCCATCCTGGGCCTCTCGATGGGCAGTCGCGGGAGGCGCCTATCCTGCATTGGCGGCGCCGCAAGGCAAGGCCGCTCATCGGCGCGGCAGGTCGAGGCCGGCGTGCGCAGCCACCTTGCGCATCAGGCTCGGCAGCGCTTCGCGCGCGAGCGCGTCCGCCGCGATCCATCGCGTATCGGCCGGGGCGGCGCGCGACTGCGGCGCCTCGCCGACATACACGGTCAGCGCGAGCGCGAAATGGGTGAAGACATGCGCGACTTCGCCGGCCGTCCGTCGCCATGCGAGCGCGAGCGGCGCATCTTCCGGCGCGCGCGAAAGGTCGAAATCCGCAGACCATTCCGTGCCCGGGAATTCCGCCATGCCGCCGAGCAGGCCCTTCGGCGGGCGCGTGCGCAGCAGGACCGCGCCGTCGCTGCGCATGGCGACGAAGACCGCGCCGCGCCGTTCCGGCCGCGCCGCCTTCGGCGCACGGCGGGGCCAGGTCTCCGGGGCGCCGGATTTTCGCGCAAGGCAGCCTTCGGCCAGCGGGCAAAGCGCGCAGGCGGGCTTCTTCGGCGTGCAGATCGTCGCGCCGAGGTCCATCATCGCCTGCGCGAAATCGCCGGCCCGGTCCCGTGGCGTCAATTCGTCGGCGCGCGCGCGAATGTCCATCTTGGCGCGCGGGAGCGGCGTTTCTATCGCGTAGAGACGCGACACGACGCGCTCGACATTGCCGTCGACGACGACGGCGCGCCTGTCGAACGCGATGGCCGCGATGGCCGCCGCCGTGTAGGGGCCGACGCCGGGCAATTCGCGCAACGCCGCCTCGTCCGCGGGAAACCCGCCGCGGGCGCGGACCGCGCGCGCGCAGGCCGCGAGATTGCGGGCGCGCGAATAATAACCGAGGCCGGCCCACTCGCGCATGATGTCCTCGTCCGGCGCGGCCGCGAGCGCCTCCACCGTCGGCCAGCGTTCGATGAAGCGAGCGAAATAAGGGCCGACGGCGGCCACCGTCGTCTGCTGCAGCATGATTTCGGAAAGCCAGACCGCATAGGGGTCGGGCGTCTCGCCACGGCGCGCGCGCCACGGCAGTTTGCGGGCGTGGCGGTCGTACCAGGCGAGGAGCGCGGCGGCGGGAGAAGCGCGGGACAGCATCGGCGCGAGATCAATATCACGAAGTTCGCCGCCGGCGCGCTCGCCGCGCGCCGCCCGCCGCGTTATCCTCGCCCCATGCCGCCGCCCCGCCGCAGAGCCAGCGCCAAGCCGCTCGCCGAATTCCTGTCCGACGCGCTCGACCCGCTCGTCGCCAAGCTCGGCATGTCGCAGGCGACGCTCGTGCTCGACTGGGCGGAAATCGTCGGCGAGCGACTCGCCGCCGTTTGCGAACCGGCAAGGTTGCGCTGGCCGCCGCGCGGACCGAAGAGCGACCCGACAAAAGCGGCGGAGCCCGCGACGCTGATGCTGCGCGTCGCGCCGGGCATGGGGCTCGAGATCCAGCATCTCTCGCCCGTCATCATCGAGCGGGTGAACGCGCATCTGGGCTGGCGCTGCGTCGGCAAGGTGGCCCTGCGCGCCGAGCCGTTCGCGCCCAGGCGCAGAACGGCGCGCAAGCCGCCGCCCGTCGATCCGCGCGCCCGGGCGGAGGCCGAACGATTGGCGCAGGGGATCGAGGACGAGGCGCTGCGCGCCGCGCTGACGCGCCTCGGCGCCGCCGCGCTGACCGAAAAACGGCGCTAGCCCGAGGGTTCGGCTTGCCGTAACCCTGCATTTGCCATATTCGGCCAGCACTGACTTCGCCGAGAGCGGCCCGCCCTGCCCGCCGCCACCACGGAACCGAGCATGACCCAGCCGCTTTTCCTTTCGCGCCGCCTCCTTCTCGCCGGCGCCGCCGCATCCGCCGGAATTCTGGCTTCCGGCGCGGCCTTCGCGGCCGACGGCAAGGTCGACGTCAAGGAACTCATGGCGCCCGACGCGCTGCCGGACGTCTGGATCGGCAATGCCGACGCGCCGGTCACGATCGTCGAATACGCCTCGATGACGTGTTCGCATTGCGCGACCTTCCACAACGAAACCTACCCGCTCTTGAAGAAGAACTACATCGATACGGGCAAGGTGCGCTTCACGCTGCGCGAGTTTCCGCTCGACGCGCTGGCGGCGGCGGCCTTCATGCTGGCGCGCTTTGCCGGCGACAAGCGCGAGGCGCTGGTCGACCTCCTGTTCGCGCAGCAGAAGAACTGGGCCTTCGTCGACAAGCCGCTCGACGCGCTGGAGCAGACGGTCAAGCAGGCGGGAATCGGCTCGGACGACTTCAAGAAGTGTCTGGGCGACAACGCCCTCTACCAGAACGTGCTGAAGGTGCGCCAGCGCGGCGCCGACAAGTTCGGCGTCGATTCGACCCCTACCTTCTTCATCAACGGCGAGCGCAAGAAGGGCGAGATCGCGGCGGGCGAACTGGACAAGACGCTGGCGCCGTTCCTGGACAAGAAATAGGTCGCATCTCCCTTTTTCCGCGTTTACGTGACAAACCGTCCCGCCTGTCATCCTGGGCGGCCGAAGGCCGATCCAGGCTCCAGAGCGCGCCCGTGGCTTCTGGATCCCGGCTCTCCGCTTCGCTGCGGCCGGGATGACAGATGCGCGCGAGGGGAAATCCCCGCCATACACAAGAAAAAGCCGTGATTTGCTTGCATTTCCCGACCGCCTGTGACGCTTTCTAGTCTCAAGCGTCAATGAGCCGTGGCGGCGGCGGGAACCGTTCATGAAATTCAACAAGCTCCGGCTCGTCGGCTTCAAGAGCTTCGTCGAACCGACCGAATTCCACATCGAGCCGGGCCTGACGGGCGTCGTCGGGCCGAACGGCTGCGGCAAGTCGAATCTCGTCGAGGCCCTGCGCTGGGTGATGGGCGAGAATTCTTACAAGAACATGCGCGCGTCCGGCATGGACGACGTGATCTTCTCGGGCTCCGGCAACCGGCCCGCGCGCAACACGGCCGAGGTCGGGCTGGTGCTCGACAATTCGCAGCGCACGGCGCCCGCCGCCTTCAACGACAGCGAAACGATCGAGGTCACCCGCCGCATCGAGCGCGAGGCGGGCTCCTCCTACCGCGTCAATGCGCGCGAAGTGCGCGCACGCGACGTGCAGCTGTTGTTCGCCGACGCGTCGACCGGCGCGCGCTCGCCGGCGCTGGTGCGCCAGGGCATGATCGGCGAGATCATTTCCGCCAAGCCGCAGGCGCGCCGCCGCATTCTGGAAGAGGCCGCCGGCGTCGCCGGCCTGCATTCGCGCCGGCACGAGGCCGAATTGCGCCTCAAAGGCGCGGAAGAAAACCTCACGCGCCTCGAAGACGTGATGAAGCAGGTCGACGCGCAGATCGATTCGCTGAAGCGGCAGGCGCGGCAGGCCTCGCGCTACAAGTCGCTGGCCTCCGACATCCGCAGGTACGAGGCGCTGGTCGCGCTGAGCCTGCATCGCGAGGCGAGCCGCGCGCTCGCGGACGCCGAGCGAAAACTCGAGGCCGACGTGCGCGAGGTCGCCGAACGCACGACGCAACAGGCCGAAGCCGCGCGCCTGCAGGCGGTCGCCGCGCACGGCCTGCCCGGATTGCGCGAACAGGAAGCCCGCGCCGGCGCGGCGCTGCAGCGGATCGCGCTCGCCCGCGAGACGCTGGAGGCGGAAGAAAAGCGCGCGCAAGAGCGCGCCGCCGAAATCGCGCGGCGGATCGAACAGATCGCCCGCGACCTCGAACGCGAGAAGGCGCTGATCGAGGACGCCACGCAATCGATCGCGCGGCTGGAAGCCGAAGACGGCGAATTGCGCGAACATGAGGAATCGGAAAGCGACCTGCGCGCCGAGGCCGCCGAGCGCGCGCGATCGGCGGAAGAAAAACTCGCCGAGACCGAGCGCCTGCTGTCGGACGCGCAGGCGCTCCTGTCCGACGCCAGCGCGCGGCGCGCGGCGGCCGAGGCCAGCGTGCGCGACGAAACGCAGCGGCTCGCGCGTTTCGAAGCCGAGATCACGCGCCTCGAAACCGAGTTCGCGATGATCGCGTCGGGCGTCTCGGGCGAGGAAGAAGCCCATGCGCTGGCCGAGACGCTCGAGAACCTGCTGGAAGAAGCGCAAGCCGCCGAAGAGCGCGCGCTGTCCGCAGAAGACGCGCACGCCGCTGCGCGTGAGACAGAAGCGGAACTGCGCGGGCCGCTGACGGAAGCCGACCGCAGGGCGCAACGGCTCGAAACCGAAATTCGCACGCTGTCCAAGCTGCTCGATTCCAACGCCGGCGGGCTTTGGCCGCCCGTGGTCGAGGAGATGAAGGTCGAGAAGGGCTACGAGGCCGCGATCGGCGCGGCGCTCGGCGACGATCTCGAAGCCTCCGCCAACACGTCCGCGCCCGCGCATTGGGCCGCGACCGATGCGGCCGGCGATCCGGCGCTGCCGCCCGGCGTGACGCCGCTGTCGCAGCTCGTGCAGGCGCCGCCGGCGCTGGCGCGCCGCCTCGCGCAGATCGGCGTCGTGCTGCGCGAAGAGGGTCCGCGCCTGCGCGGGCTTCTCAAGCCCGGCCAGCGACTGGTTTCCAAGGAAGGCGACCTCTGGCGCTGGGACGGATTCACGCAGGGCGCCGAGGCGCCCACGCCCGCCGCGCGAAGACTGGCGGAGAAGAACCGGCTCGGCGATCTCACGCGCGAAGCGGAAACGGCGCGGCGCGAGGCCGAAAAATTGCGCGCGCAGGCGGAAGCCGCGCAGCACGCCTTGCGCGCCGCCGCCCAGACCGAGCAGGAAGCGCGTTCCGGACAGCGCGCGGCCGAGCGCGCGGTCAACGAAACGCGCGAGCGGCTCGCCGCCGCCGAGAAGCGTCGCGCGGCCTCGTCGGCGCGCCTGTCCGCGCTGCAGGAAGCCAAGGCCGCCGCGCTCGCCAATCGCGACGAGGCGCGCCAGCGCCAGCATCAGGCCGAAGCGCTGCTCGACGAACTCGACGAGCCGGCGTCGCTCGCCGGCGCGCTGGACGCAG